>DATAPE010000211.1:0-5370 GCA_036265345.1 Actinomycetota bacterium
TTCTCGAGGACGCGCAGAAGCGTCACCCGCGCGGGGAGAGCCTGCGCCACGGCAACCGCCCAGGGCAGCGCGCCCTCGGCGAGGGCGGACCCGTCCAGCGGCACGAGGACATGGCGGATGCCGAGCCCGGCGCATCCGGCCTCTTGTTCTCCGGTCATCGGGGCCGCGAAGGTTCCCTGTATCGACTGCGAGCTCACGTTCGAAGGCATCCCGCATCCTCCAACCAGGGATCGTACTTCTCAGCAAGGGTGGTGCCAGAGAAAGCCCACGCGGCCGACCCGCCGAATGCGGCATCTAACCGCGGTTCCTGAGCACGCGGGCGATGCGGACGTCTGGTCCGGATAGGCCGGGCGCGGCATCTGCGCCCCACATGTCCTTCGGCTGCCGCACTGTCGCGGCACCGTCGCCCGCCTAGAACGGGTAGCCGAGCGTGGCGAAGATAGCCGGCCCTTCCTTGCCGAAGCCGATGTCCACCCGGCCCACGACGTTCGGGCGGACGACCGCCCGGAAGCCGACACCGGGATTCACGACGAAGTTCTTGGTGGTCACGTCGAGCAGGTTATTCGCCACGGCCCCGAGGTCCAGGAACGGGGCGATCTCCCAGTCGGTGTTCACGTTGAACAGCTTGTAGCGAAAGAGGCGGACTCGCTCTTCGATGTTCAGGAGGACGTAGCTGCTGTCGACGAAGCGGTTGTCGCCATGTCCCCGGAGCGTGTTCTTGCCCCCGAGGATACTCCGCTCCAGAAAGGGGACGTCGTCGCCGAGCGTCTGGTTGTAGGCCGCTCTGACCGCGGTGACATAGCGGGAGTCAGCCAGGGGCAGGAAGGTCTTGAGCTCCACCGTGTAGTGTCGATACGTCGCACTGCTCCCCAGGGCCGACGTGCTCAGCTCGAAGACGGCCCTGCCGTATAGCCCCTGCGTCGGCATGTCGGCATCGTCGAGCGAGCTGTATGTCAGGCCGAACTGCTGGGCATGCGTGGTGAAGCCTTCGATGCCGGGAACCTCGGCCCTGCTGAATCGCTGCTGGATGGAGGGCAGCGACGTCACCGCGCCGCGGCGGATGTCCACCTGCCGGAACCGGTCGCCGACCACGAGCCGGAGCCCCGGCATGAGGCTGTACGCGCCCGACAACACGAATCCCACCTCCTGGTCGGCGTAGTTCGTCTCGTTGCTGGCGGCGCTGCGCGACTGGAAGCCGAAGAACCTCGCCGACCCGTCGGTAAAGGCGAACAGCTCCCCCGCGGCGTCCAGTTTCCGATCGAGGAGGGTCCGGTCCTCGAACTTGAAGCCGTAGTCTTCGTTGACATGCTCGGACTTGGAGAGATGGAGCTCCCACTGCCGATCGGGCGCGGGATAGAACGCTCCGAAGATACTCGCCGTGGTGCCGAAGTTGTCGTTGTAGTTCACCTGGGGCACGATCATCGTGCCGATCTCGTCCTTCCGGTTGTGGAGCAGGAACGCCGACAGCGCGCCCAGGGATACGCCCTCGTTCGGGTCAGTCTTGATCACCGGCAACGGGATGTTGACCACCTTCACGGGATCCTCGAAGGTCTCGTTGGTGAGCGGATACGGGAGGTACTTCTGTGGTACCGCGCTCGTGCAGGCGGTCGCCGTGAGCCACATCAACACCGCCGCGCAGCCGATGGCGTATCGCGCGTTCACGAGGACATGGTAGCCCCGGGTGCCAGAACGGTCAGCGACGACGCGTGCCGCCATTGCTGATGATCAGCGTTCCCGCGCCTGGCTCGCGGTCAAACGATCGAGTCATCCGCTTCGGCGGTCGATCGTTCACCATGGGGGGCGGTCCGCTCCGCGTACTCTTGCGCGAACATCTCCCACACGACGATGAAAAATGCCGCAATGACGGGTCCGACGACAAACCCCGAGACACCGAAGACGGCGATGCCACCCAGCGTTGCGAGGAGCACGAGATAGTCCGGCATCTGGGTGGCGCGACCGACAAGGACGGGGCGGAGCACATTGTCGACCAGACCGATGATCAGAACGCCAGCCGCGATCAGGATGATGCCCTTCACGACGTGGCCCATCCCGAGGAGAATCACCGCTGCGGGAAGCCAGACCAGGCCCGAGCCCACCGCCGGAAGCACGGAGAACATCGCCATGAGCGTGCCCCAGAATACTGGGGCCGGGATTCCGAGAGCCCAGAAGAAGCCGGCACCGATCGCACCTTGAACGAAGCCGACCACGAGCGTGCCCTTGATCGTGGCCAGAGAGACCTCTGCGAACTTGGCCAGGAGCTGGCGTTCGCGCACATCTCCGAGGGGCAGCAGGCGAATGAGCGTGGCAACGAGCTGGCTGCCATCACGGAGGAAGAAGAAGAGCATGTACAGCATCAGGAAGAAGAGTGCGGTAACCCGCAGCACATCCTGCCCGATGCCCAGCGCGCTGGACGCGATGAACTGAGAGGCGGCGACAGCGGAGGTCGAGAGCCGCTGCACTACCCCCTCCACATCGATACCGAACCCGCGGACATAGTGGCTCGCGAGGGGGGGGAGCCGCTGCAGGAATCGGATCGGAGCCTGCAGGTCGATTGCGCCGCTCGTGATCTGGTCGTGGAGGGCGATCGCTTCGCGCGCGACCGCCAGGCCGATCAGAAAGATCGGGACCACGACGAGGCCGATGATCGTCAGCAGCGTCGCCAGGGCCGCCAGAGATCTTCGCCCGCCCAGTCGCGCGACATACCGACGTTGGAGCGGGAAAAAGACCGTCGCGAGCACCGCCGCCCAGAACACGGGCATGAGGAAGCTGCCGATGAGCGCCAGGAAGGCGAGCGTCGTCAGAGCGACGAGGAGGAAGAACGAGACGTTGTGGATCGCGGTGCCGCGCGCGGTCAACCTGGAGGCCGCGGGGTGCGCCGGTCGCGGACCAGACGGTCGATCGTGGTGCCCATCCATGAGCCGATCCTACAGGGTGGGCGCCGTGGTGATCAGCGCCATGTGCGAGCAGTCAGGGCCTTCGCCACATGGTTCAGATCCCGATGTGACAGCTCGTGGACCCGGCCTCGGCGGCGGTGATCTGCATGGGCCCCTTCTCCTCACACGCAGCGAGACCGACCGCCACTGCGAATCCGAGCGCGGCTACTGCCAGGATCTGTCGGCTCATCGTGTTCTCCGTTCGAGCTCAGGCGTTCAGCGATGATGCTCGGCCGCTTCGGCCGCCTCGGCCTCGCTCTTGGTCTTGTGCACCGTCCCATCGGGGTGGTTCGGCGGGGAATAGATGGTGTACAGCTTCAAGGGCGTCGTCTTCGACGCATTGATGACATTGTGGTGGGTGCCTGCAGGCACGACGACAGCGTTCGCATCGCGAACCAGGTGTTCTTCCGTCTCGTTGAAGACGAACCTCGCCTCACCCTGCTCGATGCGGAAGAACTGATCGACGTCCGGGTGCACTTCCTCGCCGATCTCCTCGCCCGGCTGCAGGGACATGACCACGAGCTGGGCATGCTTACCGGTGAACAGGACCCGCCGGAAGTAGGGGTTCTTGAGGGTCTCGCTCTCGATCGGTCCAACGTAGCCTGTCATGGTGACGTGCTCCTTCTCTCGCGAATCGCAAGTTCGCGGGTGGGTGGGTCAGGGTTGTGTCGCTGGTGGTCCCGGGCGAATCGCTTCTCCGGCATCTGCGACGCGGTTCAGCGCCCTCCCAGCCTTCTCCCCTATTGCCCGAACACCGTCCGCTGCCTTCGTGCGCACACCCCGCGTCTTCGCCTTCACGTATTCCTCCATGTCCCGTCTCCACAGCCACACGGCAGCTGCGGCCACGATCGCGCCCAGGACGAAGGCCCTACTGGTTCGCATCGCAGTCCTCCTCCGTCACTTGAGCCGCATGTCGTTCTTGACGGACTTCACGCCGGCGACCCCCCGCGCCACCTGGACCGCCTTGTCGATGTCCGCCTGGGACCGCACGAAGCCGCTCAGCTGGACCACGCCCTTGAACGTCTCGACGTTGATCTCGTTGACCTTGAGGTCGGGGTCCTTGAGGATCAGCGCCTTCACCTTCGACGTGATCACGGAATCATCGACGTACTCGCCGGTTCCCTCTCTCGTGGCCGTCGAACCGCATCCCCAGGCCGACGCCAGCACGATCGTGAGGACAAGGATTCCGAACCCTCTGAGTGGCTTCATGGAACGACTCCATTTCGAATGACGATCAAGGTAGCCGGCTCTGAACGCCCAGCTCGGCCTGCCCGGATCGCCGCGTGTGGACCGGCTCCACGTTCTCGTCGGCGGGCGCGACCTCGTGGGGTGCCGGCATCGGCCCCACCGCGCACCTCATCGGCGGCGCCGTCAGATGCATCGGCAGCCGCCAATGAACTGGAACAGGGTGACAACGAGGGCCAGCGTGGCTGCAACCCCCGAAGTCGCGAATCGTGCTGCTGCGATCGCTCAGTGCAACCGAGGAGCCAAGCCGATGTGTTGAGAATTCACGATGTTGTCGGCCTGGCCGAGTTTGCTCAAGAGGGACAGAGGCGCCGCTGCTGCGGCAGGGGTGCCCCAGGAGGGTGAGCGACAAGCGAAGCGGTGTCCTCGCGATCGGAGGATATGGGACGCTCAACGCGCGCTAGCGAATGCGCACGTCGCGCAACGCCCTGCGACCGTCGGCGATGCGAGATATCACCCGTCACCGCCGCCCCGGTCAGACGAGCGGAGCCACGATGAATTGACCGCGATGTCCAGTCGGGACCAGCTGACGAGCATCGCGAGACGGGCGATGCTCTTCAGCTCGCCCCGGCCGGAGCTCGCGGATCGATTCATGATCGCTCCAATCGGTCACGGAGTATGACGTGGAGGAATCCGGCAATCCTCGAGCTCCCGCCGACGACGGGACCGAGAGCGTGGGGCATCCATGTCGCAGGGTCGCGACGTTGTCCCACTCGGGGAAAGGAATCCAGTCCGCCAACTGCTCGAATATCCGGCGCTACCGCTTGGTCCCCCGGTTGCACGAGTGCGGCGACGTCAGCCGAGATTTCAATTGGTCGCCCGGCACCAGCAGCCGGACGACCCAGGAGAGGAGCAGCGCCCCGTGAAACCCGTCACAATCGTCGGTATCGCCCTGATCATTCTCGGTGTGCTCGCCCTGGCCTACCAGGGCATCACGTACACGACGCGTGAGAAGGTCATCGATCTGGGTCCGCTCAAGGCCTCGGTTGACAAGGAACGACGCATTCCCCTGCCTCCGATCCTCGGCGTCCTGGCACTTGCCGGCGGCGTAACGTTGGTCATCGTCGGAGCTCGAAAGTCGTGAGGTCCACCAGTCGAGCCAACAGATGAGGGAGAATTCAGCGATGCCTACCGGGCGGGGTATCTTGTTTTCGCTGACATTCGGTGTGCTGATAGCCATTGGCGCGGTCGC
>DATAPE010000212.1:0-3375 GCA_036265345.1 Actinomycetota bacterium
GAGATGGAATATCCCCTCCTTCGAACCCACCAGCGGCTGGACCTCGGTGTCCGGGTCCAGCGTCACTCCGAAGCGCCGCCCGTACCAAGCAGCGATCGATTCGCGGAAACGCGGCATTCCCGTATAAGAGGGGTAGCGGTGCGTGTCGGGATCGCGGGCGGCTTCAGTGAGAGCCTCGATCACGTGCGGGGGCGAAGGTAGGTCGGGATCGCCCACTCCGAAAGAGATGATGTCCGCGCCGCGCGCCCGCGCTTCTGTGACCTTTCGATCGATCTCCGCGAACAGATAGGCCGGCAGCTTCTCGATCCGCTTAGCCGTCCTCACGCCCACGCTTCGGCTCCGATCTCCCCGTCGTAGACCTTCGCTGCATCACCGGTCAGGAAGACGGGCGCCTGCTGGTGCAGACTCCCCGCCCACTCGACCTCGACCTCGCCGCCGGGAAGCTCGACCGTGATCCTCTCGGCGCCACCGACCAGGAGTCGAGTGGCCACCGCGGCAGCACACGCGCCGGTTCCGCACGCGAGTGTCTCCCCGGAGCCGCGTTCCCACACGCGCATCCTGATCCGCTCTGGGGACAACACCCGCACGAACTCGACGTTCGCGCCGTTGGGGAAGGCACCATGGTGCTCGATCGTGGGCCCCAGCGTGGTGACGGGCGCTTCCTGAGGGTCGTCCACGAAGAGCACGGCATGGGGATTGCCCATGGAGAGACACGCGACCTCAAGCTCCGTCGATAGATGCGCCCGGAGAACGTCATCGCCGATCAGATCGACGGGGATATCTCGGGGGGTGAAGATCGGGGGCCCCATGTCGACCCGTACCCGGTCCGTGGGCTGTACCTCGATCGTCTTCACTCCGGCAAGGGTCTCCACCCGCAGCTCGTGGGCCGACGTCATGCCCTCTTCGCGTGCGAACAGGGCTAGGCACCGGATCCCGTTGCCGCACATCTCCCCTACGGAGCCATCGGAGTTGACGTAATCCATAAGCAGCTCTCCCCCATCGCGGCCGGGGGCCACGCGGATGACCCCGTCGGCACCGATGCCGAAGCGCCGGTCACACACGCGTCTGACAGCCTCCGCCGACAGCTTCAGCGCGTCGCGAGGGTCGGCGACCATGACGAAGTCGTTGCCCGTTCCCTGATACTTGGCGAATCTCATGGTTTCAAAGGTAACCGCGAGGGAGGCTTGAGCGGATGCTGCAAGGAAAGAAGGTAGAGCTCAGAGCCATCGAACGCGACGACCTTCGCACGTTGTGGGAATGGTTCAACGACGTCGAGGTGGAGCTCCCCGCCGGGGGCGATATCCGCCCGATGAGCTTGGCCCAGCTCGAGGCCCATTTCGACAAGGAAGTGAAAGAGGATCCGGTCACTCGGTTCGGCATCACCGTGGACGGGAGCCTGATCGGATGGTGCGGCTTGTTCGATTGGGACGATGCCAGGACGCTGCGCCTCGCTGTCGCGATCGGCGATAAGGCCCGCTGGGGGCAGGGGTACGGCCGCGACGCGGTCAACACACTGTTGGACTACGCCTTCGTGCATCGCAACGCACACAAGGTTTGGCTCGAGGTCGCGGACGACAACGAGCGGGCGATCCGCTCCTACAGGAGCTGTGGCTTCATACAAGAGGGCCGCGTGCGCGAGACGGCATGGCGTGACGGTCACCACGTCGACGAGCTCGTGATGGGGATACTCCGCCGCGAATGGGAGGAGCTCAGAACGCGGGAGAGCCAACCAACCTTATTTGGCGAGCAGGCTTAGGAGGGCCGCCGGAAGAAGGCGACCAACCGATCCACTAATCCGGGTTCGTCGGCCTCGAACCACACCACCCGGGGGTCGCTGCGGAACCAGGACTCCTGCCGACGCGCAAATCTCTTGGTCGCGGCCAGGATGTCGTCACGGATCTGGTCGTGTGACCGTCCTGCGGGGGCTTCGAGGATCTGCCGGTAGCCAAGGGCCTGCCCCGCGCTCCTCCCTATCCCGGCCCCCTGCAGAGCGCGCGCTTCCTCGATGAGACCGCCATCCAACATCGCATCTACCCGAACCTCGAGGCGCGCGAACAGCTTCTCTCGCGCCAGCGTCAGGCCCGCAAGGCGAAGGTCGTAGATGCTGTCGAACTTCTCCCATGCATCGCTCTCCGAGAAGGGCCGCCCGGTCACCTCGATCACCTCTAGCGCCCGTGCGATCCGGCGCGCGTTCCTGGGATCGATCTTGGCGGCGGCAGGAGGATCCAGCACGGCGAGTCGTTCGTAGACCGCCGCGGCTCCCTGCGCCTCGATCTCGCTCTCGAGTTGCTGCCGAACCTGCACCGACCGCGGAGGGAATCGCAGGTCGTCGACGACGGCCCGGAAGTAGAGCCCGGAGCCACCGACAAGCAACGGCCGTTTGCCTCTGGCAGTGACGTCTGCGATCGCGGCTCGGCCCAGCTTCTGAAATTCCGCGACGGTCACCTCATAGGAAGGATCGAAGAGGTCGATCAGATGATGCGGGACGTCTGAGCGAATCGGCGCGCCGGGCTTCGCGGTACCGATATCCAACCCGCGGTAGATCTGCATCGAGTCCACCGAGACGATCTCGGCGTCGAGGTGCGGCGCAACCGCGAGGGAGACTTTCGTCTTTCCGACTCCCGTCGCTCCCACGATCGCTGCAACGGGCACCGCCATCAGGTCACGCGGGCGACGACATAGCCCACGCCGAACGGGTAGGCGTAGGCGAGGACTTCGGACCGTCGGCCGGCAAATACCCGCCCGTAGGACGCCAGGGTGCCTGGGGAGCACGAGCCGCCGAGCCTCCACAGATCTCGCACCGACCCTCCGAGAGCGGACGGGTCACCGCCCAGAGCACCTACGACGTTTGCCTCCACCGGCTTGGCCTCGGCTCGTTCGGTCAACGGTGCCCGCGGAGTCAACGCGCACGAGGTCTGACCACTCACTACCATGCACATCGATCGGTCGCGGGACAACTCCGCGATCGCGTCCGCGAAGGCCAGCCCGGCGGCGATCGCTTCGTCGGGTGACGTTGCCTCCTCGTCGGTACCGGCAAGACCTGCCGCCACGACTGGGGTCGTGCGGGTCGCAAGTAACTTCAGAGGAACGAGGACGCCGTGGTCTATCGGTTCACGAAGCACCGTCTGGTTCCAGCTGGTCGCCAGCATCTCCACGGCATCGGGGTCAGAGGACCGCTCCAGCTCGATGCCGGAGATACCGAAGTCGTCCAGGTCGCCTGCTACAGATTCGTACACGCCGGTCGCACGAGCATGCGGCGACAACACCACCACGAGGTCCACATCGTCAAACGAGACAGTTGTCAGCGCGTTCCGTATGTCTTCGGTCTCGGCCGCAACTCCGTGGCCAACGACCTCCGGCAGCAGCACCGGCGCG
>DATAPE010000213.1:0-1638 GCA_036265345.1 Actinomycetota bacterium
TCGCAGGTAATCGCCCATGGTCGTCCCCGTACATTCCGAGTCGATGTTCGGGGCGCCTCGCTCATCGGCGGCATCGCCGATGTGAACCGTTCGGAAGTCGATGCTGAAGCGCGTCTTGCCTGACGTGTTGGGCACGCTCGAGTGCATCTGTGCGGCGGAGAAGATGATGAGCCCGCCCGGTTCGCAGATCGGACGGATCTGGGGATCGAGCTCGATGTCTTCCTCGGGCTTAGGTTGCACGCGAGTGTCGCTCTTGACGTGTTTGGCCGCCTCCTGGCGACTCGTCGCGTTCCAGACCGCGTAGTTGTACGTACGGGAGCTGTTCTTGATCGGCGTGTCCCAGTACCTCGGATGGAACGCGAGCCCGTTGTCCACCGTGATCGGGTAGATGGGGAGCCACCAGTTCAACTGACTCTGAGGTGCCGAGTACCAGGTGTCACGGTGGGGATGGAAGGCGTAGGCGATCCCGCTCGTCAGGTAGCCGTGTGATGTCGAGGTGCGCATCCGCGGCACGTCGAAATACACCTGCTCGGGATCGCATCCGAGATTGGTGAGCATCTCCTGGATCAGCCGTTTCGACTCGGGATCGTGGATGAACCGCGGCTTCAGGTCGGCGAGCAGCGCGGCGTAGTCCTCGACTTCCATATCCTCTTGAGCGGTCTCCGGATCGTGTGGAGCGAATGCCTCTACAGCCAGTTGCCGCCCGAACTCGCAGAGTGCGGTGGTCGCAGGTTGAGGCGAATAGACGAAGAGGTCGCCGTCGTAGAGGCGCTCACGACGAAGGTCGTCGGGCGCGGGTGAGTCGACATAGATCGCGTGCATCTTGAAATCTCCTTCCCCTAGGGATCTCGGACTTCCCGGCCGGCAAGCGCTTGCTCGAGGGCCTCCTTGGTGCCGATGTCCAGCCAAACGTCGGAGAGCTGAACGGCGTGGAGCCCGACTCCATTCTGGCAGAGCGAATCGAAGAACGAACCCGGCCACTCCTCGCGCTCGAGACCCCCGAGGGCGCGCACCCTAGCGGCTGCGCAGCCCCAGATCCAGGTCGACGGCGGTTCGGCGGGCTTGATGTGGATGCCCGTGATGCGGCCGGAGCCGTCGAAGCTGATCACGTCCGACCGCTCGAGGTCGGGAGTCTCGAACAGCCCGAGCGCGATCTCACGCCCTCCCTCGACGGCCTGGACGAGTGGGACGTAGCCGTCCTCGGGCTCCCAGAGCGTGTCAGGCCATCCGATCAGCACGATGTCCTCGGGCGCTAGCCCCGCCATGCCGGCGACGAAAGACTCGCCGGGCGTCGCGGGGTTGGCGAGTACGACAGTGGTGCCTATTGCTTCTGCGTGAGCGATCACGTCTGCCTTCTCCGGCCGAGTCACGACCCGAACCTCCCTAGAACCGGCTAGACGCATGCGATCGATCACGTAATCCATGACCGCCCGCCCGCCGATCGGCAGTACTTCTTTTGAGCAGTCCAGAGGCTGTAGACGCGTTGCGTACCCGGCCGCGGGGATGACCCCGACGATCGTGCGATCCGGCATCAGGGTGGAGGCACCATCGCAAGCTCGACGGCCGGATGGGGATCGGTGCCGGTCACCGCGTCCCGGTAGCGTTCGGCCAGCTTGGAGAGGATCGGCGTCTCGGCTG
>DATAPE010000214.1:0-8349 GCA_036265345.1 Actinomycetota bacterium
GCCCATGTGCCTCAGGAGGTCAGCGTGCGCTATCCGGAGGTTGATCAAGATGTGCTTCGCGAATGCCGGATCCTTGTTCTTGCGATGGTCGCAGCATGGCGCTTGGATCCAGGCGACCAACTCCCAGACGGGCAACGAGCAGCGCGACAGCTCCTGAGCGCCCTACGCGAGGGTCCACCGTGGCCGGCGCTCGACGTCGTGATGCGCTGACTAAGACGACGCGCTGCGACCTCGTGCGGTGCCGAGGTGTCACCCCGCCGGCGGCCGCGGGGCCCCCGAACGCGACTGGCTGCTCGACGAGCGCGCCCCCCCTCGCTCGACCGATGAGATCAGCGCCTTGATGCGGTCATATAACGAAAGAGACACCCCCAGAAAGGACGAACTATGAAGCTGACGACCGTCACACACGTTTCCGTCGACGGAGTGATGCAGGGACTCGGCGGGTCCGACGAGGACCGCAGGGGCGGATTCGAGCGTGGCGGATGGGCTCTGGCGCTGTTCGGGGGCACGGCGGCGACGTTTCTCGAGCAGGTCTTCCAGCGCGCCGACGCGTTCCTGTTCGGCCGGCGGACCTTCGAGATCTTCGCCGGCTCTTGGGGAACAATCGCAGAAATGCGCGCTCAACCCATCGGCGTCGCGTTGAACGAGAAGCCCAAGTACGTGGCATCGACCACGCTCACCGACCCGCTATGGGCGGACACAACCGTCCTCTCCGGAGACGTCGCGGCGGCCATCGGCGAGCTGAAAGCCAAGCCGGCAGGTGAGCTGCAGGTGCACGGCAGCGGCGCCCTGATCCGATGGTTGCTCGACAACCAGATGGTCGACGAGATCACCCTGTTCACCTTTCCCGTGATCGTCGGCCAGGGCACGCGACTATTTCCCGCAACGGGCCCGGACATAGCGCTCGACCTGGTCGACTCGAGAGCCTTCTCGAAGGGCATAACGATGCAGGTCTACCGGCCGGTCGGCCGCCCGCGGTATGCAACGTGACATAGGTGCGCAGTCAGTTGTCGGTATCGACACACCGAATCGACCGCAAGGAGGACATCATTACCGCTACCTACACTCTCGACGTCCTTACCAGCCTCGACAGCTTCGGTGCCACCAGCGGCAACTGGACCGGCTACTGGGGTAAGCAAGGCCCCGAACTGCTGGACCACCGGCCCACCCTGCATGTTGAGTCCGTCCTGCGCGCGATCCCGTCAAGCAGCTAGCGCTCCTAGACTGGATGGAATGAGAGCGGATGGATATTCCTGGCGGAGTGCTCGGTTCCTTACGGAGTCATGATCACTTCCTAAAGCGTGCCAAGTGAGAGAAGGACGACTAGTCGAACGGAGATGAGATCGGATGGACGATGCGAAGCGGGCATGGGACCAAGTTGGAGACAGCTTCTCCAAGCTCGGGCGAAAGATTTCCGAGGCATACCGGCAGGTGGAGGAGCAACGAGCCTCAGACTCCAGCGCTGCGAAGGCCGAGGGCCAAAGGGAAAGTGCCGTTGCGGACGCCATCCGGCGGGCGACCGACGAACTGGACCGAGCCTTCACTTCGCTGGGCGACACGTTGAGAGACGGTGAGACGCAGGAGCAACTGCGGGATACCAGCCGAAAGCTGGGTGACGCGCTAGAGGTCACTTTCGCAGCGATCGGCGAAGAGGTCCGCCGGGCCGTTCGCAGTCGCCGGCCCCCGAACTCAAGTGAGGGCCCCCCCAGCTCGCCCCTGAGCTGACGTCCCATTTGGCGCAACGGTCAGGTGGGCCCGGACCGGCTCCGGGCACGCCCACGAGAAGACACGGTGAGGGCGATCCACCGACGCCGCGTCGCAGCAGGGCGCCTCTATGGACTCTGAGGATTCGTGGGCGGATAAGGAACGAAGATCCACAGGCCGATGTAAAAGGGAATGCCGATCCCAGCCAGAATCGCAGCAGCTACCATCGCCCGAATCAACGTGGAGTCCGCGTTGTAATACTCCGCTAGCCCCCCACAGACGCCGGCGATTACGTGATTGTTTCGGCTCCGGTAGAACTTGCGTGGTCCCTGCATCCTCTCCCTTCCTTTGTCAGTGCTCGCCGGGGCGAGACTAGCCCGCTGGGCAAGCCTGCTTCTCCCTGACCGCAAGCATTCCACTCGTGGGGCCCATCTTGGTCCACATTTTGGTCCCCAAGGCTTCCCATCTTTAGTGAATAGACGTGCCTCTCAATGATTCCAGATCTGGTCGCTGCTCAGTCGAGGGCTCACTCCGGTGTCAGAGCCTGTCAGTCATGCAGGAGGAGGAGTTTTCGGCCGCTAGATTCCGCATTGAGGCGAGGCTAACTCGGGCATAGCGTTAGTCAGCTCAGGGGCAAATACGTCCTAACCGGGGGAAAGGCAGGAGCCATGCGCTTCACAAAACTGTTGGCCGCCTTAGCGGGGACATGCTTGCTGGCCATGAACTTGAGTGGTTCGGTGGCCCAGGCAGCAACCTCTCCAACTTGCTTCGGGAAGAGCCCGACGATCACGGGCACGACTGGTAACGATGTCATCAACGGGACCTCTCATGCAGACGTGATAATCGGCAAGGACGGTGCCGACATCATCCACGGCAACGGGGGAGATGATCTCATCTGCGGCTCCGACGGCGTTGACACCCTCTACGGAGATGCTGGCAACGACAAGCTGTCCGGCGACAATCATCAGGACATCCTCTATGGAGGCGGTGGCGCCGACGTCATCAACGGTGGTGGGCAGTATTACGCCGACGTTGCCGGAGGAGACACGGTGTCCTATGCGCTCTCCTCGACCGGGGTCAACGTCAATCTCGTCACTGGACAGGGAGGGCCGGTGGGCCAGGCGCAGGACACGATCACCGGGGTTATGACCATCATCGGTTCTCCTTACAACGACACGTTGAGCGCTTCAGCTGATGCCCATGGAAACAAGATCGTGGGGGGAGCGGGAGCTGACACGATCACAGGCAACGACGGACTGGATATGGGTGACGACCTCAACGGGGGCTCCGGTAACGACACCATCAATGCCAAGGATGGGTTCGATGATGTAACCGGTGGTCCGGGGAGTGACGTGTTGAACGGTGGTGGTGACTCGACTGGCTTCGGGGACACGATCCACTACGAGGACGCTGCTGGACCCGTGAACGTGAACCTCGCAACGGGGCAGGCGACAGGAGAGGGGACGGACACGATCTCTGGGTTCAGCAGGGTGGTTGGCTCGACTTTCGACGATGTGATAACGGGGGATGCCAACCCGAACTCGATCCAAGCCGAAGATGGCAGCGACACTGTCTATGGTGGTGGTGGGGACGATGAGCTATTGGGAGACGGCTACGCGTGTGGCGCGACTCTGTCCACACCTACATGCTCCGACGGGGGCGACACCATCCGCGGCAACGCCGGGAACGACACGATCTACGATGGGACGAACTATCCCTACGGCACTCCGGGCCCAGACGTGGACACCCTCTTCGGGGGATCAGGGAGCGACACTGTTACGGCAACCTTGGGTGACGACACTCTCAACGTCCGAGATGGTGTATCGGGCAATGACTCGGCCGATGGCGGTGACGGAACCGATGCCTGCTCCGCCGATAGCGGCGATTCGGTTATCAACTGCCCATGACTCAGCCTTCGGCCAGGACGCGCTGATAGCGACTCGCTCCACCGCCGCTGGAGTTTGTTAAAACGGCGCGAATGGTTACCAGGCTCCCACCTTCCCATGTGGAACCGCGATCCATACGTACCGACCGAGAGAGGGAAGCGGATGAGGACGTTGCATTTTGGCCTGCGTGTCGCAGACCTTGAGCGATCGCTCGCGTTTTATTCCGCTCTCGGCTACGAAGTCGTTGGGATCGTGCCCGAAACCCCCCTGGGCCAGCTGACAATGCTTCAACTTCCCGGCGACGAGTTCGTCACCATCGAACTCGTCGCCGATCCGACCCAAGGCGGTGCCGGCGTCGGAACGGGCCTTAGCCATTTCGTCATCAAGGTCGAGTCCCTAGATGCCACCATCAGTGTACTTGCGGCGCGCGGCATCGACACCGAGGTCCCCACCTCACCTGATGGGTCAGGCGACTTTCGAACGTCATGGGTGATCGATCCCGACGGCAACCGCATCGAGTTGGTGCAGTGGCCCCCAGATCATGCCGAGGGCATCACCGCGGCCGACTGGACGCAGTAAGGCCCGGTGAAGATCGATATCTCGATGGCACCGCTATGATTTGGTCTTCAAAGGGTGCCCTGCCCAGAGTCAGCTCCTCGCCTCCCTGAACGTTCAAGGTTTAGACATCCATGGACGATAGATAAAGAACTAGACCTCCAGAGCAGGGGCCGTCCCATACATTGGCGACACCCGAGACCCGTCGGTCAGATCCGGACACGCTAGAGAAGGTCAGAACAGTCGCAGGTTATAGATATCGAGGCCAACGGGCCATCCAACCTGTCGTATGAGGCTGAATCTTCAAACAGAAGGTGCAGGTTGAGAAGTTGAACCGAAGATCGCTCTGGCTGATCTATCTGATCGTCGGTGGCCTTGCCTCGATCGCCAATTTCACAGTATCAGCCGGCTCTAACTACCAACGGTTCGGCTTTGACCTTATAAGCATGAGCGCTGTTGTCGCGATCGTCGTTGGGGTCCGAATACATCGGCCGACACGCGCGCGCATCTGGTACGGCTTCGCCCTCGGGCAAGCGATGTGGGTAGTCGGCGATTCCATCTTCAGCTATTACGCCACGTTCCTTCACCGAGCGCTTCCGTTCCCCTCGATCGCCGACGTGCTCTACATCGGCGCATATCCGGTATTCATTCTGGTCTTGCTTAGCTTAGTGAGAAGTCGCCAAGGCGGAAAAGACATCAGAAGCCTCATGGACGCAACCATCATCGCCACCGGCCTGGGGCTGCTGTCATGGGTCTTTCTCACTAAGCCTCTTCTCAACGATGATTCACTCAATCTTCTGCAACGGACCACGTCGGTACTGCTGCCCGTGATGGACATACTCGTTCTCGCGTTAATCGCTCGACTCTTAGTGGTCTTGGGCGCTCGCCCTCGTTCATTCATTCTCCTTGGGAGCCTCACGGCGAGCTTCACAGCTTTCACTCTGCACGCGCTCACTGCGTTCGATGGCAGTTCCCAACTGAACACCGGCGTATTTATCGCATGGCTTGCCTCCTTACTCTTGTGGGGGGCGGTATCACTTCACCCGTCGATGGTGCGATTGACCGATGGAGCGACAGCGATGCACGCCCGAAGGTTCGGTTCGTGGCGCCTTGTGCTCCTCACAGCTGCCGCTCTCGTCGCCCCGACCGTTCTCGTCGTCCAGACACTTTTGGACCAGGCGGTCGACGACCTCGTCGCAGTTGCTTCCGCGCTTCTGTTCCTCCTGGTGATGGCGCGGATGGCAGGTCTGATCCGTGATGCGCGGGCCGCAGTCACCGAACTCGACGCGCAGAGCAACAGGCTGCGCAGGGGCATCGAGGCGCGGGCAGACCTCGAACATCAACTCCGAGATCAGGCTCTTCACGATCCCCTTACCGGGCTTCCCAACAGGGCCATGTTCACCGAAAGGTTGGGGCAGGCACTGCTGGCCCCAACGCACATTCACGAAAGCGTTGCGATGCTGTTTTTGGACCTCGATGAGTTTCAAGCGGTCAATGACACGTTTGGTCATGAAGCTGGAGACGAGCTACTCAGGCAGATTGTCAGGCGAATCAGAGGATATCTGAGAGCATCACACACACTTGCGCGCGTTGAGGGCGACGAGTTTGCCATTCTGCTTGCAGAAGTGAATGGGCTGAGGGATGCAACCAGCGTTGCCGACGGGCTGGTTGAAATCATGCAGCTGCCGTTCGCGCTCCAAGGCGATCTCATCACGGTCAACGTAAGCGTCGGCCTGGCGCTGGCGAACGACGGGGACATGGCAGAAAACGTGCTACGGAATGCCAATGCCGCTATGTATGCGGCGAAGCTGAACGGCAAGAACCAGCGCGTTATCTACACCCCTGACATGCACTCGATCGTCAAGGACCGAGCAGAGCTTAAAAAGGCCCTGGAGAACGCACTCACCGAAGGCGAGCTCAGGATCGCCTACCAACCGATCGTTGACATTCAGTCGGGACAAGTCAATGGCGCGGAGGCTCTGGTTCGTTGGGAACACCCAGAGCGCGGTCTCATTCCTCCCTTTGAGTTCCTTCCCTACGCCGAGGAGTCAGGGCTGATCGTTGAGATCGACCGCTGGGTTGTCATGCAGGCGTGCATTCAGTTGGCGAAGTGGAAGGAAGACTTACCCAATGGCTCCAACATGGGGATCTCCGTAAACTTCTCTGGCCGCACGATCCAGGACAACCACATCGTTGCCTGGGTGAAGGTTTGTCTCAACGCGTCGGGGCTCGAGCCGAGAGATGTGCTGATAGAGATCACCGAAAGTGCGCTCATATCCAACCTGGATACGGCGGTACGACGGATGAATGAGCTCAAACGATTAGGTGTACGCCTGGCCGTGGACGATTTTGGAACAGGCTACGCGTCACTCAATTACGTGAAACGCTTCCCACTCGACTTCTTGAAGATAGATAAAGCCTTCGTCGATGGTGTGACCCAGGGCCCTGAAGAGTCGGCTCTGGCGCGGGCGATCCTGGGGTTGGCGGAGGCGCTCGGTCTCGACACCATTGCCGAAGGCATCGAGGATGCTGGGCAAGCCCTGGAGCTGAGCCGGCTGGGTTCGAGGTTCGGTCAGGGGTATCTGTACTCACCTCCGGTGAGCGCTTCATCGATGGTGGAACTGGTACATGCCGGCTTCGCGCATGCATCCGGCCTGTCGCGAATCCCCGCGGGGCTCGCCTTGTCTGGCAACCCCGTTTTGAGCTCCAGTGGAGCTATCAGCCGATCTGCTCCGCCAGCTCGACGATGATGCCCTCCGGGCCGCGGACTTAGCAGAGCCGATAGCTGGATTCGTAGCGTTCCACCTCGCCAACGAGCTCCGCGCCGCGGGCTCGCAAGCCAGCGACGACGGCGTCGATGTCGCCGACTGCGAATGAGACGTGGCGGATGCCTGGGGGTTCGCCGGCGCATGCCCGTCGCCGCCGGGCCGACGGAGTATGGAACTTGGTCAGCTCGAGCCGTCCGTGGCCATCCGGGGTCTCCATCATCGCGATCTCTGGCCGGACGCCCTCGAGCCCCACGATGCGGTCCACCCAACCCTCTCCTCGACCGGTCCCTCACCCTGCCGTTTGAGTCCGGGTGAAACGCGAGGATGGGTACATGAAGAACCCCGCCGACTCGATTGAAAGAGAACTGAGGGCTCTTGGAACGAAGGACCGTGCGATGGGTGAAGCCAAGTACCTGAAGAGCGACCTGCGATTCTTCGGTGCGACCCAAGCAGAGATCCGACGCTCAGCTCGGGCGGTGGCGAAGAAAGGGGCCCTTCCTCACGACGATCTCGTCCCACTGGTCGAAACGTTGTGGGCCAAAGCAGTCTTCGACCTCCGCATGGCCGCCACGATGCTGCTTGACCTACATGTGGAGCACCTGGACCCGGACGACCTTGACCTGCTCGAGCGCCTCATCCGTGACTCGAAGACATGGGCGCTCGTCGACCCTCTCTCGGGAGACGTGATCGGCAAGATGAATCTGGACTACCCGTTGAGTGGGACCTTGGACCGATGGGCGCGCGACGAGGACTTCTGGATCCGCAGGTCGTCTCTACTTGCCGAGCTGAGACCCTTGAAGGAGGGTGCTCCATTCGCCCCATTTGCCAAACGTGCAGATCGGATGCTTGAAGAGAAGGAGTTCTTTATCCGAAAGGCTATCGGCTGGGTATTGCGAGAGATGTCGAAGAAGCGGCCGGACGAGGTGTACGAGTGGATCGCCTCACGAACGCACCGAGTCGCGGGGGTCACCATGCGGGAAGTGGTGAAATACCTCGGCCCAAAGCGAGGGAACAACTTGATGGAGGCCTATAAGAACGGGGTTCCGGCTCACTGAGACGCTACGCAGTAGGGTCTGCCGCCCTGGGCCCAGAAGACTCGTGAGCGTGCAGACATCGGCGATGGCCTCGATGTCTGGTCCGCGCGGTATAACGACCTGAACCACTGAAACTATTGCTAATGGAGGAAGCCCATGGACGTCCTGTTCGTAGCGAGTGTCGCCCCGATCGTGCGAGACCTTGAGGCAACTCGCTCGTTCTACCGAGACGGCTTGGGCCTGTCCTTTGAGGGCCAAGAGGGCGACTACCTGTTCACCCACAAGCTGGAAGGGACGAAACACTTCGGGCTGTGGCCTCTTTCGGAAGCGGCGACTGCCTGTTTCGGTACCACCGAATGGCCCTCGGACATCTCGGTCCCTCAGGCCAGCATCGAGTTCGAG
>DATAPE010000215.1:0-6988 GCA_036265345.1 Actinomycetota bacterium
GTAGTAGTCGACATTGATCCGGTTCAGGAGCGAGGGTGACGCCCGACCCGAGCGGATCGAAGCCAGCTCTTCCCGGTTGACCGACACGGCCTTGTGCATCTTGTCTTCGGCTTCGCGCAGCACGCCATCTTTGTCGTCAGCCATGATGCCTCCTAGTCGGTTCCGCCCGCGTGAACGAGGGTGCCGACCTCCTCGCCGTTCAGAACACGCGCGATGTTGCCGGCTTTCATGTTGAAGACGATGATCGGCAACCGATTGTCCATGCACAATGAGATGGCGGTTGAATCCATCACCTTCAAACCCAGCTTGAGCACGTCGATGTACGGCACAGAGGAAAACAACTTGGCGTCGGCATTCGTGGCCGGGTCCGAGTCGTACACACCGTCGACGCGGGTGCCCTTCAGGATGGCTTCGGCACCGATCTCCAAGGCTCGCAGCGCGGCAGTGGTATCGGTGGAGAAATAGGGATTCCCGGTGCCCCCTGCAAAGATGACCACCCGCCCCTTCTCGAGGTGGCGAAGGGCCCGGCGACGGATATAGGGCTCGGCGAGCTCCTGCATCCAGATGGCGGTCTGAACCCGAGTCTCGACGCCCTCCCGTTCGAGAGCGTCCTGCATCGCCAGCGCGTTGATAACCGTGGACAGCATCCCCATGTAGTCGGCGGTCGTGCGGTCGGTTCCCTGGGCCGAAGCCGATAGACCCCGGATGATGTTGCCGCCGCCGATCACCAATGACAGCTGCGTTCCGATGTTCTTGGCTTCCGAGATCTGGCGGGCGATCGAACCGACTATCCGGGGATCGATGCCGAACCCATGCTGCGGGTCCGCGAATGCCTCTCCCGACAGCTTGAGCAGTACGCGGCTGTACTTGGGGGCGGCACCCAGTCCGTCGGCCATCTGAGGCTAGGCCTCGAGGCCTTCACCGACGCGGATCCGGCAGAACCGGCCGACCGTCACGTTCTCCCCCATCAACGACTTCGCCTCGTCCAGCAGGACGGAGATGGTCTTGCTCTTGTCCTGGATCCACTCCTGATCCAGCAGGACGCGATCCTTGTAGAACGATTCCAGTTTTCCGGTAACGATCTTCTCGACCACGTTGTCGGGCTTGCCGGAGTCCTTCGCCTGCTTCGCGTAGATGGCTGACTCGTCGTCGATGACGCTCTGTGGCACTTCGTCACGCGACTTCCACGATGGGTCGGCGAATGAGATGTGCATCGCGACATCTTTAGCAAGTCGCTCAAAGCCTTCCGTCTTCGCCACGAAGTCCGTCTCGCAGTTCAGCTCGAGCAACACGCCAAGCTTGGGAGGGAAGTTCGGGTCCGGGCGGTGGAGGTAGGTATAAACGATCCCCTCCGACGCGGTGCGACCCGAGCGCTTAGCCGCGTCCGCAAGCCCTTTCTCGCGCAGGATCCGCTTGGCCACATCGAGATCCCCTCCGGCCTCGGTCAGCGCTCGCTTGCAATCCATCATCCCGGCCCCCGTCGCGTCACGGAGCGCCTTTACATCCTTAGCGTTTATCTCTGCCATAACTACCTTCCTTGATGTGTTGTCAGTTACGAGCCGGCCGCGCCGGCGCCTTGCGGGTCCGGCTCCCGAGGGTGCGAGGCGTCGCCCGGCTCGTCTCCCTTGACTGGTTCATCGGGAGTACCGGGCTGCGCCGCGTGGTCGCTTGCGGGGGCCGCGGCTGGAGCAGCCTCGTCGCCTCCTGCCGCATCGCTGCTCGAGGCAGGCGCCGCTTCCTCCTCGGCTTCGAGCGCGAGCTCCCATTCGGCTTTGGGCTGCGCAGCAGCACCGGGCAGGATCTGGGTGGGAGACGGAGGTGCGGTCCCCGCTTCCGTCTGCACCTGCATCTCCGGGGGACGCATCGACTTTCCCTCGATGACCGCATCGGCGATGATCCGGGTCAGCAGCGCGCCGGAACGGATGGCGTCGTCGTTGCCGGGGATGGCGTAGTCGACGTCGTCGGGGTCGCAGTTCGTGTCGAGCACGGCAACGATCGGAACCCCCAGCTTCTTAGCTTCTTTAACGGCGATCTCTTCCTTCTTCGTGTCGAGGATGTAGACCGCGTCGGGGGTCTTGTCCAGGTGACGCAAGCCCGACAGGTTGCGCTGGAGCTTCTCGTGCTCGCGGCGCAGTTTGAGGCCTTCCTTCTTCGGCAAGCCTTCGATCGAGCCGGTGGAGATCATCTCTTCCAACTCGCGCATGCGGCGGATGCGCTCGTGCATCGTGCGGAAGTTGGTGAGCATCCCTCCCAGCCAGCGGAAGTTCACGTACGGCATATCGCAACGCTCGGCTTGCTCTTTAACGGTCTCCTGCACCTGCCGCTTGGTAGCGACAAACAGGATGGTCCCGCCGGTTGCGACGCGGTCGCGCACGAACGTGTAGGCCTTCTCGATCCCGGACATGGTCTGCTGCAGATCCAGGATGTAGATGCCGTTGCGCTCGGCGAAGATGTAGCGCTTCATCTTGGGATTCCAGCGGCGCTTCTGATGGCCGAAATGCACTCCGGCCTCCAGTAGCTGCCGCATCGTAACGACAGGCATGGTGCAGATCCTCCTTCGGTTTTACCCTCCGCCCGTCGACCCAGCACTGCATGTTGGGACCGAATCCCTCGGGCGAGCGCGCCGCTCGAGGGGACGAGCGTGTGAATTTTGTGATGCGGTCAGAGGCTATCAGACCCCCCGGCGCCGCCGGCCGGGAGGAATCAGGCGGACTGCGTGGCCTGCACGATCTTGCCCCGAAGCGCCAGGACCGCCTTCGTGTGCATCTGGGAGATGCGCGACTCCGTCACGTGCAGCACCTTCCCGATCTGAGCGAGGGTCAGACCCTCGTAGTAATAGAGGGTCACCACGATCTTCTCTCGCTCCGGGAGCCGGTTGATGGCCTCGGCAAGGATGCCCTTCATCTCCTCGGACTCGAACGCATCCATGGGGCTGGTCGCCTTCGTGTCCTCGAGGGTCTCGACGAGCGACAGATGATCGCCCCTCTCGCCGTCCACCGACAGCAGCTGGTCTAGAGCTACGAGCGAGATCGTCGACAGCTGGCTGTAGATGTGCCCCAACTCGGCGTCGGACACGCCCAGCTCCCCAGCGATCTCTTGATCGGAAGGAGGACGCTTTAGCTTGTTCTCCAGGTTGGTGTACGCCTTCTCGACTTCCCGAGCCTTGAACCGGACCGACCGAGGCACCCAATCGATCGCGCGTAGCTCGTCGATGATCGCCCCGCGGATGCGGCTGATGGCATAGGTCTCGAACTTGATGTTGCGCTCGATGTCGTACTTATCGATCGCATCGATCAGTCCAAAGATCCCGTAAGAGATGAGGTCTGCCTGTTCGATATTTGCCGGTAGGCCCACCGCAACCCGGCCTGCGACGTACTTAACCAAGGGTGAGTAGTGAAGGATCAGCCGGTCCCTGGCCTCTGGCTCGGCTGTGCTCTTGTAGCCGCGCCATGCGGCATTGAGAGCGTCGTCGACCGGATTCTGTCCTACGGGAACAGGAGCCGGAGGTTCACGCTCGGGGGTGGCTCTGCTCATAAACCGTCCTCAATCTCTCACTCGAGACATGGGTGTAGATCTGGGTTGTTGCAAGGCTGTCGTGCCCCAGCAGCTCCTGGACCGATCTCAGATCCGCCCCGCCGTCCAGCATATGAGTTGCGAAAGAATGCCGCAGGGCGTGAGGGCTTACATGCCTCATCCCCTCGGCCCGGAGGTACTTCTCTAATAGGGCCCGGATGCTTCGAGGCCCAAGGCGCTGCCCCCGAGCATTGAGGAACAGAGCCGTTTCGACGGCAGCCTGTTTCGAGCGCTCGAGCAACCGGCCACGAGCGTCGTGCAGATAGAGCTCGAGGATCCTTCGCCCCGGCCGGCTGACCGGCAGTTGCCGCTGCTTGCGGCCCTTTCCCAGCACGCGGACGGTCCCCGCTGAGAGATCGAGGTCTTGCAGATCCAAACCACATAGCTCGGCCACCCGCAGTCCCGAGCCGTAAAGCAGCTCGAGAACCGCACGGTCTCTCACTCCGAGTGGGTCGTCGAGCGGAGGAAACTCGCACAGTGCAGAGGCATCGGCGACCTTGAGAACCTTCGGAAGCGGACGGTCCAGCTTCGGCACTTTCAGCCCGAGCGAGGGATCGGCGGGGATGACCTTTTGCAGGGTCGCCCACCGCAGGAAGGCGCGGACCGAGCTGGCCTTGCGGGCTATCGAACGCCTGGCCAACCGGCGCTCGCTGAGGAACGACACGTAACGCCGCAACAGTTTGCGGTCGATCTCTCCCACCTCCAACACGTGGGAGCGCGCCGCCCAGTCTGCGAACTGGCGGAGGTCGCTCGCGTAAGCGCCCAGGGTGTGCGGCGACAGGTCGCGTTCGGCCCGGGCCGAACGCAAGAAGGACGCGGTAGCGCTGATTATCGTCACTGGCTCTCTTCCGAGCGGGGAACTGGCTTTCTCAGGATGGAGTTGGCTGTTGAAGCTGTCAACTATTGAGGCCCGCTCGAGCGAGTGAAGTATCTATATCGGGGCCAGGATGGTGTGGTGACTGTGGTGACTGAGGTGCTTTTGGCGAAAAGCACCACGAGCACCTCAGTCACCACAGGTTCCCGCGCCGAGATATGCCTTTTCTCGTGTACTCAGTTGCTGGAATCGATCGAGATGAGGACTGGGCGCATCGGCGGTGCGAGCAGCGCTTCCCGGACGCGTACTCCTGCGCCCGTGATCTCGTAGCCGGCGGTCTTCTTGCGCGCAAGACCGCGAACCTCCAAGCACGAAAGGGCGAGGGCGACAGCTCCGGAGGCTTCTTCGAGATCGCGCCGGATGCGATCTGCCGGAGTAGGTGCATCGTCGAGAAGCTCGAGCACCCTCTGCTCCAAGGCTTCGAGCTCCGGTTGCCGCGGAGCCAAGGGATCGGTGGAGTGCCCCTTCCAGACCAGCCCCGGGGCCAGATCCTCGAACACATGCCTTGGTTTGGTAACCAGCGTTGCCTGCGATGTTCTGATGAGCTCGTTGGGAGTGACGGCCATGGGATTGCGGATGCTGCCGGGAATCGCGAATACAGCACGGTTGCTGTCCAAAGCGCGACTGGCAGTGATCAGGGCGCCGCTCTTCTTGCCACCCTCGACCACGATCACGCCCTTACAGAGGCCGGCGATGATGCGGTTGCGTTCCGGGAACTGCCACGTCGTCGATCCGGTTCCATCCGGATACTCGGATAGCACCGTCCCCTTGGCCGCGATCTCGTTTTGGAGTCTCTCGTTTCGCGCCGGGTAGGCCACATCCACTCCGCAGCCCAGGACGGCGATGGTCCACCCGCCCGCCTTCAGTGCGGCACGGTGGGCGGCGGTGTCGATGCCCAAAGCAAGGCCGGACACGATGACGAACCCTGCTTCTGACAGCTCTCGTGCGAAGCGTTCGGCGATCTCGAGACCCGCTCGGGTTGGGCGCCGCGTTCCCACGATCGCAACGTGGGTCTTCTCCGCATCGAGGGGCCGCCCGCGTAAGTAAAGCTGCCGAGGGGAAGGCCACGGTCCCAATTCGTTCAAGCAGGCTGGCCATTCTGGATCGAAACGATCGAGGAGGCGGCTCATGCTGCCACCTGCTCATCAGAAGGCAGCAACCGGAAGCTGAGCGCACTAAAGAGATGCTGTTGCGTGATCACATCGCTGCCTTCGAGATCGGCAACCGTCCGCGCGACTCTCAACACACGATCGACACCGCGCCCCGACAACGAGAGCGCATCGATCGCGGCACCCAGGTTCGCTCTGGCGGAATCATCGAGGAGCAGCTTGGAGTCGAGCTGGCCCCGGGGAGCCGAAGCGTTCGTGGTTACCGATGATCCATACCGCTCAACCTGTATGGCGCGGGCGCGCTCGACGCGCCTTCGGACCGTTGGAGAATCCTCGCCTTCGGGAGGACCCAACAACTCCTTCCTGGTGAGCCGCGTCATCACTACCTGCATGTCGAACCGATCCAGCAACGGTCCCGAGAGACGGCTGCGATAGCGCGCGACCTCGGGGCCGCTGCAGTCGCAGGAGCGGGACTCGTCGCCTCGGAACCCGCACGGACAGGGGTTCATGGCGCCGATCAGCGCGAAGCGGCACGGGTACGAGATCACACCACCGCTTCTTGCGATGCGAACTACACCGTCTTCGAGTGGAGCACGCAGCGATTCCAGCACATCGCGCCGGTACAGACTGATCTCGTCCAAGAACAGGACTCCAAGATGCGCAAGGCTCACCTCGCCGGGCCGGGCGAGATGCGGGCCCCCGCCGATCAACCCCGCAACCGAGACGTGGTGATGGGGCGACCGGAACGGTCGACAGGCAACCAGTCCCGCCGCCTCGTCGAGCAACCCGGCAACGGATCGGATGCGCGTGATCTCGAGCGACTCTTGGAACGACATCGTGGGAAAGATCCCAGGAAGCCGGCGCGCCAGCATCGTCTTTCCGGAGCCCGGGGGCCCTTCGAGCAGAAGGTTGTGGCCGCCGGCGGCCGCCACCTCGAGCGCGCGTTTCGCCTCCTCTTGGCCCCTGACTTCGGTCAGATCGTCGATGTGCATCGGCGCGGCGTGTGGAGGCTTCGGCTCCCGAGCCGGCTTGGTTCCCGTTCGGAGGAACTTCAGACAGCCTTCCAGAGACGACACCGGGACGACTTCGACCGCTTCGAGCAGCTCCGCCTCGACGGCGTTAGCGGCGGGACAGATCACTCCTCGACGGCCACGCTCCTGGCAGGCGATGGCTGCCGCCAGGGTCCCGGGAACGCGCCTGACTTCACCATCCAACGCCAGCTCGCCCAGACAGATCCACCCGGTCAGCGACTCTTCCGAGACTCTGCCCTTTGCTGCGAGCACCCCCAGTGCGATCGCGAGATCGAAGTGCGTTCCCTCTTTCCGGAGTGCGCCCGGTGCCAGGTTCGCGACGATGCGTTCGCGCGGCCAGCGCTCGCCGCTGGTCGCGTTGATCGCGGACCGAGTGCGCTGTTCGGCCTCCCGGACAGATC
>DATAPE010000216.1:0-21805 GCA_036265345.1 Actinomycetota bacterium
CGGCGGTTGTCGTCGAGGAAAACCCAGCGGGCGAAGTGAATCGTCTTCACGCCGGCGAGGTCACCGCGATTGAACACATGGCGGGTTGCGTAGTCGATCCCCAACAGAACGCCTCTCAGAGTGAGCTGCCTGAACAGTCCCGGCTTCACCATGCCGATCGCAGTGAAGGGATTGTGCACGAGATGATCTTCGAGGCCTGCGAGCCCTTGCACGAGCTCGGCCGATGGTTTGAGGTGAGGGGCGGGGTCGCTGCGCTCATGCAGCCGAAGCATGATCAGGAAGAAGGGCGCCGCCAGTAAGAGAAGCGGCGAAAGGATCAGCAGGACCAAGGGGACACCCACCATGTGGACGAGCTCGCGGATCCGGAACCCAAGATCGAGACCTGCCGGGGGCTTCCTTGCCCACCGCAGCGAGTCGTCGGCCGCAACGTGGTCCTGCAGCGCGTGCCTGACGGCCTCAGGCTGTCGCCCGCGCACATCGTCGTTGGCATCCAGGAAGGCTTCGAGATCGTCGCGAAGCTTCGATTCCTGGCGGATCTGCTGTCGCGTCCGTCCTACCGTGTTGACATAGAAGGCGGCTTCCTTGACGCGACGTTCCCTGAGGTATGCCAGGCGGCGCTCGCGGGTGCGATCGCCAGAAGCGGGATAGTCGTCGCAAAACCCGAAGAGCGCATCGATGCCCGTGCCGGCTTTATCGACCAGGTCGGCGAGATGCCGTTCCACGGCGATGTCGAGGTCTGCCATGTAAATGAGGAGCGGCCTGAGGGGGTTTCCTTGCAGGTCGGTGGTTTCCTCAACCAGAACCGCGCGGGCGAAATGAACACCTTCGAGGGCCGCGAAATCCACGGTCGAGTTGTTTGCGACCCCGTCTCCCATCGTGGCCAGGAGCCGGTCGAGGTTGCCGGCCTCTCCGGGCCGAACATGAGCCACGAGTGTGAGTGCGACCTGGTGGGGCATAGCCGGATCTAGGCCAGGAACTCCAGAGCGAAGTGCAGCACTCTGTCGTGCTCCCAGTACACGAGGCCGAGGTAGACGCCTGGCGAGACCTCACGGATCTCATCTCTGATCCAGTGGGCGATCAAAGAGGTCTTCGAATAGTCCAGGACGATCGTCTCCTTCTGATCGAACCAGCTGCTGTCTTTGTAGACCGCCGCGCGGACGGCTTTGATGCCGAAGGGCAGGATCTCGTTGCGTAGCTCGCCCTTGTCTGGATCGAAGACCTTTCCTTGCCACGCCAGAAAGTGAACGAGCTTCGCGGCGGGACCGGAAAGTTCGGTGCCCGACTCAACGAGAACCGTTCCGCGTGCCTCGCCACTGGGTATGGGGCCGGCGTCACTGCGGCGATAGAGGGCATCCAGCTCGCTCTCCGACATCTCCAGAAGCTGCTGAGCATCCACGCGAGGCACCTCCGGCGACGGTTGGGCGGCGCGACTGGCGGCGAAGGTACCACCGCCGGCGGTCGCCCACCAAATGGTCAGAAACCAGGCCTTTGACGCGTTTGTGTGCCGGTGGGTACCATCGACGGCCCTGAACGACGTAGGGCAGACGTTCTACAAGTTGCCGTCAGTCGTCCGTAAAGGAGCGTGCGAATGCCCGGCTCACCCTTCTCGTCGCTCTACGACGGGCTCACGGAGTGGCTCGACAAGAAGATCGGCTGGTCGCGCATGCCGTTACCGCTCGCGCTCTTGACCTTGATCGGGTTGCGGCACCGGTTGCGGGAACAGAACCTGTACGACACTGGACGCGGAGCGCTGGACCGGCCCGATATCTCGGAACATGCGGATTATCTGACCGCGCGCACGCTCGACGGGTCTTTCAACGACCTCAACGATCCCCTGATGGGAAGCCTGGGAAGCCGGTTCGGCAGAAACGTGCCCCTTCGCTACACCTACACCGAACCTGTCGACGCGCTGCTCGATCCCAACCCTCGCCTGGTGAGCCGGGAGCTTCTTACGCGCGATCTGTTCGAGCCCGCGACCACGCTCAACCTGCTCGCCGGAGCCTGGATCCAGTTCGAGGTTCACGACTGGTTCAGCCACGGCAAGAACGAGGCCGACGACCCATGGAAAGTCCCGGTCGAAGACGACGATCCCTGGCCCGACCACCCCATGACGATCAGCCGAACGCGGCGTGACCCGAGCGCCGACCCCAACGGCCCCGCAACGTTCGTCACCGATGACACTCATTGGTGGGACGGCTCTCAGATCTACGGACGAGATCCTGCGTTAGCCCGGGCGCTTCGTTCGGGCGAGCACGGCAAGCTGCGCATCGACGAGCTGGGTCTGCCCCCTGCCGACCTCGAAACTCACATCGACCTGACGGGCGTTGCCGGGAACTTCTGGGTGGGACTGGCCCTGTTGCACTCCCTGTTCATGCGCGAGCACAACACCATCTGTGACCACCTACACGCACGCCATCCCGACTTCGACGACCAACAGCTCTACGACAAGGCCCGGCTCGTTAACTCCGCGTTGATGGCCAAGATCCACACGGTCGATTGGACCCCCGCCATCATCGCCCACCCCACTTCGGTGGTTGCGCTTCGCACGAACTGGTGGGGGCTGGAGGGGGAGGAGCTCGACAAGCGTTACGGAAGGTTCAGCTCGAGCGAGGTCCTCCGAGGGATCCCCGGAACGGCGACCGAGCATTACGGCGTTCCCTACGCTTTGACCGAGGAATTCGTAGCCGTCTATCGCATGCACCCCCTGATCCCGGACGAGTTCAGCTTCCGGTCACTCGAGGGCGACAAGGACCTTGCGACCTACACGTTGCCGGACCTTGGCGCGCTCAAGGTACGGGAGCGGTTGGCGGAGATGGAGATGAGTGACCTCTTCTATTCGTTCGGAACCATGAATCCAGGGGCGATCACCCTTCACAACTACCCGAAGTTCCTCCAACATTTCGACCGGCCCGATGGTTCGTTGATCGACCTGGCAGCGACGGATATCTTGCGCACGCGTGAGCGCGGGGTCCCTCGCTACAACCAGTTCCGCCGTCTCTTTCACCTCAACCCAGTCTCGACGTTCGAGGAGATCACCGACAATCCGCTGTGGGCCGAACAACTAAGGAAGATCTACCGCGACGTCGAGCGCGTCGATCTGATGATCGGGATGTACGCCGAGACGAAGCCCCAGGGATTTGGCTTCAGCGACACTGCTTTCCGAGTCTTCATCTTGATGGCCTCTCGTCGATTGAACAGTGACCGCTTCTTCACGCGGGACTATCGCCCCGAGGTGTACACGCAAGATGGCCTCGATTGGGTCGAGTCGAACTCGATGCGGACCGTGCTGTTACGGCACTGGCCGGAGCTCGCGCCCGCGCTGAGAGATGTGCAGAATCCCTTCGCCCCGTGGTCCAGGACCCAGCGGGGCTGAGCGTGGAGATGCTCACCGGGTCCCGCCAGGACCTGGCCCGCCGAGCCCTCGCAGGCATCCGGATCGTCAATGGGGCGGCGGGCTTGCTGAAGCCGGACTTCTTGGCTCGCCGGCTCGATGTCGAGGATGCGGCAGGCCCGATGGCGTATCCCTTCCGAATGTTCGGTATCCGCACGATCCTGATCGGGGCCGATCTACTCGCCCGCGATCCCGCCGTTCGCAGGCACGCTCTCCGCGCCGCGGTGGTGGTTCATGCTTCGGACACGATCTCCGCGATGGTTGCCGGCAGGTCCGGAGCCCTTCCTCGCCGCGCGGCACGGACGGCTACGGTGATCTCGGCGGTCAATCTGATCCTGGCGGTGGCTGCCAACTGGAGCGAAGAGGACAGCTTCTAGCGGAGATCGCGTCAGTTGCCGGGAAAGTGCTCATCTCCGGTGGGCTCATGGTGCTCCACCCCGTTCATGCTCTGTCGAAAGCGCGAGAGGTCCGAGTACATACGTTTCCGCGCGCGGCTCTGATTCCCGAGAGGCCGGTGCTCGGGGATGGAATGCCACGGGTTGTAGGAGAGCACTCGAGCGAAGTCGAGCTGCTCCGGCGAGTCGAACTGCTGCTTGGGGATCCGCAGAACCGCCGCCGGAACTCGCGGAGACAGCTTGGTGGGCCACAGGACTGCGTTGTTCTCGATCGGCATCAGGAAGGGGTCGGTCTGCAACTGAAGGAGTATGTCGAACTCGACATCGCGCTCATTCAGCGTTGCCACCATCGCGTCCCTTAGATAGTTATCGGGCGGACGGAACGGGAGTCGCGGCACCCGTGTCCTGTGGTCAGACCGGGGCCGGAATGCATACTGCATCGCCTGACCCTCGCCGAGCAGGTACGGGACGCAGCTGAAGTACTGGCATTCCAACGGACTCGTCTTCGTGCCCGTCCAGAGGCCTTGCATGATCGAATCAAGGACATGCGGGTGTCGCAGGTTGAAGAAATAGAAGATCTGAGCGTTCCTGAGACTCCAATGCTGCAGCTGCGCGTTCGCCTTCGTATCCGGCGTCACAAAGCTCGGGGTCGTTACGCAGATGAAGTCTTGCGTAAGCCGCTCGTCGTCCAGCAGTTTCGGACCGGGAACGCCCATGAGCTTGATGCTCATGCTCAGAAAGCCCACATCGTCGATGTCGGGCGGTGAGTAAGGACCCGGGCCGGCATAGCGAACCCACGCGGGGTACGTCTTTGGGGTGGCAAAGATGCCTCGTCGCAGGTTTTCCGGCAGATCGTCGCGGACGGTGAACTCGGCACGAAGAACGGCGTGGGTCTTCGTATTGCCCCCGCGCTCGAAGTAGCCCGGCTCCCACAGCCCTCGCAGCTGCGCCTTGAACGTGGTGATGATGTCGTCGAGGTGAGCCTCTTCGTCGGGCTGGATCCTCTCTTCGGCGATCTGCGAGCCATCGGGCTTACGCCGCCGGTTGATCAGCTTGGTCACCAGCGCCGAGAGAGGGTCGCGGAGAAGGGAATCGAACCCGGGACGGTAGAAGGGGTCCAGCCGGCGATCCAGGTGCAACACGAAGAGAAGCACCCCGTTCAGCCAGTTCAGGAAGAAGTTGCCGGTGTTCGCCCGCGGGATGCCGAAACCCGCACCGTGGTTCGTCGGTCTGGGCCGGTCCTTGTCGGCGGGCGAAACAGGTTCGTCCATCGGGCCCTAATCTCTCGGACACGGCTCCACGCTGTCAACCGCGTCGCACACGCGCAGCGCCGGGGGCCCCGCCTAGCTGCGATGGAGCAGCCGCGCGGTGATGCCCTCGAGACCGCTCGTCACGAACCGATCATCCCCGCGGTCCAGTCCGTGGATCACCTCGTGGAAGGGCCCGAGGCGATGCCAGAAGAGGCTGCGCCGTTCGATGCCGTCCACGTTTCCCGGGTAGGCCTCGAGCACCCGTGATCGGAAGTCCATCGGTGTCCCGTGCAGCAGCCACGCGAAGTCGATAGCAGGATCGCCAACTTGCGCGTCGCTCCAATCGATCACCCCCGAAAGCGTCTGTGACTCGCAGAGCAGATGCTCGGGGCCGAGATCGGAGTGAGTGAGCACGGGCTCGAGATGCAGCATCTCCGGGTCGTGCCAGCCGTCGAGGAAGCCCTCGACTATCGAACGCTCGGCTCGCCCGAACAGCGGAAGGACGCGCACGCGGGCGTCCTCGACAAAGACGTCGTGTCGCAGCTGCGCTCCGGCAGCCGAGCGTTCGGCTCCCAACAACGATGCAGCCCGGTCCGCAGGGAACGCATGGAGCTCGCCCAGGAAGCGGCCGACCGACGCGGCGAGCAGCGCGGCCCCCGCCGGCTCGAGGTCGGTCGGCGCGAGCGCGGCCCCCGGTATCTTTCGGTGGCCCAGCGCAAGCCGCGTCCCGGTGTCGCAGACCAGATCGAACCTCGGCACGGAAGCCGTCAGATGGTCGGCAAGCTCCGCCAGTAGCCGGATCTCAGCGCGAACCCACTTCGTCACCTCGGGCCGGCGAGGCAGCCGCACGATCCAACCGTCGATCTCGAAGACGCGGCTGTCCCATCCCCCAAATATCTCAGTCATCGAACCCGGGGCCAGCTGCGGGAAGCAGTTACGGATGAAGGCCTCAGCGGAGAGGCCGCTTGATGGTGGCGTCATCGGAGATGAGTATTGTCGCTGTGCCCGGATCCCCGTTGCGAGTCGCCGCGCTGTACGACATCCATGGGAACATCCCCGCGCTCGACGCCGTGCTGGCTGACGTGGTCGGCGCGGGATCCGACCAGATCGTCATCGGTGGAGATGTCGCGGCCGGGCCCTTCCCTGCCGAGACGATCGAGCGCCTGATGCAGCTGGAGCTTCCCGCGCGCTTCGTGATGGGCAACGCCGATCGAGAGCTGATCGATGCCTTTGAGCGGGGCAGTGGCGAAGATGAGACTCCGGACCCGAACACGCGCTGGTGTGCGGGCCAATTGTCGGACAGGCACATCGACTTCCTCCGAGCTTTCGAACCGACGGTCACCCTCGAGGTTTCAGGCGCCGGCCGGGTGCTGTTCTGCCATGGGTCACCACGCGGCGACGAGGAGCTGATCACCTCGGCGAGCCCAGCGGCCCGCGTCGAACCGATGCTTGAGGGGGTCGATGCCATCGTCGTCTGTGGCCACACGCACATGCAGTTCGACCGCGTGGTCTCCGGCACCCGTGTGGTCAACGCAGGCAGTGTGGGGATGCCCTACGAGCGTGTCCCCGGTGCTTACTGGGCAGTAGTCGGTGACACGGTCGAGCATCGTCGCACCGACTACGACCTCGAGGCCGCCGCGGCGATGATCCGGCGGAGCGGCTGGCCGCCGGCTGATGAGTTCGCCCGGGACAACGTCCTCACGCTCCCGGCGCCCGAGGAGGTCATACCGATCTTCGAAAGCTACGCGGAACGGCGGGAGGTCAAGGACGCGTAACCTTTCAGTAGGAGTTACCGAGAAGCGGAGCGAGAAGGTCCCGACTCAGCCTTAGGGTTCGCGCCGAGGCCGACCCAGCAAGTGGTAACGGAGGCGCTGGATGGCGGACCGGCGCCTGGGTGGTGGCAGGGGAGGAAGCGATGCAGTGCGCTAACTGCGGCACCGAGAACCGGGCCGGACGACGGTTCTGTCGCTCCTGCGGGAGCCCCCTGACCAGCGCCTGCCCGGTGTGCGGGACTGTAAACGACCCCGGCGACCTCTTCTGCGGCTCTTGCGGCACGGCCCTGACCCCACCGGACGGGGGCCCGGCCTCGCCGGAAGGCGACGGTCTCTCCTCCGTGCCACAGGCCGAACGCCGATTGGTCTCCGTGCTCTTCACCGACCTGGTCGGCTTCACTACCTTGTCGGAGAAGCGGGACGCGGAAGAGGTCAGGGAGCTCCTCACTCGCTACTTCGACACCGCGCGCCGGATCGTGGCCCGCTACGGCGGCACGATCGAGAAGTTCATCGGGGATGCGGTGATGGCGGTGTGGGGGACTCCGATCGCGCAGGAGGACGACCCCGAGCGGGCGGTTCGTGCGGGTCTCGACCTGGTAGCTGCTGTCGCCGCGCTGGGAGAGGAGATCGGCACTCCCGAGCTTCAGGCGCGCGCGGGAGTCTTGACCGGAGGGGCGGCCGTGACGCTGGGTGGTGGGGGCGAGGGAATGGTCGCCGGGGATCTCGTGAACACCGCCAGCCGCGTTCAGGCCGGAGCGGAGCCCGGAACGGTTCTGGTCGGTGACGCCACGAGGAGCGCGACCGAGGCCGCGATCGCCTACGAGGACGCAGGTATGCGCGCGCTCAAGGGAAAGTCGGAGCCCGAGCAACTGTGGCGGGCGCTCCGCGTGGTGGCGTCGCGGCGGGGTTTCTTGCGGGCCACTGGCCTCCAGACCCCGTTCGTGGGACGAGATCGCGAGATGCATCTGTTAAAGGAGCTCTTCGGACGTATCTCCGAGGAGCGACGAGCTTTGCTCCTGTCTGTGGTTGGGATCGCAGGAGTGGGCAAGTCGCGGCTGGTTGGAGAGTTCGAGAATTACATCGACGGGCTTGCCGATGACGTGTGGTGGCATCGCGGCCGCTGTCTCGCCTATGGAGAGGGCGTCGCTTTCTGGGCGCTTGCCGAGATGGTGCGGATGCGCGCCCGGATCGTCGAGGAGGATCCACCCGAAGTTGCCCACGAGAAGCTGCGACGGATCCTCTCGGAGCACGTGACCGATCCCGAGGAGCGACGGTGGATCGAGCCAAGGGTCGCACATCTTCTTGGGTCCGGCGAAACCACGGGCATGGAAAGAGAAGAGCTCTTCTCCGCGTGGCGGTTGTTCTTCGAACGCCTTGCAGATGGCGCTCCGGTGGTACTCGCGTTTGAGGACCTGCAATGGGCGGACGAGAGTTTGCTCGATTTCATCGAGCACCTCATGGAGTGGTCGCGGCACTCCCCGATCTTCGTCATGGTCCTGGCGCGCCCCGAGTTCACCGAGCGAAGGCCGGAATGGGTCGGAGCCCGCCGTAGTTTCTCGCCTCTCTACCTGGAGCCTTTGAGCGATGCCGCTATGGGTGATCTGCTCAGCGGTACCGGGCTCCCGGAAGAAGTCACGAGCCGGATCAGGGAGCGCGCCGAAGGCGTGCCACTGTATGCCGTTGAAACGATCAGGATGCTGATCGATCGCGGGCTCTTGGTCAACCGCGACGGACACCTCATCGTGACCGGCGCTATCGATGCCCTCGAGGTTCCCGACACCCTGCAGGCTTTGATCGCAGCCAGGTTGGATGGATTGAGCTCGGAGGAACGGAAGCTCCTGCAGGACGCTTCTGTCATGGGCAAGACCTTCACCAAGGAAGGGCTGGCTCGGGTAGCAGACCGATCTCAGGAGGATCTTGACCCGCTCCTCGGACTGCTCACGCGCAAGGAATTGCTGGCGCTGCAGGCAGATCCGCGTTCACCCGAACGTGGTCAATACGGCTTCGTGCAGGTCCTGGTCCAGAAGGTCGCGTACGACATGTTGTCGCGCAAGGAGCGCAAGGCCAGGCACCTGAGTGTGGCCGCGTATCTGGAGGAAGCGTGGAGCGGCGACGATGAGGAGGTCGTTGAAGTTATCGCCGCGCACTATGTCGATGCCTACCGTGCTGCCCCGGAGGCTCCCGACGCTGCCGACATCAAGGAGAGAGCCCGCTCCAACCTGGCGGGAGCCGGCAGGCGAGCCGAGTCGCTGGCAGCTTTCTCAGAGGCCGAGCGCTACTACAGGCAGGTCGCAGAGCTGGCCGACGATCCGATCACCAAAGCCGAATCTCTGGAGCGTGGCGGACAGGCGGCCCACCGCGCGGGGGCGATGGACCGCGCCGAAGAGCTCTACTCCCACGCGATCGATCTCTTCGAGAGCGAAGCGCGCGCCCACTCTGCTGCCCGGGTGCTGGCGAGGCTGGCTCTGGTTGACTGGCAAACCGGAAGGATCGAGCAAGGAGCGCAGCGGATGCGCGCCTCGTTCGACGTGCTTCGCGAGGATGAAGCTGACGCCGACTTTGCAACGCTGGCACACCAGTTGGCGCGTCTGGAGTTCTTCATGGGAGATCTCGCCAGCGCCGAAGAGCATTGTGGTCTCGCTTTGGACGTGGCCGAGCGGCTGTGGCTTCCTCACGTGCTGGCGCACGCGCTGAACACCAAGGGACTGATACTCATCCGAACAAACCATCGGGAAGAGGGATTGGGTCTGATCAAGTATGCGTTGGAGTTCGCTATCGAGCATGACCTGCTGGACGCGGCCCAACGCGCCTATTTCAACATTGGGAGTCTGCTCGCGAACCGGGACCGGCTCGACGAAGGAGTGCGTTACCTCTCAGACGGACTCGCGCTGATCCGCCGCACCGGCCGAACCAGCGAGATATCGGCCGAAGCGATGGCGGCGAACATGCTCTATCCGTTGTACCGCCAAGGGGAATGGGACCGCGCTCTCGAACTCGTCGAAGGGATGCCTGACTTCAGAACGAAGGGTGTGGACAAGACCGCCTCCGCGCCGTTCGCGGGCTTTGTGCCCCTCATCCTCTGCAACAGAGGAGATATCGCGGGTGCGTTGAGCGTTGCCGAGCCGTTCTGGGAACGGTTCGACCCCCACGAGCTGCAAGAGAACGGAAGCGCCGCACTAAGCCGGTTGGTGATCGCCGCGGCCGGCGAAGACCTTGGATCCTTCCGGACCGCGGTCGAAGGTCTCGAGGCGGCCTGGCTTGTGCTCGGATGGGACTGGGAGATCGTGATAGAGGGTTTCGTCGAGGCAGTGGAGGGGGGGCTCAAGCTCGGAGATCACGCCACCGTGGAGCGATGGCTGACGCGCTTCGACGAGGCCAGTCCGGTGGAGTTGACGAACTACCTGCAAGCACAGCGAGCGCGCTTCGAGGGGATGATCGCGTCGCGCCATGGCGACGGCGCGAGTGCGCGGCGCGCGTTCAAGAAGGCCACAGGCGCGTTCCGAGAGATCGGGGATCCCTTCCCCCTGGGGAAGGCCCTGCTTCGACATGGCGAGCTTCTGGAAACCGAGGGTGACCGGGACGCCGCGCGTCCTTTGCTCGAGGAGGCGCACCAGATCTTCTTGCGGCTCAAGGCCACGCCGTGGGTCGAACAGACCGCTCGCACCGAGTGGGGGCAGAGCGCGCTCGCGCTGGCCTCGAACCAAGCCGTCCTTTAGACGGAAGCGTCGCGGGGCCGCCGCCCTCGGGCGGCCCCGGATCGCCGGCCGGCGGCGGCCACGCCGACCAGCCCCAACGCGCCGACGGAGATGACGAAGGCCACGTAGAGCCACGCGCCCACTCCAGGTTCGAGGGTGGATCGGAATCGCAGCAGCGCGATCAGCTGGAAGAGGCAGAGGACCGTGTAGCTGATCGTCGCGGGGCGGAGCCGCACCCAGTCGTTCTCGCGTACCGCCCAGACAAGAACCAATCCCAGACCCAACAGCCACGAAGCCACCGCTCTGGCCGTCAGGGGAGTCAGAGCCCACGGCCACACAGAGGAGGTGTGGTCGGGCGCAACGAAGAGGGCCGCGCCGATGCCGATCGTGACCGCTGCTTGCAGCGCCAGGGAGGCCCGGAACCAGGGTGGGGTCGCGTACCGGCGCGGAGGATCCGCGAGCCTCTGGCGCATCTGGCGGATGTAGGCATAGGTGAGGAGAGGGGGATCGACGATGTAGATGAAGAGCCATAGCCACGCGGCCCCCCTTGCGAAGCTGTCGTCTGCGCTGAGGTGGAACTTGTCGAGGTGCAGCAACGTGGCGAGGAGAGTTAGCCACAGGAACACCTGAACCCCTACCAACCCCACCCGGGCCATCGCCCACCTCGTCTGGATAGCGGACTGCACCGCGAGGAAGAGGCTCGTCCAGTAGAACGCTCCCAGGAACGCCGCCGTCAGCGGAACGTCGATGGTCCAGGCAAACAGATGGTCTGTGCGGGTGCTGAAGAAATACAGCTGGATGCCGGCCAGAGTTACCAGCAGCGCCCCCAGCCACAGCATCCCCCTCATCAGGGGAACCAGCTCTGTTTCTCTGGGGGCGTGCGTGGAGCGATCGTCCATGTCACATCTCTGCTCAGCCGCGGTCAGCGGACTATATCCATCGGCCATGACCGGCGCGCGCGTTCGTCGGCCGTGCCTGCCACGCCGAGCCGACAATCGTTGCAATAGGGATAAAGAGCGCGCAGGTCGCGGCCGCCGTCACATCGATCTCGTACGCGCGTTGTGATTCGTACCGTGCAGTGCTTGCTATGGTTCCGAGAACGATCCTTCAGTCAGGATCCTCGTTTTTGGGGGGACGTGCAGAAGCTTTCTCAACTCTCGAGCATGACGCCGCTGCGCGCGCGGCCGTCCCGTGATCCTTCGATCTTTGCCAGGTCATCCGTCCGTACCGAGAGGAGCAGCGATTGAAGAAAGTAAGAACGCGTCGTGGTTTCAGCGTCATCGTGGTGATCGCCTTGGCAACGGGGGCCCTGGCTTTGCAGGGATCGATCTCCAGCGCCTCCCCGAGCGTGTTGCAACGGATACAGAGCGGGCAGCTGCGGCCAGCCACGCTCCGCGTCAACGGACAGACCAAGACCATGCCGTTCCTGACGCACGGGTCGTTTAGGTCCGGCGAGGTCGCAGGCGCTGCAGCCTCATCGCGCGCTTCTCATGCGCCCACGAGCCCGGGGATCTCGGTTGGCTCCCTCGGATGCCGCGAGCGCAATCACGGTCGCGACGTGCGGGTGAACCAGGACTGCACCTTCCGGCGTCAAGCCGAAGAGGACATCGCCTACAACCCAAGCGACCCCCGCAACCTCGTGGCCGGGATGAACGACAGCATCATCGGATGGAACCAGACCAGTCTCGATTTCTCGGTGGACGGAGGCAAGCGCTGGGGCGCTATCAGCACCGCGCCGTTCCGCTACCGGCTGAACGCTCCCGAGGATCTGCTTCCCACCTCAGGAGACCCCAACCAGCATTCGATCCTGGGTACTCCGGGGACCCTGCATTCCTACGACGCCTGCAGCGACCCCTACCTGGCCTTTGACTCCGCGGGCCGGGCCTTCTACACCTGCATCGCCTTCGATATCGCCAGCAACGCCAGCCTCGTCTTCGGAGTTCCATCGCCCGTCGGCGCCAAGGGCTCGTACTTCGACCAGGTCCCGGCGCCTTTTGGCTTGACCGCCCCGGCCACTGGGCGCGAGCACGTCATCGACGAAGAGAACAGCGCGGGAGCCTCCTCCGACGGCCCCAAGATCGCCGCCGACGCCTACCACCACAGCCCCAACCGTGACAACGTCTACGCGACGTGGACGAGCTTCAGCTTCACCTGCGGGGACACCGGCGACCAGTACTGCCAGTCGCCGATCTACGGCTCCATGTCAACCGACCATGGGTTCACCTGGTCCACGCCGGAGCAGCTCAGCGGGATCAATCCCGATCTGTGCGTGCTTGGTGACTCGTTCGACCCGTCTCTCGACCCCGGTTCTTGCAACTTCAATGGCCACTCCGACATCGCGGTACTTCCTAACGGTCACCTTGCGATCACCTTCGAGAACGGAAACACGCCCAGCGTTGACCAGCAGATCCTGTCCCTCAAGTGCGCTCCGTCGGGAAGCTCTCCCGCGGGCACTGCGAGCCTGAACTGCGGCGGGCCGTCGAAGGTCACGGATGAGATCTACCAGAACGCGCCCTTCTGCGCCGGCGTCGGCACCTGCTCGCCGGGCGCTTACATCCGCACACCGGAGGAGACCTCGCAGCGCATCGCCGTCAACCAGAAGAACGGTGACCTGTACGACACCTGGTACGACTACCGGTTCGGCGAGTTCGACATCTTCCTGTCCCGCTCCACCGACGGCGGAGCGACATGGAGTGCTGCGCGCAAGGTCAATCCCGACCACGGGACGGACCACTACCAGGCGGCCATCGACATCGGCGAGCATCACGGCCACTCCAGGATCGGCATCAGCTACTACCGGACGGGCCGGGTTCCCAATGAGAACCAGACGCCGCCGGATGGCTTCCAGCTGGGGGATCCCGGCGTGGGTCAGAGGATGTCGGACGTTGTGTTGTCGGGTGGAACCAACCTCGACACGCCGTTCGCATTCCACGTTATCTCGCCCAGATTCCCGGCCCCCGATGGGATCCAGGCCGGGTTCAACGGCGACTACAGCGGTCTCGTGATCACTCCGAACGGCCGTGCCCATCCGATCTGGTCCGACACCCGCAACCAGGTGCCGAACCCCGATTTCAACTTCGTCACGAAAGACGAAGACGTGTTCACGGTGAACATGGAGCTGCCTCACAAGAGGCACTAACTGGGGTCACCGGTAAGGCGAGGGGGAAGGGCCTTTTGGGTCCTTCCCCTGTCGCGTCAGACGTTCGCAGCCGCGGACGGCCGCTCAGCTAACCGAGTCGAGATCTACACCCATCACCGGCAGAGCCCGGCCCCATTCGCTGGCTTCGCTGTCCCGGAGATACCTGCCGCCCATCCTCTCGTAGAAGCCGACTGCATTGGGTTCGGCCTCCCATTCCAAGCGGCGGGCGCCGAGCCGCCGCGCATGCTCGGCGGCATAGCGCCACAGCCGGGTTCCGATCCCCTTGCCGATCCACGCGGGGGCTACCCACAGATCCTCCAGCCAGCAGACCTCGCCCTTGGGGATCGTCGCCTCCCAACCGACCGGCGCGCCACCGACATCGGCGACGAAGACCTCTCGTTGCGCAAGAGCCTCCGCCGAGAAGTCACCGCCCTCTGCCCACTCGCGCACCCACGTGGAGTCGTATCCCCAGTAGCTCTTGGCGGCGATCGCGATCTCCCGCAGTAACTCACCCTCGCCGGGTCGTCCCGCCCGGATGCGAACCTCGAGCAGCTCGCGGCTGTGCTCATCCCCCATCGAAGCGAGCTTAGACGGCGCCACCCGACTAGCGCTCCTCCTTATATATACGCACGATCTTATATATACGCACGATATATACGCACGCTTATACATACGCACGAGATGGATAGACACACGAAGCTGGAGGTCTGCCGGGGAGCCGCGCTCCCGTGCCGCCGGACTGCCGCTTGTCTTTGGCTCGTTCTGGTGGTATGTCGAGGAGCGTTACGCCCGCCGATCGGAGGTGCATCTGATGTTCGTACAGGTCATCAAAGGCAAGGTCAAGGACGAGGCCGGATTGCGCAAGCAGCTCGACCGTTGGGTCGAGGAGGTGCGGCCGGGGGCCGTGGGATTCCTGGGTAGCACGAGCGGGATCTCCCCGGACGGTGTGTGGTTTACCTCGGCTCGCTTCGAGTCGGAAGAGACTGCTCGCCGCAATAGCGACCGGCCGGAGCAGGGCAAGTGGTGGGGCGAGACCGAGCAGTACCTATCGGACGTCACCTTCAAAGATTGTTCCGAGGTCGACCAGATGCTGGACGGTGGCTCGAACGACGCTGGATTCGTGCAGGTCATGGAAGGCAAGGCCACGGACGTAGAGAAGCTTCGGTCGATGGGCAGGGAGATGGAACCGGAGCTCCGGAAGATGCGCCCCGACGTAATGGGCGGCATCGTGGCATGGCACGGAGACGGCGAGTTCACTCAGGTGGTGTACTTCGAGTCCGAGGCCGCGGCGCGCGCGGGCGAGTCGAACACGTCCAACGAAGGCCCTCCCCAAGAGTGGGTGGACCTGCTGGGGGACGTCAGTTACATCGACCTCCCCGACCCCGTGCTCATCTAGACGGAGAGAGTTCTCGGTAGTCCTTTAGGCGGATCCGGGCTGCAACCGAAGGAGGACGCGTGCGCGCTCTGAGACGGTCATCTCTGTCCGCAACGACGGCTGCTGTCGGCCTCTTAGGGTTCGTAGCAGGCGCGGTCCTCAGCTTTGCGCTGACGGGCCGCGCCGACGTCGCGGATCGAGCGTCACAGAGTGGCCGTCGGGTTGCTCACTTCGACCACGTCGTGTACCTCAGCCATCTGAACAATCCTCACGCCACACCGGGGTTTCCCGGCGACCCCAAGTTCCGGCTATCGACGGCATTCACCGTGCCCCAGGACGGTTTCTATCTCCAGTTCGTACGAGAGGGCGAGCACACAGGCACTCATTGGGGCGCGCCTTGCCACTTTCACGTCGGCGCTGCCTGCGCGGGAGCGCTTGGTCCCGCCAGTCTTGTGCTTCCTGCCGCGGTGATCGACATCCGCGCCAATGTGCGTCGCAATGTCGACTACCGGTTGCGCGTGTCCGACATCAAGTCATGGATAGCTCACCACGGGCCCCTGCCGCACGGTGCTGCTGTGATCGCCCGTACGGGGTGTTCGAAGTTCTGGGGGCCGAGCACGGCCCCCCACGGGAAGACCTATTACAACTGCGGCTCGCGGCGTCGTGGCCTGCATCAACCGGGTTTTTCGTTGCGTGCCGTGCGGTGGCTGATCCGGCACCATGTACTGGCGAATCACGGCGCTCTCGGCACCGACACGTTCGGCCCCGATCCCGGCACGGACGCGAACTTCCGGGAGAGCTCGCTGGTGTTCCACCGCCACCGCATCGATCTCGAGAATCTCACCCATGTGGGACGCCTTCCCGCCAGGGGGGCGTGGGTCGTCGTGGGGGGGCCGCGCAACCTTCACGGTTCCGGTTCGCCTGCGACCATCTTCGGACTCGTTCCCTAAACAGCCTTGCCTTCCGGTCGCTCCGGCACGATCGGGGGCCTGCCCGAACGTATGCGCGAGCTCGTGCGAACGGCTCGTCGCGGCGTGATGACGACGATCGATCCCGACGGTGGTCCGCATTCGGTGCCTGTCGTCTACGCGGTGGTGGGAGACGAGATCGTGTCCCCGATAGATCACAAGCCGAAGTCAGGGCGAACACTCATGCGGGTGAAGAACCTTCAGCGCGATGCCCGTGTGACGCTTCTGGTCGATGTGTGGGACGAGGACTGGCCGAAGCTTGGGTGGTGCATGGTCCGGGGAGAAGCCATGATCGATCCGTCCGCCCCGGCCGAGTTGACGCAGGCGATCAACGCCCGCTACCCGCAATACCGGCCCGACGAGGTCCACGACGCCTTGATACGTATCCGTCCAACGAAGCTGTCCTGGTGGACGTATAGCTCGGAGTGAGCCGCCTTCCTTATGGAAGGAGTCTTTCTACGGTCGGGCGCCGACCAACTCGTCGACGACGCGGTCTACTTCGTCTGCGGTGTTGTAGTGGCAGAAGCCGATGCGCACCGCGCCCCCCGACGTGGCCAGCCCCAGGCGCTCCATGATCGTCTGGGCGTAGTAATCGCCGTCCCAGACGAAGATGCCCGCCTTGCCGAGACGCGTTGCGGTGTCCCGGGGAGATTCCCCGTCAAGGCGTATCGCGAACGTGGGCGTACGCTCGCCGACGCGCGCCTCATCGCCGATCCCATACAGCTTCACTCCCTCGAGCGAGTTGAAGCGCGACAGGAAGCGGCTGCTCAAGGTCGCTTCGTAGGCCTCGATGGCGCGCATCCCCCGAACGATCTCGTCTCTTCGCCCCGCCGACGCAGGGGATCCATCGCCCCGCCCGATCCCAGCGATGTACTCGACTGCTGCAGTCAAGCCCGCCAGAGCTTCATGGTTCTGCGTGCCCGTCTCCCAGCGGTCGGGACCCTCGTTGCTGGCGGGACGGACCTTGTAGGGCGTTAGCTCGTCGATGAGCGGCCTGCGAACGTACGCCATGCCGAGGTGCGGGCCGAAATACTTGTAGGGAGAGGTGAACAGGATGTCCACGCCGAGCGCGGTGGCATCCAGCAACCGGTGCTGGGCTGCGTGGACGCCATCGGCTATCACGATGGCGCCGGTCGTGCGCGCGAGGGCAACTATGTCTGAGGCGGGAACCACCGTCCCTGTGGCGTTCGATGCGAGCGTGAAAGCAACGATGCGGGTGCGATCGGAGAGAACCGCTTTCAAACTGGCAAGGTCCAGCGTCGCGTCTTCCAGGTTCACTTCGACCCAACGGAGATTCGCCTCGCACTCGCGGGCCAGGATCATCCACGGGGCGACGTTGGCATCGTGGTCCAGGGCCGTTACGACGATGTCGTCGCCTGGAGCCACCCGATGGGCAAGCGAACGAGCCAGACCAAAGGCGGTAGTGGTCATGTTGGGGCCAAACACGATCTCGCGGGCTGAGGCGCCGAGGAAGGCGGCTCCCGCGTCCCGTGCGTTCGAGACGAGCGTGTCCGTCTCGGCGCTGGTGACAAAGGCCCCTCCGCGATTGGCATTCGAACGCCTCAGATAGGAGGAGATCGCTTCGATGACGGACTCCGGGACCTGCGTCCCCCCGGGAGCATCGGCGAAGACACACGGCTGCTGGTTACAGAGTCGTTCCAGGGAGGGGAAAGCCTTCCTGGTGTGCTGTGGATCGATCTCAGCTTGCGATGCCGTCATGAGTCCCTTTCTCCGAAGCCTCATTCGAGCACATTCCTATTCCCTCCGGGACGCCTCAGTGAAGGCGCGGCGGGGATTCTGCAACGTGCCCAATTGCACGATGTCACGCCGGAAGAACAACCCCACCGTCCAATCGAGGATGATGCGCACCTTGCGGTTGAACGTCGGAATCATCAAGAGGTGGTAGTTGCGATGAAGCCACCACGCGGGGAAACCCTTCAAGTGGATCCCGAAGACGCGTGCGATCCCTTTGTAGCGGCCGAGGGAAGCAAGTCCTCCCATATTCCGGTAGCGGAACTGCTGCAACGGTTGACGCTTGAGGCCCGCCGCGATGTTTCCCGCGAGGCGGCGAGCGTGGCGAAGCGCATGCTGGGCCGTGGGAGGGTCGATCCCCCCCGTGGTCAGATCCGGCACCGCCGCGCAGTCGCCCGCGGCCCACGCGCCGTCGACGCCTTGAACCCGGAGGAAGACATCCACTATCAGTCTGCCGCGGGCGTCCGTAGGGAACCCCAGCTCGTTTACGAGTGGATGAGGGTTGACACCGGTGGTCCAGACGAGGGTTTCGGCCTCGAACGCCTCATCGTCCGAGAGCACCATGTGCCCACCCTCGGCCGACCGCAGTGTGGTGTTAAGGCGTATCTCGATCCCTCGTTGCCTCAAGATCCTCACTGCATAGGGGCCCATGTCGGGCGCCATCTCGGGAAGGATCTCTCCGGCAGCCTCGATGAGTATCCACCGCATGTCGGCGCGGCTGATGCGCCGGTAGTTCCGGCTTGCATCTCGCGCCAGGTCTTCGAGCTCGGCCAGTGCCTCTACGCCTGCATAGCCTCCGCCGACGAACACGAAAGTGAGCAGCCGGGCTCTGAGCTTGGCGTCGTCGGTTGACTCGGCCGCATCCATGCACTCGAGCACCTGATTGCGGAGAAAGATCGCCTCCGCAACCGTCTTGAAACCAACCGCCGTCTCCGCGAGCCCCGGAACCGGCAGCACACGAGACACCGAGCCCAGGGCCACCACGAGGGTGTCGTAGCCGACCTCGCGAACGTCCCCCTCGAGGGGCCGGATAACGGCCACGCGCCGGCCGTGGTCCACTGCCAGCACCTCTCCCGTAAGCAAAACGGTGCGGCCGAGGACGGTGCGCAGTGGAACGACTACATGGCGCGGCTCGATGTTTCCAGAAGCTGCCTCCGGCAAGAACGGCTGGTAGGCCATGAAGCTCTCGGGATTCACCAGCGTGATCTCTGCCGCCTCCCGAGACAGCTTCTTTTCCAATCCCAGGCAGGTGTAGAGGCCCACGAAGCCGCCACCCAGCACGAGTACGCGGTGAGCGGTCACGGATCCCGAGCCGGACGTTGAGCTAGTGCGCGCTTTCGCGCAACCAAACTCGTAGCGTCACTCACCGAAAGCAGATCGCAGTTGCACTCCCGAGCAAACCTCCATCGAAGGACTTTAAGTCCTCCCGTCCCCTCGTCGGAGGTCCGCATTGTCCCTAATGTCTGTTCCTTTGCATCGTGTGGATGCGCGTTGCTCTTCATCTCTCAAGTAATGGCGAGAGACAACCGACATGAGGTATGACTGCCGACTTGGAAATCGTCGCAGCGTCGAAAGCCACTCCCCCGACAGAAAGGAACCGTCGATGCACGTCGTCCAAACGCGCAAGAAACTGTTCCCGTTCATCGGTGCAGCACTCGTCGCGCCAATATTGTTGATCGGCGCGCTTTCACCCTCGCGATCGCAAACCTCGCCCTCCCTATCGGTGTCGCTGTCGTCTGCTTCCGCAACATCTCCATCAGGCAAGGTGCTGGTTGTCACTTCGAACCTGCGCGCAGCGTGGGGGAACCAGGGTGACATGCGGGTCCGGATGGGCCGCTACGTCGGTCGTCTGCTGAACCAGGCCCCCTGGTATCCCGACGTGTTGTTGTTGCAGGAAGTAAAGCGGAACAGTGCCGAGCGGGTCGCCTCGCTGCTCTCAGCTCGGACCGGCGACAACTATGTGGTTGCGGTGCGCCCTCCCAAGATCCCGTGGCGCGAAACGCCGAAGATCCGCACCGAGACCGATTCCGGCATCGTGATCAACAGGACCACCACAAAGAAGTTGGATCACGGAGGCTATATATCCCTTACCTTCAAGCGATCAGACGCGGCCTATCCGAGTAAACGGGTTGAGGTCAATCAACACGCCCGGCTATCGGTACAGGAGATCTCCAGTGGTCTGAAGCTGAGCGTCGCCAGCGTCCACTTCCAATACCAGTTACTGAAAAACCGTGCTCTGAGGCGCACCTATCAGAAGAAGTGGGCCGAGAAAGTCACGAAGAAGCTGGAAACCAAATACCCGGGCACCCTCCGTACCGTCGGCGGGGACTTCAACCAGGAGAGATGCCTCCATCCGGGCGGCGGGATCCTCACGTGTAAGAGAAGTCCGTTCTGGAAAGTCTTCGTAGACCGCCATCACTACTTGGACTCGATCTACAAGGTGTGGCGCGACGGCAGGAAGCACCTTGGCCTGGGCGGGGTCGACTTCATCTTCACCAAGGGGAACCCGGTCAATGCGAAGACCGACAGGTCGTACAACAAGAAGGCCCGGGCGACGTTCTACTCTGACCACCGCTTCGTGTGGGCAACGATCTCAGCCCGCTAAACATCACCTTCGTGACTGACGGAGCATCTAGTCGGGTAGCTTCTCGAGCTTGGCTTTCACCTGGGTCTGCACCGCAGGCGTCGAGCTCAGGTCCTTTTCCTCGTGGAAGATGGCCTCGTAGCCCCGGCGATAGAACGGATTCTTGGCCCGCTCCTCGGGCGAATCGTCCTCGGTCAGCAGGGTGATCAGACTCTCGATCCCATCCAGCCGTCCCCACAGGTAGTCGCTCTCCCGGCTGTCCCGTTTGAAGAAGGCCCCGAAGTGATGCAGCGACACCCCTTTGAGCTTCGCGCGGGCCCCGCCTGCCTCGAGTCTGGTGGCATCGGTGGGGCTGAAACGCACGACCCTGACCGGATCTAACTCTCCGACCTCGCTCATCGCTCTCATGGGAAAGATCAGTGCATCCCACATGGGGAACCCCAGATATCTCACGAGGAGCATCCGCCGATCCTCCGGAGACAAACCTTTCGTGACCTCGATGAAGCGGCGGTAGATGTCGGTGCCGAATCCCTCCAATCGATCGTCCAGCAGCTTCTTGAACGCCGCCAGCAGCGCATCCAGCTCGTTGCGGCGTGCCGCGATGAACTCTCCGGCGCCGGTGTCCCGGCGCGCGTGGATACGTATGGAGTGCTCCCCGAATACTTCCCTTGTCGCCTTGACGATGTCCTCGCCGAGGTCCCGGCCGGCTAGGAGGGCGGAGATGATCGCGCGGCGGTCGTACAGGGTCTGCTTTACCTGGTCCAGCACGCGCCTGCGCTCGGGATCGCTCCCCACCCCCTTGTAGAGCTGGTTGACTCCCTGGATGACGAATCGGAGGCGGCGCTGTGCGTAGGGAAGGTCGAAGCTGCGCAGGAATGATCCACGCCGATCAACCGCTCGCGTCGCGTCGGTGGGTTCGGAGAGGATCTCCTCGCCGATCGCCCACAGCAGCAGCACTTCGTTGACGAACTCGGCCTCGTTGGATTCCTTGGGAAAATTACAGACGCAGTCGATCATCTCTGCGAAGCCGTCCACGACCGACGTCACCTTCAAACGCTGGTACCCCTCGTATGCGGCCCCCAGATCGCTCTTCGCCTCGGCATGCAGCTTGTCGCTCCAGCTGCGTACCTGCTCCTCGGTCGGGCTATCCGGCATCTGGCCCGCACCGGTCAGCTGATCGATGCGATCGCGGATCTCGGGAAAGCGCTCGCCGACGACGGAGTTGATCGCGTTAACTCGATCGTTGAACTGCCGGACGCGCATCAGATCATCGAGGATCGGTTCGTCTCCTCGTATGCCGCTCATGGCTCCGGTGAGTGTCTGAGGCCACCGGGGTTGGTCCCGCTCCTTGTGGGGGCCCAGATGAAGCGCCCCCGGGTCCGGCTCGATGTAGACGAGGCGGCGAACGACCTCGGTAGCAGCAGGTTTGCGGATGATCGCGTCGATGGCGTGACTGAACGGAAAGTTGTCCAGTACGCCGCCAT
>DATAPE010000217.1:0-6928 GCA_036265345.1 Actinomycetota bacterium
GGAGGCGGCGGGCTATCGAGACGGGCGACCAGGTGGTGGTGGGAGTCAACCGCTACGAGGACACGGAAGTCTCTCCCCTGGTGGAGGGGCTGGACGAGCTGGCTTACGAGCGGGTGGATCCCGCAGCGGAAGGCGAGCAGATCGCGCGGCTGGAGCAGTGGCGCGAGGAGCGCGACCAGACCGGAGCGAAGCGTGCGCTCGATCAGCTCCGGAAGGTGGCTGCGACTGCGGACAACCTCCTGCCGGCGTCGATCGAGGCCGTGAAGGCAGGGGTGACCACCGGAGAATGGGCCGACGCGCTTCGCGAGGCGTTCGGCGAGTTCCGGGCTCCGACCGGAGTGGGAGCGCGCATCCCGGCGGGGGCCGAGATCGCCGAGGCGCGCGAGCGGGTGACCGCGGCCGCGCAGCGGCTGGGGGTCAAGAAGCTGCGGCTCCTGATCGCCAAACCGGGTCTCGACGGGCATTCCAACGCGGCCGAGCAGATCTCGGTTCGAGCGCGGGATGCCGGCTTCGAAGTGATCTATCAGGGCATCCGCCTCACCCCCCAGCAGATCGCAGCCGCCGCGCTGGAGGAAGACGTCCACGCCATCGGTCTGTCGATCCTGTCGGGAGCGCACAATCTGCTCGTCCCCGACGTGCTGGAACGGCTCCGCGGAGAAGGGGTAGATCTCCAGCTGGTGCCGGTGATCGTGGGCGGGATCATCCCGGCGGACGACGAGACGAAGCTTCTCGCGCTGGGAGTAGCGCGCATCTACACGCCGAAGGACTTCGATCTGACCAAGATGATCGCGGAGATAGCAGACTTGATCGCCCCCTAGTAACGTCGGCGGGGTTGTCGGCGGTCCCTGACAAGGAGGGTTGACCCTGAGCTTCAAGATCGGCATTGGGCTCTTTACCGGCCAGATCCCGCTCGACAGCGGGCGGAGCTTCCACGACGAGTACCGGGAGGCGATCGAGCTCGCCCGCCTGGTGGAGGCCGAAGGGCTCGACGGCGCATGGGTCTCCGAGCACCACTTCTCGGCCGACGGCTACCTGCCCTCCCTGCTCCCCCTGCTCGCCGCGTTCGCTGCTTCCACCGAACGGATCGAGCTCGGCACGGGCGTCGTGCTGGCCCCCTTCCACGACCCGATCCGGCTGGCCGAGGACTTCGCGGTCGTCGACCAGATCTCCGGAGGCCGGGTCATCGCCGGGTTCGGGATCGGGTGGCGCGACGAGGAGTTCCGCGCCTTCAAGATCGACACCTCCAGCCGGGTGCGGCGGATGGAAGAGATCATCGAGATCCTTCGCCTCGCATGGAGCGAGGAGAGGTTCGACTACTCGGGCCGCTCTTACTCCTACTCCAGCATCGCGGTGACTCCGAAGCCGGCTCGCGTTCCTCCGATCCTCGTGGGCGGCTTCGTCGACGACGCGGTCCGCAGGGCCGGGCGCATCGGAGACGGCTATATCGCCTCGCGCGGCGAGCCCGACCGGTTGGAGAAGGCGTTCGCGATGGCCGCGGAGGCCAGAGAGAAGGCCGGTTTGCCGGGCCCCCCCATCGTGGCGGTGCTCCAAAACGCATTCGTCACCGAATCACCGGAGCGTGACTGGCCGATGGTGCGAGCGGGCGCCGGCCACCAGCTGGGCGTGTACGCGGGATGGCGCGAAGGAACCGACGTGGAGGGGAAGCCGCTGCAGGTTCTGCCCCCCGATGAAAAGGACATCCGCCGCACCACCGCCTACGGAACCCCCGAGCAGGTGGTCGAGTCCCTCACCCGGCTGGCCACGATCCTGGGCCGGTACCCCGAGAGCCACCTGGTGTTGCGGTTGCACTACCCGGGGATGATGGCGGAGCCCGCGGCTGAAGCGATCCGCTTGCTCGCCCGGGAGGTCGCCCCGCGCCTCAAGGAGATCGCGGCTGCCGTCTGATCGCCCTGTAACTCGCGGCGAGGTCGCGCTCGACCGGCCGGCGGGGAGCGCGGTGTTCGCGACCGGCGTGGTGGTGCTGGCTCTGGGGGCCACGCTGTTGTGGTTGTTCATGCTGATCGGGCCCTGGCGGCTGGCCACCGGCTTGCTCGGAACCAGCGACCACCTTCGCCGGGTACAGACCGGTCTCAAAGCCGGAGAGAACAAGATCGTGCGCTACGAAACACTTGCTGCCGTGGCCGCGGCGGAGCGCGCCAGGAACGGCCTCGACTCTCACAGTCCGCTATTCGACATCGCGGAGGTCGCCCCCGTCGTAGGCAAAGCGTGGAGTCAGGTCGAACACCTCGTCGATGCGGCTCATTTCTCGGCGGCCGCAGCGAACGGCACGCTTCAGGTGACGCAGGACACGCTGCACGGCCCCCACAAGATCCTCGGGCCGGATCCGAACGACCCTTCGGGAGGCAAGAAGATCGACCTTGGCCGCGTGACTGCGCTCGGTCACACGATCGCGGGCGTGCGGACCGACATCAACGACGCGGCGCGCTCGTTGCAGGTTGTCGATCTGCACAAGCTGCCGCATCGCCTGTGGGACAACGTCAACAAGGCGTTGCGCCAGGCGCTCGACACTCGAGCCCTGTTGGCCGACGTGCAGGCAGGTTTCAAGCTTCTGCCGGATTTCCTCGGCGCGAATGGCACGCGAACGTACTTGCTCGGCATGCAGAATTCCGGGGAGCTGCGCGGCACCGGTGGATCGATCCTCCAGTTCGGGACCCTGTCGATCGAGAACGGTGCACCTCATCTCGACAATCCGAAGACGGTTTACAAGATCGACAAGCAGCGGCGCCAGATCTCGATCCCCCTACCCCAAGCCGCCTGGTACGTGCGGGGGATCCCCGATGCTCAACGTTTCGGCAACTCGAACTGGTCGCCCGACTGGCCGCTTTCGGCGAGATTGATGGTGCGCTATGGAGCTGCGTCCACCACCAAATTCCCTCACGTGGACGGCGTCATCGCAGTGGATCCGGTAACGATGCAGGACCTGATCGCCGGCACCGGCGCGTTCAGGGCCGGCCAGCACAAGCATCAAGGGCGGCGCATAACCCGCAAGCACGTGCTTTCGTTCCTCTTGTACAAGGCGTACGCCACGTACCCGAATCCCGGCGTCAGGCGCTCCGTGTTGGGCAAGCTGGTGGAAGGCTTTTACAACGCTTTGCTCCGCCCGAAGCACCCCAGCTCTCTTCTAACGGGTATGGGTCGCGCCCTGAGCGGAAAGCACATGCAGATCTGGATGGCAGATCCCGCCGAGGAGGCGTTCGTCAAGCGGATGGGGTGGGACGGGGCACTGAGCAAAGCCAAGCACAGCGACTATCTCAATGTCGTCGAACAGAACGTGGGAGGAAACAAACTCGACTACTTCGAGCAGCAGGAGGACGAGTTGCACGTGAAGATCGCAGGCGACAGCGCGATCGATACGGCACGGGTCGCGATCACGAACCCCGTGTTCGTTCCCCAACCGCACTACTGGCTGGGCGACTCCGGGCCCTACGACAGGCCGATGATGAACATCTATGCGCCCGGCTCGGCGCAGCTCATGCGTTCCGGGGCCGACCCTCTGTGCCCGGTCCTCGTCACCAAGAAGAACATCACGCAAGCCCAGTCCCCGCGCTCCTGCAGGCTTGACACTCCGGCGCCCGCAGTGTGGACGAATGGCCCTCCCGAACATCGCGAGCGGGGCAAGAAAGTGTGGTCGGCAACGATGCAGATCCCGGCCCAGCAGCAAGGTGCGTTCCACGTCACCTACCGGGTGCCCGGAGTCGTCCAACAACGGGGGCCGAGGAGCGTCTATAGCCTGGTCCTTCAACACCAGCCCAAGGTGCGTCCCGAGACCGTGACGGTCACGCTGTCACTCCCCCCGGGGGCCACAGACGTGAAAGCCCCCGGATTCACACGCACCAACGGGGGCCTCGTGTGGGAGCACAACGTGACCCAAGATGAGGTCCTGACCGCGTCGTGGCAGAGTTGACCACAGACACGTCCGATCTAAGACGAGTTCGTGGAGTCCAGCCACTCCCAGATGGCGCGCCGAAGCTCGTCGGGGGCCTCCAGCTCGGGATCGTGCCCGCAGTCCGGGATGGTCACGACCGTTGCGGCCGGCGCGCCGCCGGCGATCATCCTCGCCTGGGCCGGGCCGCATATCAGGTCGTCCTCGCCCGCGATCACGAGCAGCGGGCACTCGATCTTGGGAAGCAGGGTCCGCAGGTCGATGGTTTGCCAGAGGCCGCCTTCCCACGCCTTGGTGGCGGCCAGATCGAACCTGATCTCCTTCTTCCATCGCTCCAGCCGGTCGCGGACCGCGGGCCGGTCGGGATGTGAGAAGTACAGGGGCGCCACCACACCGAACAGCTCATCGACTTCCTGCCCGCTGGTGGCTGCGAGCATGAGATCGGTCCAGTCCTTCCAGACCCGGATGGCCTCCGGATACCACGGCGCGTCGCGGTGCCGCGCCAAACCCCTGCTCATCTCCGCTTCTGCGACCTTCGCATCGGATCCTTCGAGCTCGGGGGTAATGGCGAGACCATCCATGCTGATGCAGCCCGAGGTGTGAGCCGGGTAGAGAGCCGCGTAAGTAAGGGCCACAGTCCCCCCGAACGAGTGCCCGAAGACCACCATCTGTGCGAAGCCAAGGCCCTCACGCACTTCTTCGTAGAAGCGTGCGTGACCGATGTGGTTGTAGTCCGTCGTCTGGCCGGGAGGGGTGGACCCGCCGGAACCGTGTGGATCCACCAGGTAGCACTCGAACCGATCCGCCATGAGCTCGGCGGTGGTTCGGAGATAGGCCGCGGCCAATCCCGGCCCCCCTGCAAGCATCATCGTGGGCGCGCCGCTGCCGACGATCTCGTACGTTGCCCGGCGCCCGCCGGCGAGTTCCAGGGTGGGCATGGCGTTCCCCTCTACTATCGAGTCGGGATAACTCTTACCGGGAGGTTAGTTGACGACGCTCAGGGCAGTCCTTCTTGCCGCCGGACGGGGCATCCGGATGGGCGGCGACCAGCCCAAGACGCTGACCCCGGTGGGAGGCAACGAGACTCTGCTGCACTACATCCTGGCTGGTTTGCGGATCGCCGGGATCACCGATGTGCTGGTAGTGACCGGGCATGCGCGCGACGACCTTCAGACGGCGGTGATCGAGGAGTGGGGCCCCGACAACGTGACCTTTATCTTCAATGGGCGCTATGCCTCGTGGGGCAACTTCCACTCCGTCCGGATGGCCGTGGATCAATCGCCTGGGACCGACCTCCTGGTAGTTAATTCGGACGTCGTGGTCCCGCCGGACGTGTACCGGCGCGTGGTCGCGGTGCAAGGCGACCTGGTGCTTGCAGTCCAACGACGCGAGGGTATGGAACTCGAGGACATGCGGGTGGAGTTGCGGCAGCACCAGGTAGTCGCGATAGGCAAGCACCTCAAGATGGTCAAGAGTCACGGTGAGTACGCCGGAGTGTCCCTCCTGCGCCCCAGAGCTGCGCGCCTGTATGCCGAGATCTGCACGGATCTCGAATGGAGGGCGTTGACGACTCTCTACTACGAGGACATCTACGCAAACATGCTGGATCGGATCGACGCCCGCGCGGCCTTTGTCCTGCCGGGAGAGTATGCAGAGATCGACGAACCCAAGGATGTTCCGGCCGCGGGAGCCGTCGTCCGATCGCATGCCGATCGCTGGGGCTCGGAACCGGTCCGAGAAGAGGCGCCCGCCTAGTTGGAGTTCCCGCAGGTCTTGATCTTCGATGGCGACGATGAGAACGCCGCCGCAGCCGAGCTCGCCGCACAGGTGTCGGCGTTGGGCCTTAACGCGCCCCTCGTCCTGGCCTCCCAGCACGGCAGCCATCTGGCCGCCCAGCTGGCCAGCAGCGAGACGGTGGCGTCTCCCGCGCATCGGGCCGACCAGGAGTGGGCCAGCGAGCTCGGTGCCCGGGCGCGGCGCGCGGGAGCCGACGCGGTGGTCGCGGTGGGCGGAGGCCGGTGCCTGGACATCGCCAAACTCGCCGCGGCTCGCGCCGGGCTTCCCAGCATCGCGGTCCCGACTCAGTTGTCGCACGACGGGATCTGCTCGCCCGTCGCAGTGGTGCCGAACGAGCACGGGAGGGCCGAAAGTGTCGGCGCGATCGCCCCGCGCGTCGTATTCATCGCGATACCGACCCTCATACGTGCCCCGGCTGCCTCGTTGCGGGCGGGGATCGGCGACCTGCTCGCCAACCCACTGGCGTTGCGAGACTGGGCGCTCGCGGCGCAGCATGGTTTGGAAGAGATCGATCAGCGCGCGTGGGATCTGTCGGTGGAATCATTCGAGACGATCGAAGACGATCTCAACAGACCGGTGGACGAGCTCGCGGGAAAGCCCGAGTTTGCGCGCCGACTGGCCAATGCTCTCGTGCTGTCCGGTCTGGCGATGATCTGGTCGGGAACCTCGCGCCCCGCGTCCGGAGGTGAGCACGAGATCTCTCACGCGATCGACGAGCTCTACGGGGGCCGGGCGATGCACGGTGAGCAAGTGGCGTTCGGGTGCACGGTTTCGGTGGCGTTGTACGGCGAGGACACCGATGCGTTCCGCGGGCGCCTGCGGAACCTGGGCCTCCCGGACCACCCTCGCGACCTCGGATTGTCGAGTGACGACATGGTCCAGCTACTGCTGCACGCTCCCGACACCAGGCCCGGCCGCTTCACCATCCTCGAGGACGCCACCCTGGACGAGGCCGGCGCAGGCAAGCTCGTGAGCCGCATATGGGGACAGCCATAGACTGGCCGCGATGACCCGGCGCGCGGCGGTGATTGGGCTGGATGGAGCCGCCTGGCACCTTCTCGACCCCTTGATCGAAGCCGGCGCGATGCCGAGGCTGGGGGCGTTGCGTGACCGGGGAGCGTCGGGAACGCTGCGGTCGACCGTTCCCACGTACACACCACCCGCATGGACTTCGGCCATCACGGGGGTGAATCCGGGTCGCCACGGCATCTATGGATTCGTGATGGG
>DATAPE010000218.1:0-20697 GCA_036265345.1 Actinomycetota bacterium
GGTCGCCGATCCTTCCTATGACGATCCCGATGGCGAGATTGGGCGCCACCAGGTCCATCGTGCGCCAGAAACCCATCCGGTGTTTCCGCAGGTACGGGAAGGCGGCGAGGATCCCGCCGAAGATGCCGCCGAGCAGGGAGATGCCGCCCTGCCAGACCTCGAAGACGCCGACCAGGTGGTTGCCATGGTCCGTCACCTGGGCGACATGCCCGAGCACATAGCCCACGCGGGCCCCCACTATCGCCCCGATCAACCCATAGAAGACCGCGTTCCACAGATCGGCCTCGTCCGGGCCCCCGTACTTGCGGGCTCGCCGCACCATCAGCTGGGCGCCCACCAGGAATCCCACTGCGATGCCGACCCCGTGCGGGCTGATGGCAAGGGGACCGAGGTGGATCCGGGGGAGGATCTTCCATTCCAGAGGGCCGAACCCCCACTTGATAGCGGGGCTGGCCAGGTTGAAAGGTCCCCCCGCCGGGAAGCTCACGGGGCGCGGCGGTCGAATTCGATGAAGCACTCGTGCGTGATCGGCATCTTTTCTGCAAACAGCCGTTCCACCGCGCGGGCGTAGGTGCGGATCTCGTACTGGGCGGGCTCGGCGTTGCGGAGTGACAAGAAGTTCATCAGCGAGCGAGCGTTGAGCGTCCAGTAGAACTGGGTGAAGATCCCGAACGGGAGGATGGCGCGCGCCAGCTCCTTCGCGACCCCTTTCTCCACCAGAGATTCGTATTCCTGGTACAGCTCCTTGTAGACCCGTCGGAAAGTGTCGATGGTCTCGTCCGCGACATCCTCAGCCATCGGTTCGAACGAGTAGGCGCCCGGTTTGCCCACCTGGCTGCGAACAGCGGTGGGTGAAGGCACGTAGAAGTCGCCTTCGAGCCGGTGATAGCGGGCTGATTCCTCGTTGAACGAGCCCACCCGATGGCGGAACCATTCCCGCGCCACGAAGATCGGCGCCCGGATGTGGAAACGGAAGGAGTTGTGCTCGAACGGAGTGCCATGCCGCTCCCGCATCAGGAACCGGATCAGACCGCGGTCCTTGTCGTCGGCCACCTCCTTGCGCACCGCAAAGCTGACGCGGGCGGAGTTGATCACCGACAGGTCGTCGGCCATGGCGGCGTCCAGGCGCACGAAGCCATGCTCGAACAGCTTGAGCTCCATTGGCTTGTCGCCGGGCGTTATCTCCCGATCGGAGAGAGCCGCGTTGTCTGGCACGCGCGGCAGTATAGGGACCGCGATGCCGCACGGCCCGGCATTGGAACGGCTGCCGCTAGAGGTAACCCGGGGTGGCAGGCGTGGGCACGGAGCGGGAGGTCTCGTCGGTGTAGAGCCGGCCCCCGAAGCGGTTGCAGATGATGTCGTCGTACTCGTTAGCCGTCTCGGCGACGGCCGCGACGGTCGCCTCGAACGCCTCGGGAGTGGTGAACTCGCCGAGCAGGTTGTGGTTGAACCACACCGCCCCGCGCGGTGCGTCGAGCGCGAAACCGCCGAATACGAACTCGAGGTTCTTCTCGAGCAAGTAGGACGTGAGAGCTCCGGAGAGCGGGACGTCCATGTTGGTGATGGCAAACACGCGGATCACGCAGGGCCCCTCCTCTACCCAGGTCGGAACCACGAAGACCCGCGCCGAGTCGAATCCGAAGACGTAACTGCCGAAGTCGTCGATGACGTAACGGTCGATCATGCCGGCCAGGGTTGCCTCGATCATCTCCCGGACTCTGGTTGCTGCCTGAGGCTCTCCCGGGGGCCGAGGAGAGGGATGCAGCTCTTGTTCTTTCAGTGCACTGGTTTCGGTTGGCATCGCGCGGCAGTATAAGAAGGTTATGGCTGAGACCGTTCGCGCTCCCCGCGGCACCACCCTGTCCTGCAAAGCGTGGCCGCAAGAAGCTGCCATGCGGATGCTCATGAACAATCTGGATCCTGAGGTGGCCGAACGGCCGGACGATCTGGTCGTCTACGGGGGCTCCGGCAGGGCAGCGCGTAGCTGGGAGGCGTTCCACACCATCGTGGAGGAGCTCGAGCGGCTCGAGAACGACGAGACGCTGCTGATCCAGTCGGGCAAGCCGGTAGGGGTCTTCCGAACGCACCCGGGAGCACCGCGAGTGTTGATCTCGAACGCCATGCTGGTCCCCGCCTGGGCTAATTGGGAGGAGTTCCACCGTCTCGAAGCCCAAGGTCTGACCATGTACGGGCAGATGACGGCGGGCTCGTGGATCTACATCGGCAGCCAGGGCATCCTGCAGGGGACCTACGAGACCCTCGCCGAGCTCGCGGCGCGGGACTATGGAGGCAACCTGCAGGGTCGGATCATCCTCACCGCAGGACTTGGCGGCATGGGCGGAGCCCAGCCGCTCGCGATCACGATGAACGGCGGCGTCGCCCTCTGCGTCGAGGTCGATCCCCAGCGCATCGAGCGCCGGATACAACACCGCTATCTCGACCGCTCGACCGATGACGTCGCTCAAGCACTGTCCTGGGTCGAGGACGCACGAAGCGGGGGCCGGGCGGAGTCCATTGGCCTCCTGGGCAACGCCGCGGACGTTTTGCCGCAACTTCTCGACGAGGGTTTCCGGCCCGATGTCGTGACCGACCAAACCTCGGCCCACGACATGCTTGACGGTTATGTACCCGCCGGGATGAGTTTCGAAGAGGCCACCGCGCTTCGCCATGAAAACCCCGACACTTATGTGAAGCGGGCTTACGAGTCGGTCGCCGACCATGTTGAGGCGTGGCTCGGCTTCCAGGCGGCCGGAGCGACGTGCTTCGAGTACGGGAACAACATCCGCGCCCAGGCGCAGAAAGCTGGGGTCACGCAAGCCTTCGACATCCCCGGCTTTGTAGAGGCTTACGTCCGGCCGCTATTCTGCGAAGGAAAGGGACCGTTCCGCTGGGCCGCGCTGTCGGGCGATCCCAAGGACATCGCCACCACCGACCGGGCGATCCTCGACCTGTTCCCGGAGGACGAGCGGTTGCACCGATGGGTGACCATGGCCGCCGAACGGGTCGCGTTCCAAGGACTACCCGCTCGCATCTGCTGGCTGGGCTACGGGGAAAGAGCCAAGGCGGGCCTGCGGTTCAACGAGCTCGTCGCTTCAGGTGAGGTGACTGCTCCTATCGTCATCGGACGCGATCACCTCGACGCCGGTTCGGTGGCGTCGCCATACCGTGAGACCGAGGGGATGCTCGACGGCTCGGACGCTATCGCCGACTGGCCGATCCTCAACGCGCTTCTAAACACGGCGGCGGGGGCGCACTGGGTCTCGGTCCACCACGGAGGCGGCGTCGGCATCGGTTACTCGATCCACGCCGGCATGGTGGTCGTCGCTGACGGGAGCGAAGATGCCGCCGGACGGCTCGAGCGCGTGCTGACCTGCGATCCCGGCACCGGAGTCATGCGTCACGTCGACGCCGGCTACTCACGAGCGATCGAAGTGGCGAAGGAGCGCGGGGTCAGGATCCCGATGGAGGCGCACCCGAGGGATTAGCCGCCGCACGGGTGCCCCCAACTGCCACGCGGGCGGCGCAACATGACTATTCGCTAGCCCCAATGTCTGCGGTCCACGTGGTCGGCACGCGGATGAGTCGTTGCGCCTGAGCGAGCAACATCATCATCGGTGCCGGAGGGTCGTGGTGCTCGAGGTGACCGAGGTGCTTTTCGCGGAAAGCACCACAGTCACCACAGGGTGTCCGGACGAGGGATATGCAGATCGAGGTCCAAAGTTGCTCGCCGGTCATCGGGGCCGGCCTGCCCTTCGTGGCTACTTCGTCCTGCGCGTCCCCTCCTTCGCCGCCTTCGGCCGATCCTTGAGCCGCATCACGAAGCGCACGCCGGACCAGTCGTCGTCGATGGCGCAGGTCTTGTTGTCGACGAGGCCCGCGCCCAGCCCAACTTCCTGGACGATGTCGAACGTGAGGTCGGTCTCGATGCTCGACGACTTCTTCGGGTAGGCGACCCAGAATCCACCGTCTGGCCGGACCATGGCGGCGAGGGCGCGGAAGCGCCGTCGCAGCTGCTTCTCTCCAGTGGCGAACATCACCAGAACGTCGAGTGGCTCCCGGGCAACCTCCATGATCTCCACCCCGGGAGGAAGCTTGCCGATGATCGGGAGGAACTCCTCGATCTCGAGGCCTGCCAGACCGAACTGAGTTTCCTCCTTGATCCCCAGCTTCTTATAGAGCGGCGTCCCTGAGTAGTCCTTGTGCGCCATCGCTAGGGCCGACTCCAGCCGCGGGTTGCTTCCTCGACGCGAGATCGCACTTCGCCGACATCGATCTTGGTCGTCCGGTGATCGCTGGCCACGATCTCGCCGCCCACCATCACCTTGACCACCGCGGTGGACTGCATGGAGTTCACGATCTGGCGCTCCATGGTCGCGAGCGGGTGAAGCGAGAGATCGTTGAGGTCGAGACCAACCAGGTCGGCGTGACGACCAGGGCCGATCTCTCCGACCGGCAAACCCAACAGGCCGGCGCCGCCGGTCGTGCCGAGGCGGAACGCGGTCGCGGCGTCGAGCGCACTGCCGTCGGTCAGCCGCGCTTTGGCGAAGAGAGATGCGTGCCGCATCTCGTCGAAGACGCTCTGGCGGTTGTTGGCACATCCTCCATCCGGGCCGAGGCCGACGCGGATCCCACGGGCGAGCATCTCTGGCACGCTGGCGATGCCATCGCCAAGGAATGCGTTCGCGCCGGGACAATGCACAACGCCCACGCCGGCATCTGCGAGCAGGTCCAATTCTTCGTCGTCCACCCACACCGTGTGGATGGTCACGAGCCGCGGGTCGAGGAGCCCTTCGCGCGCCAACAGTCGAACCGGCGTGGTGCCGTAACGAGATGTGATCTGTTCCCTCTCGTAGCGCGCTTCGGCGAGGTGAAGGTGGCATGGAACTCGGAGCTGGGCGGCGGCCTCGAGCGCAACCGCGATCGTGTCGGGCGATGCCGCGTGCAATGAATGAGGAGCGGGCTGCACAGAGATCGCGGGATCGCCAGCGTGAGCCTCAGCCAGCTCCTTGAAGCGTTGGACCGCATCGGTCGCATTCTCCCGGTAACGAGCGGGAGCGCGCGTGGGCGCGTCCTCGTCATAGAAGCACCGGCCGAAGACCAGTCGCACCCCGACATCGTGAGCAGCCTTGACGACAGCTTCGGCGTTCTCGTTGCTGGCATCGTGGAGATAGAAGAAGTCAACGGTGGTCGTCACGCCGGCCAGAACCGCCTCGGAAAAGGCGAACAAGGCGCCTGCATAGATGGCTCTGCGGTCGAGATCGGCGGAGAGCGGATACAGAACATCGTCCCGCCAACTCGCAAACGTGCGATCGTCGGCGAACCCCTTCAGTAGGTTCTGGAACGAATGCCCGTGGGCGTTGACGGTGCCCGGCACGATCGCAACGTCTCCCCAGTCTTCGACGGGTGCCGAGGACGGCTCATCTTGACGCGCCACTACGCTCACGATCTCGGTGTCATCGATCACGATCGAGCGGTCGCTCACGAATGCGTTGTCCATCCAAACCCGAGCTCCACGAAGGACGCGCATCGGCAGACTTTAGAGTGCCCGGATGCCCGTACTCATCGGAGAGCCGCTAACCTTCGGCGACGTCCTCAGGGTTGCCGCCGGGGAACGAGTCGAGCTTGCAAAGGGTGCCCTCCCAGTCATCGACCAGGCGAGGGCCGTGGTAGAGCGCACCGTGGCTTCAGGCGACACCGTCTACGGGGTTACCACGGGCTTCGGGGGGTTGTCCAACGTGCGGATCGACCCTAGCGAAGCGATCCGGTTGCAAGAGGACATCGTGCGGTCGCACGCCACCGCCGTCGGGCCGCCGCTGCCGGTGGAAACCGTGCGAGCGATGATGCTGCTGAAAGCGCGCACCCTGGCCTTCGGCATCTCTGGCATCCGCCCCGAGGTTCTCGAGACCATGCTGGCTCTCCTCAACGCCGGCATCCATCCGGTGGTGCCGTCGCAGGGGTCCCTGGGGGCATCGGGAGACCTCGCGCAACTTGCCCATCTCGCATTGCCGTTGCTCGGTGAGGGCCAGGTCGAGCACCGCGGTCGCGTCGCCGATTCAGCCGAGACTTTGCGCGCCGCCGGTATCCAGCCGCTCCGGCTCTCCTACAAAGAGGGCCTCGCACTCGTCAACGGCACGGAAGGGATGCTGGCGATTGGCATCCTCACCATGCTGGGGGCCGAAGGGCTCGGTCGCTGCGCCGACATCACGGGTGCCATGACGTTGGAGGCGTGTCTCGGCACCGACAGGGTGTTTGACGAGCGCTTGATCGAGTTACGCAAGCACCGAGGATCGAAACTGGTGGCATCCAATCTTCGCCGGGTGCTCGCAGACAGCGCGATCGTTGCTTCTCATCGCGACTCAGACCATCTGGTTCAAGACGCGTACTCGTTGCGCTGCATGCCTCAGGTTCACGGTGCCTATCGGGACGGCATGGCTTACGTCGCCGGCATCCTGCAAGCGGAACTGGAGTCTGCGGTGGACAACCCCTCGGTCCTGCTCGAGACAGACGAGATGCGGTCCAGCGGGAACTTCCATGGGGAATCGCTGGCGATCGGCCTCGATCACCTCGCTCTATGCATCGCGGGATACGGCACGATCGCCGAACGTCGGCTCGCTCGGTTGGTCGACCCCAACCTCAACAATGGACTGCCGGCATTCCTCACCGAGGATCCCGGCCGAAGATCGGGATTCATGCTGGCGCATTACACGGCGGCTGCTCTCGTGGCAGAGGATCGGAGCCTCACCTTTCCGGTGTCCTCCGATTCCATCTCGACCTCTGCGGGCCAGGAGGACCACGTGAGCATGGGTTTCACTGCGGCGCGCAAGGCCGAAAGCATCCTTTCCAATACTCGGCGCATCATCGCTATCGAGGCACTGGCCGCCGCCCAAGGACTCGAGTTGCGCGCGCCGCTCGAACCCGCCCCCAGCACCCGTGCAGCAACGGACGCCCTTCGCGCCGTGTCCCCTTACCTGGTCGAGGATCGGTCCCTGGCAGGCGACATCGAAGCTGCCGGCGAACTCGTGGCCACGGGGGCCCTGGCAACTGCCGTGGAGGCGGTCACAGGTCCCCTGGAGTAACCCGAAGGGATCCGGCACACCGGCCGCCGCCGATCACCGGCCGATCACCCAGCGATCCGCCCGCGCGCCGATTCCGCCACGTGCACGATCTCACCCCCGCAGATGACCACCGCCACGGGATCGTGGTCGGGGCGGTAGGTGACCTCTTCGAAACTCGGTGCCTCCAGCAAGACCATGTCGGCGCGGTACCCCGGCTGAAGGCGTCCTACCTCGTTGTCGAGACCAACGACGTAGGCGGCATTTACTGTGGCGGCGGCCAGCGCTTCGAAGGGGCGGAGACCGTACAGGCGGCATGCGAGCGCCATGACGAACGGCATCGAGTGGATCGGGGACGTTCCGGGGTTGAGGTCGCTGCCCAACGCCACGATCGCCCCCTTGTCGATCAGGTCTCGGGCCAATGGCTTCTTCGCCTGCCGGAGGGTGAAGGTCGCTCCGGGCAGCAGGACTGCCGCGGTGTCGCTGGCCGCGAGGTCGCCTGCCGCGTCGACCGAGGTGTGATTGAGGTGATCGGCGGACCTGAAGCCCCACCTCGCCGCAAACGCGCCTGCCTGGCCGTCCTCGAGTTGGTCCGCGTGAACGCGCATGCGCAAACCGAGATCATCGGCGGCGCTGGAGAGGCGAGCCGCGTGCTCGAGCGCGAATGCGATCGATTCGACATAGAGATCGCAAGCACTTGCAAGCCCCTCATCCGCGGCGGCAGGCAGCAGCTGCTCGGCGGCCTCTCCTACCCATTCTCCCGCCGACTTGCCGTGAGGGATCGCGTGCGCGGCCAGGCAGGTCGTGACGACCGTTTGGGGAACGCTGTCGGCAAGCCGGCGCGCCAAGCGCAGCTGGCGCAGCTCTGCCTCGACCGATAGGCCGTATCCCGATTTGGTCTCGAACGTTGTCGTGCCGTGAGCCAGCATCGAACGAGCCAGCTTCTGGGAGAAATCGAGGACCTCCTCGTCGGAGGCGTTGGCGAGCATCCGCGCGGAGCGATAGATCCCGCCCTCTTCGGAGTGCAGCGCCTCGTAACGAACCCCGGAGAGGCGGGCCGCGTCTTCATCGGCGCGCCACCCATAGAACGGCAGATGCGTATGCGGATCGACGAATCCTGCGACCACGGTGCAGCCGGAGCCATCGATCGTGACATCGCACGGGCGTTGCTCCCCCATCGAAGCGATCGAGGCCCCCTGGCACGCGACAGAGACCCCCTCCAATGTCTCAAGCTGCTGGGACAGCTCCCCGCGCACCGGCCCACTCCCGGAGAAGGTCACCACGCGAGCTCCGTCGACGGCGAGAGAGCTCATGCCGTAGCAGCGGGCTGGCGGCGAATCTTGATGTAGGCGCGGCTCCCGTCGTCGCGCGTCACCTGATCGACCTCGCCTCGGCGCTGCAGGTAGACCAGGTGGGCGATCGCTTCTCCGATCGCAAGTCTGCGTTGGAAATCGAACAGCTCGGGGCCGAAGACCTCGTCGGTTATCTCCGACACCGTGTGCGGCTCCCAGCGGATCACCTGAAGGATCGCTCCCAGGCGCCGATCGTGATGGCTGGCGATCACGCCGGCCCGGGCAGCCCCCTCATCAAAGGGCCTTCCGTGCCCGGGAAGGACGAGAGAGGGCTCGAGGGCTGCGACCTTCGCCAGTGAATCGAGGTAATCCCCCAGCGCATCGGCGTCGCCGTGGCCCTCCGCGAAATCGATATGGGGAGTGACGGTGGGGAGGAGGTGATCGCCGGATATGAGCAGACCGTCATTCTGGCTGAACAGGCAGATGTGCGACGCGGAATGGCCGGGCGTGTGGACGACCTCCCACGACCTGCCGCTGCAGGTAAGGTGCTCGCCACCTTCTACCCTGGTCGCCGGGTCGACGACGTCGGAGACGTAGGCGCGCCAATCTTCGAACGCGGTCAGCTCGCGCAACTCCTCTTCAGGCACGCCGAAGCCCTCCAGCAGGCGACCAAGTCGCTCCGCGGCGCCGGCAGGGTTGCGATATGCGTCGAGCTCACCTCGGCTGCTCGCGTGCATCACCAGCTCGGCCCCCGTCTCCGCGACGAATCTTGCTGCCATCCCGTAATGGTCCACGTGAGGATGCGTAACGACCAGCCGCTTCACGTCTCGCGGCTCGGCGTCGCACGCGCGCATCGCGGCCACGATCTCGTCCCAGCCATGAGCCGGTTCGCTGAGTTGAAAGATCCCGCAATCCACGAGCATGCAGCCCGCCTCGTCCGTCAACAGGTAGGCATTGACCCGCTCGAGGCCCGGGAACGGCAACGGGAGAACCAGGCGGAAGACCCCGGGGGCCGGTTCGCGCCTGCGGTGTTCGATCACACCGATCTATGGGCTGCTATTCGTGGATCTGTTCCTTGATCACGAATGAGACGCGCACCAGCACGCGGTATTTGATCTCCTGGCCCTCGACTATCCCCTCGATCCGCTCTACTTCGAAGGAAGTCAACCCTTTCAACGTCAGACTGGCTCGATGAACCGCTTCGTTGACCGCCTCTTCGATGCTCGCGCCGGTCGCGGTGAGGTCGATCGATTTCTGAACTGCCATCGAGTCAGCCGGGGCCGGGCTAGACCTTGGCCCTCTTGCGCGCTGCCTTAGCGCGTGCTTGGGCCTTGCGCGCGGCGGCCGAACTGGACGCCTTCGCCTTGGAAGCTGCAGAGCGGCTCTGCGCGCCGGCGCTTGCCGATGACGATTGAGCGGCGATCCTGGCGGCTTCCGCGGCTCGCTTCGCGCTGATCCTCGCCCGCTTCATCTCTTTCGACCCGGCAACGTCCTTGGCCCGGCGCCGTCCCACCTTCACCGCGGTCTTGGCAAGACCCTGCATCGCTTCCGCGGTCGCCTGACGGTGCTTGCGGACCTTCTTTGCGTCACTGGTCTTGGCAACGTCTCTCACCGTCTTGCGAGCGGCGTCGGCTGCCTTCCGGGCGACGCTCTGCAGGTCTCGCCCTGCCTGACTCAGCTCCTTGCGGGCGACGGCTGCAGGAGTCGTCTTCTTGAACATGAGGTCCTCCTCCGATATGGCTTAGGGACCAAGAGACTACCTTTTCCCCCGCCTGCGGCGCGCGACTCTAGTCAGCCTCGGTGGTCTCCGATGGATCCAGAACGGGCACCTGCAACCCAAGCCGGGCGAACATCGCCTTCATCTGATCTGCGGGCCATCCTCGATCGCGCAGCTCCGCAAGCAGCAACAGCGAAAGATTGTTCAGGTCCTCATCTTCGAAGGATTCGTAGCCATCCAGAAAACCGCGCGCGTAATCCCACGACACGTACTCCTCGGGGTCGGGGTCGTAGGCAGGTTCGTGGACGGGAGACTCACCCTGGTCGAGAAGCTGTTCGAGGTTGCCTTCCAGTAGATCCCACGTGAGGTAGTGATCCTCTTCACAGTCGGGGCAGAAGAAAACTGCCCCCTTCAGGCCGCGCGAGCCGAGCATCTCCCGCAAGGCCCTGACATCCACCAGGTCCTGGCGCAGCAGATCCCGCTCTTCTTCCTCTAGTGGAGCTTCCTCGCGCGAGGAATCGTCTTCGTCCACGCCACTATCGTAAAGGGGAGTTCCCCGCTAGCCCAGATAGGCCGTCAGGACCGAGTGTCCGAGGAAGACCGCGATCGTGGTCCCCAGAGCCAGGAAGGGACCGAACGGCAGCTGCATCTTGCGTCCACCACCGGTGACCACCATCGCGACCAGCCCGATAACGCCGCCCAGCACGAAGGACAGGAACATCCCCACCATCACGATCCCCCAGCTATCGAGGTAGCCGAGAAACATCCCCAGGAGGAACGACAGCTTCACATCGCCACCCCCCATGCCGGCCGGGTTGATGAAGGCGACCACGAACAGGAAACCCCCGAAGATCGCCGCGCCTATCGCGGCGTGGAGCAGCGCGTCGGGATAACCTCCCACCACGGCGGCAATCGTCAACCCGGCGGCCCCCGCAGCCAGCGCAGGAAAGACGACGCGGTCCGGCAAAAGCTTGTGCTCCAGATCGATCGCCGACAAGACGATGAGCACCCAGAAGAAAGCCGCGTAGACGATGGTCTCGAGATGCAGATGGAACTTCCACGCCGCCAGGCCGAAGAGAACTGCCGCGGCGACCTCCATCAAGGGGTACCGGATCGAACGACTGACACCACAGCTCTGACAACGGCCGCGGTGGACGGCTAAGCCCAGCAGCGGGATGTTGTCTACCAACGCGGCATCGGCGCCACAGTTCGGGCACGCGTTCCAGCCTCGAAGGAGCGGGCTGCGCGCGGGGATCCGATCGGCGACCACACCGGCGAGCTTGCCGAAGAACAGCCCGGCGAGCGCGGCGAGCGCTACGAGAAGGCCGGTCACCTAACTATTCCCACAGTCCTCTTACGGGGGCCCGGGGTGGCGTCTTACCCAGCACCGCCGACACCATCCGCACCGTTCGCACCGAAGCCCGGACATCGTGCACACGAACCATGGCCGCACCATGAAGGACCGACAGAGCGACCACGGCGAGACTTCCCTCCAACCGTTGGTCGAGAGCCAGGGCCAGCGTCTCTCCGACGATGTCCTTGCGAGATGCCGCGATGAGCACCGGCAGACCGAGGCGGACGAGCTCAGGCAACCTTCGCACCAGCTCTAGCGACTGGAACGTGTTCTTGCCGAAATCGAGGCCCGGATCGACCATGAGCTGTTGACGCCCTACCCCTGCCTGCAGCGCGGCCCCCTCCAGCTCTCGCCAGCATGCGATCACCGCCGCAACCACATCGTCGTAGCGAGGATGGCGTGGGCGCCCCCTTATCTGGCCGCCGTTGTGCATCAGAACGAGTCCGGCCCCCGTCTCCGCGCAGACCTCCGCGAGACCTCTGTCGGCGAGCGCCGACACATCGTTGATCATCGCGGCCCCCGCTTCGATCGCAGCGCGGGCTACCTCGGGCCGCGCGGTCTCCACTGAGATCGGCACGGTAGTGGCCCCAGCCAGGGCCTCCACCAAGGGAACCAGCCTGCGAAGCTCCTCTGCCGGCGGCACCTCCACACCGGGTCCGGCCCGCACCGCGCCGACGTCGAGGATGTCCGCACCTTCCTCGATCAAACCGAGTGAGTAGTCGATGGCATCCTGCAGCACCATGCGCCCCCCGTCGTAGAAGGAATCGGGAGTGCGATTCACGATGCCCATAACCAAGCAGGTGTCCGTCACCAGCGAATGACGCGCGAGCTCGACCCTCATGGGAGCGTCGCCACCGGCTCCACCGCGGTGACGAGATAGATACCGAACAGAACCGCCGCGCCTCCGGGAAGAACGAGCGCCGAAGGGACCTCGCCCAAAAGGATGAATGCCAGCGCGGTCGCGAGCACGGGCTCCGCCATCACCGTCACCGATACGGTGGTGGGATCGATGTCCTTCAACGTGAAGTTGATCAACGTGTGCCCGAGCAACTGGGGGCCCACGATCAAGCCGATGACGGCCCACCACGCGTGCGCGCTGTATCCCGTCAGAGGAACGGTCCCCACGATGCAGGCAGCAAGCAGCAGCAGTGCCGACACGGCATAGGTGATGGTCGCGTACTCGAGGATCCCAAGCTCGCGCCGAGCCGCTTGGCCCGCCATGAAATAGCCCGCCGCCGCCGCGGCTCCGAGGGTCGCGAGGAAGTCTCCCCACAGGGATGAGCCCCCGAGGTCGCCACCACCGATCAAGGCGGTGCCGGCCAGGGCTATCACTATCCCCACCCAGGTTGAACGCGGGAACCGCTCGTGTTGAAACGCCCACGCGGCGACCGCGATGAACACCGGTGTGGTCGAGACCAGCAGCACCGACGAGGCGATGGTGGTGATTCGAACGGAACTGAGCCAGGTCGCAAAGTGCGCCGCGAGAAAGGCGCCGGCCACAACTGGCATGCGCATGTTGCGGCCATCGATCGCGCGCAGACCCCTCCAGGCGAAAGGAGCGAGCGCCGCGGCTCCTGCCGCGCAGCGCCAGAACGCGATCGCCAGCGGCTGGACCCCAGTCGCATATCTGACGAGCACGGCCGACGTCGAGGCGGCCACGATCCCGACGGACAAGATGATCCAGGGGGGCCACATGACGCCTGGAGCCGAAGGATGAAGCCCGTGGGGAGAGGGGGCTTCACGTTCTTCCACGGCCATCTAGCCTAAGCGCATGGCTGCGAAGATCGGCGTTGGCGTGGGCGCCATCGTTACGAGAGATGACCATCTCCTGATGGTGAGGCGCGCTAAAGACCCGGGCCGGGGGCTGTGGTCGATCCCCGGTGGCCATGTGGAATCCGGCGAGTACCTAACCGACGCCCTCGCGCGTGAGGTGAGAGAAGAAACAGCTCTCGACGTGCAGGTCGGGCACCTTGTGGGAATCCTCGAGCTTCCGGGCCCGGACCACCTGATCATCCTCGACTACCACGCGACGGTGGGCGGCGACCATGTCGATCCCGTGCCGGGCGATGACGTCGACGATGCGCGCTGGGTCCCGTTCGGTGAGATCGCAAACCTCGATTGCACCCCACTCTTCGAGGAAACGATGCGCGGTTGGGGCGTCCTACCCGCCTAGCAGACGAAGAGAGCCACCTGCGTGTGCTGACGTACGACCGATCCAGGGATCGGGTCGGTCTCCTGCACGATGGTCCCGTGGCCCCCGCACGACTGCACCACCTGAACCAATAAGCCGAGGTCCTCGAGTCGCTTCCGCGCCGAGGCAACATCCGTTGTACGAACATCGGGGACGGTTACCTGCTTGTATCGAGGACCCTGGGAGACGATCAAGTCGATCGCGCTTCCGGCGGGGGCCATAGATCCCGTCTCAGGCGCAGTGCCGATGATGGTGCCCTTAGGAGAAGAGTTCGAGTACTGCTGGGTCGTGGTGACCTTGAAGCCTGCAGCCTTCAGTTGCTTCGTCGCCTTGCGTACGTCTAGCCCCGCCACGCGCGGGACCGCGGTCGGCTTTGGTCCGCGACTGAGGACCAGGTCGACCGCGCTTCCCCACGCCAGTGTTCCCGTTGAGGGTCGTTGCGCTATCACCGTTCCCACGGGCTGATCCGAGTACCTGTGACCGACGTCCCCGATGGTCATCCCGACGGTGTCGAGCAGGGATCGGGCGCCGTCGAGGCGGCCCCCCATGACCGTGGGCACCTTGAACCGGGGCAGGCCGGCGGACACGATCAAGCGCACGCGCGAACCCTCTAGCAGCCGCCCCCCCTGAGGCACCTGGGCCACCACGTCCCCCTTGGGGATCGAATAGTCGGGCATCGTTGCGCCGATGTAGGCATGGAGCCCGGCTGCCTCCAGCCTGTGCCGCGCCCTCGTTGCCGTGACCCCTTCGACGCGCGGGATTGCAACCAAGCTCCGCTTGGTTAGCTGCTCGTGAAGCTTGAAGGCCCCGCCACCGAGCAACAGCAGAATCAGCACCACTGCGGCGAGCTTCCAGGCCCACGACGTCCGCCGGGGCCGCGCTCGTTCGCGGAGATCCACGATCGATGTCGTGTCGGTCTCCGGCAAGCGAGGATCCGGCTCGTCGGCACCGATGAGCATGCGCAATGGCAATGGTTCCGGCCACGCGGCCATTGCGGCCCGCAAGGCGTCGGCCATATCGCCGGCGGTTGCGAAGCGGTCGGCGGGGTTCACCGCGCACGCGCGAAGGACCACATCGTCGAGCGCGTCGCCCAGGTTGGGATCGATCTCCGACGGCAGAAGGGGTGACTCCACCGCGCGGCGCCGAAGGAGATCCACGGGGGAACCGTCGTAGGTCTGACGCCCGGTCACCAACTCGGACAGCACCGCACCGGCAGCCCAGATGTCCGATGCTGGCGTGGCCTGCTCGCCCTCGGCCTGCTCCGGAGAGATGTATCTCAGCGTCCCGGAGATCACACCTCCGGGCATAGTTCGGTCGGCATCCATCGCAAGTGCGATCCCGAAGTCCGCCACCTTCACCTTGCCGGTCCGGTCGATGAGGATGTTCTCCGGTTTCACGTCGCGATGCACCAGTCCGCCCGCGTGCGCGGCGTCGAGGGCATCGCATACCGCAGCCATCACGAGAACCGCTTGCGCGGGTTGCAGGGGGCCGCGCGCCGCCATGACGTCGTGCAGGTCCTTGCCGGGGACGTATTCCATGACCATGTAGTACGTGAGCTCGTCAGCCGAACCCCAGTCATAGACCCCGACCACGTTTGGGTGCGTCAAGCGCGCCGCCGCGCGCGCCTCGGCCCGAAAGCGCGCGACGAAATCGGGATCGGAAGCCAGTGATGGTTGCAACACTTTCACCGCCACCGGCCGGTCGAGCAACACGTCATGGGCGCGGTAGACATCGCCCATGCCTCCGCCGGCGATCCGTGAGATCAGCGAATACCGCGAGGAAAAGACCTCTCCGACGAGGTCCACCATCAGACCGGCCACTATTACGAGCTCCCGGGGTCGTGCTTGAGGTGGTACTCGAAGCGCTTCTCCAGAACCGCCAGGCGCCTGGCGAGCTCGGCCGCTTGCGCGGCGGCAGAGTCGGCAGCGGCCGCGGCCCTTCCTACGGCGGAGTTGATGGTGCCGAGCTTGGTCCTGAGATGGCCGAGCTTCGCTACCGCGGCATCAAGGCGCCGAGACAGCGCGGCGATCCGGGACGAGGTGGCGCCGGCCACCCGGGCGAATCGTTTCTCCCTGCTCTTGACGTGGGCCACCTCTCGGTCGAGCCTGTCCAGCCGGTCTGCCACCTGCCGGTCCCGCGCCGTAACCGCGTTCCTGGACGCCTCGGCCTGCCGGCAGGCGGGCGCGCCGAAGAGGACGAATAGCGCTAGAAGAACCCGAGGCATCGCTCGAATCGTCACACAGGCCCCCGCAGCCCCTTTGGCAATCTCCACGTGATGAATTTCTCAGTAGACCACAATAATTTACTTCAGACTACAGAGATCACACACGGCGGAGAGCGGCGACCAGGGCCAGGTGGTCGGACGCGTTCGAGGGGATCGCCTTCCAGCCCGTCACCTCGAGTCCCGGTCCCGCCAGCACGAAGTCGATCTGACGCCGGCGCCACATCCACCCGAAGGTGGGAGCGGGCGCGGGCGGGCATGAGAAGCCGGCGTCGAGCAGCGGCTTCAAGGTGGGCAGCGTCTGGTTCAGGTCGCCCAATACCACCGTGGGCCCTGCCTGACTCGCCGCCGTGCGGGCCAGAGCGCGCGTTTGGCCGAGTCGGGGGCCGGCTTCTCTGGAAAGGTGCGTTGCCAGCACCGAGATCCCGTTCCAACGGGCCACGATCACCCCGCGGGGCTCGTCTCGGGGCTCGCGGGGCAGATCCCGCAGCTCGGCCTCGATTGCGTCGGTCGACGCGAGCCCCACTCCGAAGCGGCCTTGCCCGCGCCGAAGCGTGGGGAAGAACCTGATCGTCATACCCGTCAGGCCCTGCAGGACCTGCGGTTGGTCCACTCCCCCGGTCCTGTCCATGCCCTGGTCGAGCTCTTGTAGCGCGACCAGCGACGCCTTGGTACGGACGATGACCTCCGCGATCCTGTGGAGATCGATCACTCCGTCCCGGCCCTCGCAGTGGTGGACGTTGAACGTGGCGATGCGCATGACTTCAACGATAGGCACGCAGGCCGTGCGACCATGGACTTATGAGCGAACCGCCCGACTCTCTGGGCACCCTGCCGGACGAATCGGAAGAGACCTTCTGCTATGGGCATCCCAAGACCCCGACCCGGCTGAGGTGCTCGCGCTGCAACCGGCCCATCTGCGGACGCTGCGCGATCCCCGCCTCGGTCGGCCAGCAGTGTCCAGAGTGCGTTGCCGAGGGTTACCGAACCACGCGGAAGGCCCGTTCCACGCTGCGCGCTATGGCCCCCGCGGTGTTCGCCTTGATCGTCATCAACGTCGCCACATACGTGGCCCAGAAGGCGTTCCCGATCGTGACTCAGCGCTTCTCATCGCAGCCGGTCAGGATCGCGGACGGTCAATGGTGGCGGCTCGTCACGCCCATGTTCCTGCATTCGCCGTTCTTGATCTGGCACATCGTTTTCAACATGCTGGCGCTGTTCATCTACGGGCCGTATGTCGAGCGGGCCTATGGAACGCGGCGGTTCATCGCGCAGTACCTGGCCGCCGGTTTCGTTGCGGGTGCCGTCTCCTACACGTTCGGGCCTTGCAACGTCTACGGGCTGGGCGCGTCCGGCGCCATCTTCGGGATCATCGGAGTGTTGCTGGTCTACCTCTACAAACGCCGCCGGTCGGCCGTCGAAGGCCAGTTCCTGCGCGGTCTGTTGGTGCTCGTCGGCATCAACTTCCTGATCCCCTTCGTGTTCCCGGGGATCGACGTTTACGCGCACCTCGGCGGTCTGGGAGCCGGGCTGCTGCTCGGGGCCGGCATGGACAACGGGGGTACCGAACCGGCCTCGGCCCCGAGGCAATGGGCCACCCTCGCCGCGGTCATCGCCCTGGGCCTCCTCCTGGTCACATTCCGCACGGCAACCTTCAGCTGCTGACCTTGGCATCACGCGTGGTTGTCCGCGACCGCGGTGGGAGACTCGGCGAGTGCGCAAAGGGCTGAAACCGGACGACCTGGGAGACCTACTAGAGCTGCCTCTCCTCGCCGTCCTCGCGACCTACCGGCGCGACGGCACCGTTCTCCTCTCACCGGTCTGGCACGAGTGGCGCGACAACGGCTTCAACGTCGTGACCAGGTCCAGTGACGGGAAAGCCGGGCACCTGCGTCGAGATCCGCGCGCGAGCATCGTCGTTTGCGAGGATGGCCCTCCCAACCGCGGCCTGGAGCTTCGCGCGAGGGCACGTCTCAGCATCGCGAAAGCCCCGATCGTCCGCCGCATAGCCTCCCGTTACCTCGGCCCCGAAGAGGGTGAACGGTACACCGAGACTGCGGGCGACGACCTGCTCGTCCGCCTGGAGCCGGGCGAGCTGCGTGCGTGGGATTTCGCCGATTATTTCGCCTAGCTGGTAGGCCGGTGTAAAAAGTTCTAGCGGATCTCTACCTGGCCGTTGTTGATCACTGCTTTGCCGTCGGGGTTAACGGTGGCGAAGCCGAAGCGGTCCGGGCCCTCGCCTTCGGTCTCGGGCCACAGCCGCGTCGTTAGTTCCTGGCCCGGGAGCACCGGGCGGCTGAAGCGCACCGCGACGCGCGTCACGCGAGCGGGGTCGCCGCCGGCAAGACCATTGACCGCCGCCTTGGTCGCGATCGCCATCGTGCACATCCCGTGCAGGATGGGGCGGCGCAGACCTGCCCGGCGGGCAACCGCGGGGTCCAGGTGGATCGGGTTGCGATCGCCGGATGCCTCCGCGTAACGCACCATCTGATCGTCGTCCACCTTGGTGGACTCCTCGTACACGATCTCGGAGGGGAGCTCATCGTCGGGCGCGGGCCGGCGTGCCGCGCCACGCGGCGCGGACCCTCGGATGAACATCGTCCCGCGTACTTCAGCCGCGACGTCACCGGAGGCGAGCGTCTCGGTGGCTTTGATGGTAAAGGTCTCGCCCGTGTCGGTGAGATCGACGGACTCCAGCACGCTCGCAACTGTCAGCACGGCCCCCGAAGTGATCGGCGCGTAAAGCACGTGTTCCTCGGCGGCATGAAGCAGTCGCAGCATGTCGACGCCGAGGTCTGGATCCATGCTGGCGTCCATGAACGACTTGAAGGCTGGGACGACGGCAAAGACCGGCGGCGCAACCACATCGGTCCCGAGATAACGCTCGTTCAGGTCGTTGGTGGCGCGTGCGTACTTCTCTATCGCGTCGGCGGTCACTTCGTAAGTGGTCTCGCCGTAGTCCTTGCCGGTAAGGTCAACGTTGAGCGGCATCTGACTATCTCGGAAGTCGCACGTCGGCCTCGCCGACGATGGCCGATTGCTCGGTTTCCAGATCCAGCTCTGGCGGACCATCGCCGCGCCGTTTGGCTTCGATCGCAACCGTAACGATGTCGTCCTTCTTGCTCGTCACTCGTGCCGAGCACACGACCTCATCACCGGGCCAGACGCGGGTGGTAAATCGGAACTTCAGCCGCGCCAGATGCTGCGGTCCGCCGAACCATTTCGACACTGCCGTCGCCAGGTAGCCGGCCGGGAGCATCCCCATCGCAAATACGGTCGGGGCTCCGGTGTTGCGGGCATAGTCCTCGTCCGTATGCACCGGGTTGAAGTCGCCCGATGCGGCGGCATACCGCGCGATGTCCTCGCGTGTGATCGGTCCGAATACGAGCGGCCCAAACTCGAGCCCTTCGTGGATCCCATCGAGCTCCGGAGAAGCCGGAAATATCTGATCGGTCTCGATCCTCCGCTGACTCATCCACCCACGTCCTTGGCCGTCTCGATCAACGTGTAATAGGCGCGGAGGACCTCGTCGCCGCCGGAATCGGTAAAGATGGATTCATAGGTGACGAAGCGCATGGAACCGCCGCGCTTTCCTTCTTTCGAGAAGTCTTTCGCGATACGCATCTCGCCGTTGAGCGTTTCTCCCACCAGAGGCAACCGGGTGAAGTTGAACTCCTGCTCGCCGTGCAGCACACGGGCGTAGTCGAGACCCGACCCGAGCCGTTCCTCTCGCTCCTCGCGAGGAACGGCCCACAGCTGCGTCACCGTGAAGGTTGGAGGGGCCAGGCACTCTGGAAATCCCCGTTCGAGTGCTGCCTCGCGGTCGAAGAAGACCGGGTTGTCCTCGCCGACGGCCACCGCGAACTCCGTTGCCCTGTCGCGCTCGACAGGCAGCTCGAAGCGAAGGACCTTCTCAGCCAAGCGCGATCCCCTCGCCTCCAGCGGCGCGCATCATGGCCGGTCCCATGCCTTCAGGTGCGATCCCGTCGGGGAAGATCTCTCGCAGCTTGGCGACCAGCTCGCCGGCTTCCCAGCGCTCGTCCTTCTTCAGGATCTGGCCGACGTCCCAGGGTTTCAGGACGCTGATCACCCCTCCGTACACGAAGAAGCACTGGCCCGTGATCCCCTGCGCGTCATCCGACGCCAGCGCCACCACCAAGGGTGAGATGTTGCCCGCCTCGAGCGCGTCGAAGCCGGTCGTCGATTGCGGCATGCTGCCGAACGTCTGCTCCGTCATCCTCGTCCTGGCATTCGGCGCCAGGCAATTCACAGTGACCCCATACGGTCGCAGCTCCTGGGCGGCGATGACCGTGAACGCCGCGATCCCCGCTTTGGCCGCCCCGTAGTTGGATTGTCCGACGTTGCCAAACACACCCGAGGGGCTGGACGTGTTGATGACACGCGCATTGATGCGACGGCCCGACTTGGACATCTCTCGCCAGTAGGCGGCGGCGTGGCGCGTGGGCGCGAAATGGCCTTTGAGGTGCACGGATATGACCGGGTCCCATTCCTGTTCGGCCATGTTGACGAGCATGCGATCCCGCAAGATGCCGGCGTTATTGACGAGTATGTCCAACCGGCCGAAGTCGCCGATAGCCTGCTTGACCATGTTCTCGGCGTGCTGAAAGTCCGAGACATCGTCGCTGTTCGGGGTCGCCTTGCCCCCGTGGGCCGTGATCTCGTCGGCCACGCTCTGGGCGGGTCCGGGATCGTGCCCCTCGCCCGAAGCCGAGGCGCCGACGTCGTTGACGAGGACATTGGCGCCCGCGCCGGCCAGCGCGAGGGCATGGGCCCGGCCGATGCCACGGCCGGCGCCGGTAACGATGGCTACCTTTCCATCCAGCGGCGGCATCGGTCCTCCTCGAGAAAA
>DATAPE010000219.1:0-8307 GCA_036265345.1 Actinomycetota bacterium
CGGTTCGCTCCGCTACTGTGTGGCTTCGAACAAGCGTTCGCCCGAAGGAGACTCTCACTGCGAGTTATAGGGATCGACCCGGGCTTTGCCACAACCGGCTACGGCGTTGTCGAACGGATCGAGGGCCGGCTCGTGGCCATCGACCACGGCGCCATCCGCACGCCGGCACATGCCGCGCAAGCCGAGCGGCTCGGCACCCTCCAGGCCGCCATAGACGAATTGCTGGATAGGCACGCCCCGGTGGCCGTATCGGTCGAGCGATTGTTCTTCAACGTAAACGTCCGCACGGCGATGGCAGTCGGCCAGGCGTCCGGCGTGGCGCTTGCCACTGCGGCCGCGGCGGGCTTGCCCGTCTTCGAGTACACGCCACTGGAAGTCAAACAGTCGGTGGTCGGGGTGGGAAACGCATCGAAGGGGCAAGTGGGGACGATGGTTGCCTCGCTGCTTGCCCTGGCCTCTCCGCCGACGCCGGCCGATGCCGCGGACGCGTGCGCGATAGCGATCTGCCATCTCACTCGCGCTCGCCTGAATTCCGCGATCGCGAGAGCGGCGAAATGATCGGTTTCCTGGAGGGCACACTGGCCGGGAAGACATCCGACGGTTGCTTGATGAATGTCGGCGGCGTCGGTTACAAACTCACCTGCTCGACCACCACGATGGCTGCGCTGCCCCCCGACGGCCACTCCTGCCGGTTGTGGACGTATCTGCACGTTCGCGAGGATCTCCTCGCGCTGTTCGGATTCGAGAGCGAGAGCGAGCAACGCATGTTCGAAGCTTTGCTGGGGGTAGGAGGGGTCGGGCCCAAGGTGGCGGTTCAGGTGTGCTCGGCGTTCTCCGCAGAATCCTTCCGCAGGGCGTTGGTGGCACAGGACGCGGGATCGATAGCGTCGGTTCCCGGTATCGGAAGAAAGACCGCGGACCGGATCCTGCTCGAGCTGAGAGACAAGCTGGGCACGGCCGAGCTCGAGGGCACCTACGGCCCCCGCGACGTCCTGACGAAGGCTCGTTCCGCCCTGGAGAACCTCGGCTACTCCTCGGGGGAGGTCCGGGTAGCTCTCGGCCGCGTCGAAACTGCGGGCGACGCAACTATCGAAGAGGTCATCAAGGCGGCCTTGCAGGTGCTGGCGTGAGCGACGACGTACTGGCTACCGACGTGGACAGGATCGATCTCGAAACCGAGCTCACGCTCCGTCCCCGCACGCTCGACGAGTTCGTCGGACAGGACGCCGTAAAGGAGAACCTCCGCATCGTTCTCGAAGCCGCCCGCGAACGACAGGAGGCCGCGGGACACGTGTTGCTGAGCGGACCGCCGGGCCTGGGCAAGACGAGCCTCTCGCACGTGATCGCCCACGAGATGGGGGCCAACATCCGGCCCACGTCCGGACCGGCCCTCGAGCGCGCCGGTGATCTCGCCGCGATCCTGACCAATCTGGAGAATGGCGATGTGCTGTTCATCGACGAGATCCATCGCCTCCCGCGTACCGTGGAAGAGGTGCTGTACCCGGCGATGGAAGACTTCCAGCTCGATCTGGTGATCGGTAAGGGGCCCAGTGCCCAAACGATCAGGCTCGATGTGCCGCATTTCACCCTCGTCGGCGCCACCACCCGTGCGGGACTCATCACCGGGCCCTTGAGGAGCCGGTTCGACCTCGCCGAGAAGCTCGAGTACTACCCTCCCGGCGATCTCGAAGTCATCATCACGCGCTCTGCCCGCATCCTGGGAGTTGCCATCGATGATGAGGGCAGGTTCGAAGTCGCGCGCCGATCGCGGGGCACGCCGCGCATCGCGAACAGATTGCTTCGAAGGGTCCGTGATTTCGCTCAGGTGCGCGCCGACGGCTTGATCGACGGCGACGTAGCGCGCCGGGCACTCGAGGTGTTTGGTGTCGATGCCCTCGGTCTGGACAAGGTCGACTGCGCGATCTTGGATGCGATCGTCACGCGGTTTGCAGGCGGCCCGGTTGGCCTTTCCACCCTCGCCGTCGCCGTGGGCGAAGAACCAGACACCATCGAGGATGTCTACGAGCCCTTCCTCATGCAGATCGGGTTCCTTCGGCGCACTCCACGGGGCCGCGTCGCGACCCGCCAAGCCTTCGCCCACTTGGGGATCACGCCACCAACAGGAAGCGCAACGCTGTTCGGCTCGTAGTACCGCTTCTCGGCTCGCCGCGAGGATGTCCGCCTTCAACCGATTACATCAGGGGCCATCGGTATCCTCTCGCGCGAGCGCCGCGACCGTCGTGGCAGGAGAAAGGCCGTGATGGACAAGCGCACGTGGGGCACCCTCCTGGCGCTGTCGCTTTGCGTCGCGTTCGTGGAGTCGGTTCTCGTGGCTCCGTCGCTGGCGCACGGCAGTTGTTTCGAACACCCCTCTTCCAACCCGGCCCTCGCCGGCCGGCCCAACATCCTCGTGATCGTCACCGACGACCAGCGGGAGGGACTCGGCGTGATGCCCAACACCCGCCGGATATTCGGCCGCGGGGGAACGGACTTCAAACAGGCTTTCGTGAGCGACCCACTCTGCTGCCCATCCCGCGCTTCGATCTTCAGCGGTCGCTACCCTCACAACACCCACGTCGAGACCGAGGAGGAAGCCAGGAACCTGGCCCAGGACTCCACGATCCAGCATTATCTCGAGCAGGCCGGCTACTGCACCGGCATCTTCGGTAAGTACCTGAACTCGTGGAACATCTCGAAGCCTCCGCCCTCTTTCGGCGTCGAGTCGATCTTCACACAGAGCGCGCATGCCTATCGCGACACCGCCTTCAACGTGAACGGCAGGGTCCAGACGGTTCCCGACTATTCGACGGGATACATCTCCCGAGGGGCCCGGTCATTCCTCCGGCGAGCCAACTATTCCGGTGATCGAAAGCCGTGGTTCCTGTATGTGGCCACCGCGGCTCCGCACTTCCCCTTTACGCCTGCGAAGAAATATGCCGAAGCCATCATCCCCAGATGGAAGGGAGACGCCGGTACGAGCGAACGGAACCGGTCGGACAAGCCGGCGTTCGTGCGCCGCAAGAAGAGGATCTCCTTGCGGAAGGGCAGGCTCACCCGTCGCAAGCAATTCCGGACGCTGATCTCCGTGGACGACATGGTCGGCAGGATCTTCAGAGAGCTGAGGAGGTTCCACGAGGCCCGCAACACCCTTGCCTTCTTCACCTCCGACAACGGCTACCTGTGGGGAGAGCACGGCGTCAGGGGTAAGAGCCTTCCCTACACGGAGTCGATCCATGTGCCGTTACTCGAGCGATGGCCGGGCCGCGTCGGCGCTCATGCGATCGATCGCGCCTTGGTGAGTAACGTCGATATCGCTCCCACGATCCTTGACGCAGCCGGGGTCGAGCCAAACCCCCGCTTCCCCATGGACGGCCGCTCGTTGCTGACGCCGGATCCGCCGAGAAAAAGGGTGTTCACGGAGTTCTTCAACGACCCTCATTTCCCGAAGATCCGGACATGGGCGTCACTGCGAACTCACCGCTACCAGTACACCGAGTACTACCAGGGAACGCAGGTAGTGTTTCGGGAGTATTACCGTCTGAAGACCGACCCGGGAGAGCTGCACAACGTTCTCGACGACGGAGATCCCAAGAACAACGGGCATGCCGCCCGGGCCGAGGTGCTGCTCCACCGGGCTCGGGCGTGCTCGGGGGCCGCGTGCCCTTAGGGGGGCTTGATGCTCCGGCGCTGCATCGTCGTTCTCATCTGTCTCGCAACCGGAGCGTGCTCCACGGCCCAGTTCCGGGATCCCATGGCTCCCGCCAGGTCGGGCTTCCGCGTCGTGCGCTATCACGGGGGCCTCGAATTCCCCGTCGACATGGCGTGGGTGCGGGGCTCGAAGAAGATCTTCTTTACCGAGAAGGACACGGGGAAAGTCCGGGTGATGATCGCGGGCCGGCTCCTAAAGAAGCCGTGCATCAATCTCAGCGTGAACCCTGCCGGCGAGCGCGGCGCCCTGGGCATCGTTCTCCGCTCGCACTTCCATCGCAACCACCAGCTGTACGTCTATTACACGAACGCGTCGCCGTTGGAGAATCGAGTCACCCGCTTCACCGTGCACCACAACCGGTGCACCGCGGCCAAGCCGATCCTCCGGCACATCAGCGCATCCTCGAGCGGCTATCACAACGGCGGCCAGCTCGAGTTCGTCAACGGCATGCTCTTCGTCACCACGGGAGAGGCCCACGACGCGGCTAATGCACAATCGCTTTCGAGTCGCCTCGGAAAAGTGCTACGCGTGCGCCCCGGCGGTCACATCCCGAGCACCAATCCGTACTCGAAACCCGGCGCTCCCAGTCCCGTGTGGACGTACGGACACCGCAACCCCTTCGGTCTCACGAGACAACCCGGATCGACCCGACTGATCGAGAGCGAGAACGGCCCGGATTGCGATGACGAGCTGAACCGCATCGTCAGGGGCCGCAATTACGGGTGGGGAGACGGATATCAATGTGGCACCCGCGGGGTGGGCCCCAACCCCAAGGGGCCGCTGGTGCGCTGGACGCCCACGATCGTCCCCACCGATCCCTGGTGGTACAAGGGCCGCCTGAAAGCGCTGTCGGGCTCGGTTTACATGGGAGATTTCAGCAGCGGCGCCCTGCACAGGTTCCACCTCGACCGTACCGGACGGCACGTACTGTCGAAGGGAGTGATCTACCACGCGTCCGGGGGCATCGTGGATGTGTCCAAGGGCCCGGGCGGCCTGTTGTACCTGCTGACACCGACGGCGATCCTCCGCCTGGTTCCCTCTTAGCCGTATAGCGTCCTCGCGGTTAATATCGCAGGCAGAGCCGCCGGGAAAGCGGCTTTTTACGCGTAGAGACGAGTCGAGGAGCGTGGCCCTTGCAAGGAGCCTCAAGCCTGATCTTCCTGATCGTGATGGTCGCGATCTTCTATCTCCTCTTGATCCGCCCGCAGAAGAAAAAGCTGGAGCAGCATCGCCAGCTGGTGGAGAGCATCGGCATGGGCGACCAGGTGGTGACGATCGGCGGGTTGTTCGGCCACATAACCGATGAGGATGACGACACCTTCGAGCTCGAGATCGCCCTTGGGACCCGCATCCGGTTGCTCAAGTCGGCGGTGGCCCGGAAGGTGGAGGAGCCGGACGAGACCGAAGAGGCCGAAGACGAGGACGATGAGGACCTCGAGGAAGTAACCGGCGAAGAAGAGACTTAAAGACCCCACCCGAAGGAATCACCACGACCCATGCGGAGCAAGCGATACACCACCTATCTGGTACTAGCTCTCGTCGTCTGCCTGGGCGGATTCGCCGCGGTCATGATTACCGGAGCGCGGCCCAAGCTGGGACTCGACCTTGCGGGCGGCACGAGCGTCATCCTGCATGCCAAGAGCAGCGAGCACGTCTCTAAGGACGTTCTCGCGAAGACGGCCTCCATCATCGAGGCACGCGTCAACGCCACCGGCGTGACCGAAGCGACGGTGACGCCATCGGGATCGAACGACATCATCGTGGAGATCCCGGCGGTCAAGAACGCCGACCGCGCATTGAAGGTGATCGGGACCACCGCCCAGCTGACCTTCCGGCAGGTTCAACAGATCATCCCTGCGGCGACGCCTGCGAAGAAGAAGCCAAAGATCACCAAGGATGCAAGCCAGGCGGTCAACGACAAAGTGGTCGTGTACCCGTCGTCCGAAGCGGGGAACACGAATCTGTACCAGCTGGCGCCCGCGGTGCTGACCGGCGATGTCGTCACGAAGGCGGAGGCGGTGGTCGATCCGACCAGCAGCAACTGGTCTGTCTCGATCAACATGAACGACGCGGGCGCTAAGAAGTGGGCTTCGTTCACCAGCAAGCTCGCCTGCCTGCGCGACCAGCAGAAGACGCCTGAGGACGAGGTCGCCATCGTCCTCGACGGCAAGGTGGCATCGGCCGCGGGGATGCAAACGCCGTCGGGCGGAACCAATGGGGTTGTGTGCAATACCGGGATCACCGGAGGGAACACGCAGATAAATGTCGGCGGCGAGGCGGCGGCGAAGAACCTGGCGCTGGTGTTGCAGACGGGAGCCCTTCCGATCACGCTGCAGCAGCAGTCCACCGAGCGGGTCTCTCCCAGCCTCGGCCGAGACTCGCTGGATGCAGGGATCCGGGCAGGTCTGATCGGACTGGGTCTGGTGCTGGTCTACGTTCTTCTCTATTACAGGGCCCTCGGCCTGATCATCTGGGGCGGCCTGATCCTGTTCTCGCTCGCGATCTTCACGATCCTATCCACACTGGGGGAGACCGCCGGCCTCGCGCTGAGCCTGGCCGGCATCGCAGGGATCATCGTGTCGATAGGGATCACCACCGATTCCTACATCGTGGCGTTCGAGCGTCTGAAAGATGAGACGCGCTCGGGAAAGAGCATCCGGGCCTCGGTTGAGCGAGGGACCGCGCGCGCTTTGAGAACGATCCTTGTGGCCGACGTCGTGACCGCAAGCGCGGCGGTGATCCTCTTCTTCCTCGCGGTAGGCGCGGTAAAAGGCTTCGCCCTGACACTCGGTCTGTCGACGTTGATCGATGTGCTCATCTACTACTTCTTCACGCGGCCGGCCATCGTTCTTCTGTCCCAGACCCGGTTGTTCGGGGGCCGCGGTTTCCTGGGGATGCAAGAGGCCTTGGGGGTGGAGCCGTGAGCAGCGTCTTCCACCGGATGTACCACGGCGAGACAAAGGTCGATTTCGTTGGCAAGCGGAAACTGTGGTTCCTGATCTCCGGCATCGTGATCATCGTCAGTTTGGGATCGTTGCTGTTCCGTACGGTGCCCTCCGACTGCGCGAGCTTCCCCGTGATCGGACACGGGCTTAAATGCGGGATCGAGTTCAACGGCGGCGTCCAGCTGCGAGCCGAGGTTTCTGCCAGCGGTCCTCTAGGGCACGCGAGCGACCTGGAAGTGGTCACCAAACTGCGCGATGCGATGGCTCCGATCGCTGATGCCACCGTTCAGGTGGGCCACCAGGGGAGCATCCGTAGCGCGCTCGTGCAGACGGGGGTACTTCCCACCGCCAAGCAGGACGCGGCACGGGCCGCGGTGGCTACAGCTACCGGGGTCGCACCGGACAGTGTCAGCTTCACTTCGATCGGGGGCTCGTGGGGGAGCGATGTCAGCAGCAAGGCGGTTCGCGCCCTGGTGATCTTCCTGATCGTCATAGTGGCCTTCATCTCCTGGCGCTTCGAATGGAAGATGGCGGTCGCCGCCCTGCTCGCTCTGTTCCACGATCTCATCGTGACCGCAGGCGTGTACTCCCTTGCCGGTTTCGAGGTCACGCCTTCGACGATCGTCGCCATCCTGACGATCCTCGGTTATTCGCTCTACGACACCGTGGTGGTGTTCGACAAGCTCGAGGAGAACACCACGACGTTCGCAAGCACGGGCAGGATGACCTACCAGGACTCTGCCAACCTCGCCATGAACCAGGTTTTCATGCGCTCGCTCAACACCTCCCTGGCGACCCTTCTGCCAGTAACCGCGCTGCTGGTCGTGGGTGCGGGTCTGCTGGGGGCCGGGACGCTGAAGGACCTCGCGCTCGCGCTTCTGGTCGGGATCCTCTCGGGCACCTACTCGTCGATATTCGTGGCCACACCGATCCTGTCCATGCTGAAGGAGCGGGAGCCGCGGTACCGGAACATCCGCGAGAAAGTGCTGCGAGATGCCAAGCGCGCCCCCGTCCCGGCCCCCGTGGGAGCGATGGCGGTCGGCGCCGGCGACGGCGCCGACGTGCCTGCGACGGGAGTCTCGGGCCCGTCGACCACGATGCCCCGGCGCTCCGGACCGGCTCGGCCTTCTTCGAAGTCGAGGGCGGGGTCGAAGAAAGCGAAGCGCCGGAAGAAGCGCTGAGTTCGTGACGACCCATGAGGGGCAAGATCACGAGTGGCTCAAGGGCTTCATCCGTGACATCCCGGACTGGCCCAAAGCGGGGGTCGTCTTCAAGGACATCACCCCGCTGTTGGGTGACAAGGAGGCGTTTCCTTACACGATCGACGTGATCGCCGAGCATTTCGGCGGCACCGAGATCGACAAGGTCCTGGGTGTCGAGGCGCGGGGATTCATCGTGGCGGCCCCCATCGCATACCGGTTCCGCGCCGGTCTCGTGCCGGTTCGGAAGGCGGGGAAGCTGCCCTGGGAGATCGAGTCCCAGGAGTACGAGCTCGAGTACGGATCCGAGCTCCTCGAGATGCACCGGGACGCGATCACGCCGGGGGAGCGCATCTTGATCGTCGATGACGTACTGGCTACCGGGGGCACCGCGGAGGCGGCCGCGTCGTTGACGCGGCGGTGTGGGGGCAGGGTCGCAGGCATCGCCACGATC
>DATAPE010000220.1:0-4224 GCA_036265345.1 Actinomycetota bacterium
GCTCGTAGTCCCCGCGGTCGAACGCCTCGCACGAGCGCCAGAAGATCTCTACGTTCTCCTCCGACATCGTCTACTCCGACAGCCCGGTGGCTCCCCGCCTCACGTTCGAACCAGCCGGTAGAAGTGTTCGTCGAACTTGAGAAACCTTGCGATCGGGTCCGGCTCGGTGTCCGCGACCTCGATGTCCGTGATCGTCCAGTCGGGAAACGCCGCCTCCACGTCACTCCGGCTAGCCCCACGCGGGAGCGGCCCTCGTCGGCGCGGCGCAAAGCAGTCGAGCAGCACGGTGGCATCATCGGCGGCGACCGCATCTATCTCCCGACCCATCGCCGTGCGCTGGGCATCGGTGAGACCGTGGAAGGTTCCCGTGTCGAGCACCAGTCGGAAGTCGGACCCGACGTCGGCCTCCCGAAGAGCCGTCACGTCGGCGTGCGTGACCCGCACGTCAACGCCGGCCTCCTGAACCCGTTCGCGAGCACGCTCCAGGGCCTTGTCGACGATGTCGACGCTGGTGACCTGCCAGCCGCGCTTTACCAGTAGGACCCCCCAGACGGCGCTCCCGCATCCCAGGTCGAGCGCCGGTCCGTAAGGCGGCTCCCGCCCGCTTTCCTCGCGCTCGAACAACTCCGAGAGCTTCTCTGCGAATGGGGGGTGCTCTGCGAGGTCCTCCCACGGGTGGAAGCCGAGCCGGTAAAAGAGCTTGTAGGGAACGCCCATGCTGGGAGTCCTTCGGATCGCTCACGCGGGCTTCTTCCTGCGACATCGCCTGCTCTGCTCCGACATCGCCCCACGCAGTATCTCGCGGCGGAGTACCGCTTTTCGTCCAAAGCACTACTCCGAGATCCCGGCGGCTCCGAGGGCTTCGCCGTGTGGCTGACGACATGATCCCCGGACGATGCCCGGGAACATTCGTCCATATCCACGTCGAAGCGCCGGCGCCGATTCGCCAAGAAATAATCTCGCGCTGAGAGTGCCGACATCCTGTCGGCCACTTCGGCTGGCTGACTCGGCACCCAGGGGGAGGCTCGGCACACAACGAGTCCTTCCTAACGTTCAGGGGGCTTGCGAGGGCGCGAGCCCCTTGAACTCACCTAGAGAGGCGGGCGGCCGTGACGTCGGAGGCGCGTCAGCCGACGGGTAGCGCTGGTGTCATGCCGTGCCGGCGCAAGACCTCCGCCACGGTTGCCATGTCAGGCGGGGTGTCGGGAGTTGACGGCAGCACCTCATCTATCTCGCGGAAGTAGTCCGGAGTCATTAGGCCGGGGCTGCATATCGCAAGGAAGCTGGCGTCCTCGGTCCCGTGGTTGTCGAATCCGTGGACCGCTCCGCGAGGCACGCAGAATGTTTCGCCAGGGCGAATGTCGAGCGTCCGACCGTCAACCGTCCAGCTAGTGGTGCCTTCGAGACCGTAGATCGTCTCCTCGAAGGCGTCGTGACTGTGCGGCGCCGGCATCTCGCTGTCGGCGGGCACGAAGCACTCGAACACACTTGCGCTTCCGCACGAGTCGGGGGGCTCGACCACGAACCACACGCTGAGGGCGCCCACCTGAATCACTTCGATCGATTCTGGAGTCATCCTGTCTCCAGTCGGCTTGAGGGCGTTCGGGGCTTTCATCGGCAGCTACCCGTTCTCATGCAAATCAACCGCTTCTCGTCCAAAGCGGCGCTTCTCAGGCGCTCCCTCACTTGTTGGATACTGAGGGACCTTCGAACGTCCGGGGTACTCGTGAGCGCGATTGGAAGCGGTGTGGAGCTCGACAGCGGTGCGGTCGACGAGCTCGCGCCCTCGTTCGGCGGGGCCCTGGTCCGCCCCGCCGATGCGACCTACGACGAGCAGCGACGGATTTGGAACGGGTCGATCGATCGTCATCCGGCGCTGATCGCCCGCTGCGCTGGCGTGTCCGACGTGATCTCCGCGGTTCGCTTTGCCCGAGGGCACGAGCAGCTCGTCGCGGTGCGAAGTGGGCGCCACAGCTACCCGGGTCTCGGCGTCTGCGATGGCGGCATGGTCATCGACCTTGGGCAGATGAAGGGGATCCGCGTCGATCCGGAATCGCGTACCGCGCGGGCCCAGGCAGGGGTCCTGCTCGGCGAGATGGATCGCGAGACGCAAGCCTTCGGGCTCGCCATTCCCGCCGGGATCGTCACCCATACCGGGCTCGCGGGCCTCACCCTCGGCGGAGGAATCGGCTGGCTCGAGCGCAAATACGGCCTAACGGTCGACCAACTCCTCAGTGTCGACGTGGTTACCGCCGAGGGTGAATTCATCAGGGCCAGTGAGGAGGAGAACTCGGACCTGTTCTGGGGGGTGCGGGGCGGGGGCGGGAACTTCGGGATCATCACCGAGTTCGAGTTCCGGCTCCATCCGGTCGGCCCTACGGTGCTCGCCGGGCCGATCGCGTGGGCCATGGAGGACTCCCCTAAGGTCCTTCGCTTCTATCGCGAGTGGGTCAAGCAGGTGCCGGATGAGCTGACGACGATCGTGACCCATCGCCGCGTCCTGCCCGTCCCAACAGCGCCCAAGGAACTCCACGGCAAGCACGTGGTCGTGGTCGGCAGCTGCTACGCGGGGCCGGTCGAGGAAGGGGAGACCGTCTTGAAGCCCCTGCGCGAGTTCGGCTCGCCGCTGCTCGACGGATGCGCCCCGATGCCCTTCACTAAGCACCAGGCGATACTCGATCCCAGCTTCCCCCACGACTGGTGGTACTACATCCGCTCCTGCAACCTGGCCGAGCTTACGGATGAGGTGATCGACGTCCTCGTCGATCACGGGCTCAGGATCGCATCACCGGTGTCTGTCTTCTCGATCTTTCATCTCGGTGGCGCCGTGGCTCGGGTCGACGAGGACGAAACCGCGTTTGGGACCCGCGATGCGGGTCACACCTTGAACGTGGTCGGAATAACGACGACGGGAGAGGGGTTCGAGCAGGAGCGGGTGTGGGCGCGCGGATTGTGGACTGCCCTGCAGCCCCACCACCAGAATGTCTACGTCAATTTCCTGATGGAGGAAGGGGAAGAACGGATTCGCGAAGCATACGGTCCGACCAAGTACGACCGCCTGAAGGCGGTCAAGCGCCAGTACGACCCGGACAATTTCTTCCGGCTAAACCAGAACATCCCGGCGGACTGACTTCCCTCCTCCTTCGCGCGAACCCGTGAGGCCCGCCCGTCCCAAGAGTGCTATCGCCATGCGCGAGAACCGGGAGCCCAGTTCAACCGCTGCTTTCCATGCAAAGGAGCTGTGGAGTGCGGCTCTGCGCTCCCTCGTGCAGCAAGCCTCATCAGCGAGATAGCCGCTTCCCTCCAAAGCCGTTGAGCTAGTACGGAGAAGTGCCTTTATCTCCTCTACAGCGTGATCGTGCCGGTGGCGTCAAGGGCCGTGTGGGCGCCGGCTCCCTTGAGGGTGGCGGTGCCGCTGCCGGTAGCGCCGTCAAAGACGCCGTTCCCGCCAGTGATCACAAACGGCCCTGTGCCGTTGAAGGGGTTACCGAACGACTTCGCGGCCCCAGGGGCACTTTGCGAATTCCCTGGGAAGCAGACGGTAGCCACGTCAACCGCGGTGAACGACCCGCTCTGATCGGCGAGTGTGATCGTCACCAGGGCGGTCACCGCTTGACACTGGCTGTTGGGGATCGGCGTAAGCCCTGTCGGCTGCAATTCGTAGCTGGCGGGTCCGAAGCCGGAGACACTGCCGGTGCCGCAGAAGTCGAGGATGCCTCCGGGGCATGGCGCCGCGTTCCTCTGCTGGACGTTCTTGAAATGCGCTTCGAAGCTTTGCGTGGTCTGCGCTTCGGCGAGCGGGGGGAGGGCAAGCAGGGCAACCACCCCGAGTGCGCCTAGCAGGGCGATGCGTCGCATGAGTCCTCCTTTGGTGGGGGGCAGTTGTGCGCCCGGGTCCTGGGTCGACCCTCTCAAACTGAAGCTCGGCATCGCAACTGTGGAAAACCCGCAGACTCTGATTCGCCGGTAGCCCTTGTTCCCTTAAGGAAGGCAGTGATAGGACTGGTCTAGCCCCCCGGTGCCGCCAGCGGCCGCGCCGGGCTGGCCGGAGTACGGAGAGGCCCCTTTGAATAGGGGCTTCTTCGCGTTAGACCGCTGCTTCTCGTCCAAAGCGGTAGTTCTGGACTACTCCGACAGCCCACCGGCTTCGAGGGCTTCCCGCTTGCTGCCGTACTGCTCAATGCGCCGAATTTTTCCTTCGCGCATCCAGTACGCCCAAGCTTG
>DATAPE010000221.1:0-3380 GCA_036265345.1 Actinomycetota bacterium
GATAGACCACGCGGCCCCGGGTGAGGTCGTACGGGGACAGTTCCACGAGCACCTTGTCGCCGGGAAGGATCCTTATGTAGTGCATCCGCATCTTTCCCGAGATGTGGGCCAGGACCTTGTGACCGTTCTCGAGCTCCACCCGGAACATGGCATTCGGCAACGGCTCGATGACCGTTCCCTCGACCTGGATCCCCTCTTCCTTCGGGATCTGCTGTTCTTTGTTTCGTGGCATGCGCGCTCGTCCTAGCCCTAGTTGCTCCGCTGCCCCAGATCCCCGCGAAACCGCACCCACCGGGGAGATAGAAGCACTCGACGGTCCTGCACCGGACGCCCTTCGGGCGCGCGCTACTTGGGACCGAGCCGACCAGGAAGGATACCGCAGAGGGGCAGTTCCGGCCACCTGGAGTGCCGCAGCCGGAGGAGGGTCAGCCCGGCCCCCTGGCGGTGAGCACCTCGTGTCCGTCGGGCATGATCGCGATGGTGTGCTCGAAATGAGCCGACAGGCTGCCGTCGGCCGTGGCTACCGCCCAGCCGTCGCCGAGCACCTTCGTGGCCTCGCCGCCGATATTTACCATCGGCTCGATCGCCAGGGTCATCCCGGGGCTCAGCACCTCACGCCTGCCGGGGGGGCCGTAATTCGGGATCCACGGGTCCTCGTGGAGGGCCCGGCCGACTCCGTGGCCGGCGTATTCGCGCACCACCGAGAAGCCGGCGCCCTCGGCCACCTCTTCGACCGCGTTACCCACGTCGCCCAGCCGGTTGCCCGGACGACACTGAGCGATCGCGGCATCGAGAGAGGCCTCAGCCACCTTCAACAGCTCGGCCGCGGTGGGATCGATCTCGCCCACGGGAAAGGTCCATGCCGAATCGGTATGAAAGCCCTGGTAGAGAACCCCGAAGTCAAGGGAGATGACGTCGCCGTCGGCGAGCCGGGTGCCGTCGGGGATGCCGTGCACGATGACGTCGTTCAAGGACGCGCAGATAGACGCCGGGAATCCCCGGTAGCCGAGGAAGGAAGCCTTGGCGCCGCGCTCCGCGATAGCGTCCGCGAACACCCGATCGAGCTCCGCGGTAGTCACGCCGGGAGCGATCGCCGCCTGCACCTGGTCGAGGGCAGAGACAAGGATCCTGCCGCCCTCTCGCATGAGAGCGATCTCCTCGGGAGATTTCTTATAGATCAACGTGGGCTCCTAAGTCGCGAGTCAGTGAGGCCGACGCTCTCGCTGGGCGAGGAGGCAGCGCCTCCGGAGAAAGCCTCTGCAGCAGCCGGCTCCGCCGGAGGCGGGGACGGCTGGGAAGCCGCTGCCGGAGGAGGCGCTGCCCCCGCAGCCGGCCCCAGAACCGCTACCAAGTTCAACCTTGACATCAGAGTGCAGCGCGGACGCGGTCGAAGACCTCTTCGGGCGTGCCCTGGCCCTCGACCTGTCGAAGCAGGGCGCGCTCCTTGTAATAGGCCTTCAACGGCTCGGTCTGCTGGTGGTAGAGCTCGAGCCGGTGGCGGATCTTCTCTTCCTGGACATCGTCGACCCGCTTTACCACCTGCCCACCGCACGTGTCACAGGTCCAATCGACAGTTGGGGGCAGATCGACGTGGTAGTTGCGGCCGCACTGCGAACATGAGAGCCTGCCGAGCAGGCGCCGCAGGGAGACCTCTTCGGGCACCTCGATCACCAGCGCCCCGTCGAGCTCGGTGCCGCGCTCCCTCAGGACGCCGTCCAGAGCCTTGGCCTGCTCCATGGTGCGGGGGAACCCATCGAGAAGGAAGCCGCCCTGGACATCGGCGGCCCCGAGCCGCTCGGTGATCACCTTTATGGTCAGGGCGTCGGGGACGAGCTCGCCCTCGTCCACGTACTCCTGTACCTGCCGGCCCAGCGATGTGCCGCCCTTGATCGCCCACCGGAAGATGTCGCCGGTGGAGATCGCCGGGATCGAATATTTCTGAGAGATGTTCAGGGCCTGAGTCCCCTTTCCGGCTCCCTGGGGCCCGAACAGGACCAGCCTCACGCGCGTCTCCGCGCCAAGATCCTCACTTGAGGAAACCTTCGTAGTGCCGCATCAATAGCTGCGACTCGATCTGTTTCATCGTCTCCAGGGTGACGCCGACAGTGATGAGGATCGACGTGCCACCGAACGGCAGCTGGCGGATGTTCTGGGTCGCGAAGAAGATCGACGGCAGCAATGCGATCGCAGCGATGAAGATCGCGCCGGGGAGCGTTATCCGCGTCAGGATCCGGTCGAGGTACTCCGCGGTCTGCCGCCCCGGCCTGATGCCCGGGATGAATCCGCCGTACTGCTTCATGTTGTCGGCGACCTCGACAGGGTTGAACGTGATCGCGGTGTAGAAGTACGCGAAGAAGACCACCATCAGGCCATACAGGACCATGTACACCGGGCTCGCCGAGTTCACGAGCGTGTTCGTGATGAAGTTCTGTATAGCGGTGTTATGGATGACGTTCTGGAGCAGCGTGGGGATGTAGAGCACGCTGGAAGCAAAGATGATCGGGATCACGCCCGCCTGGTTGACCTTTAGGGGGATGTAGGTCGAGCTGCCGCCGTACATCCGGCGTCCCACCATCCGCTTGGCGTACTGAACGGGGATGCGGCGCTGTCCCTGCTCCATGATGACGATGGCGACGATCACGGCCAGACCCATCAGCAGGATGAAGCTGAAGGTTCCCCACCCCTTCTGCGCCAGGATCGCGTGCCCGGAGGTCGGTAGCCTCGACACGATGGACGTGAAGATCAAGATGGACATACCGTTTCCGACTCCCCGCGTCGTGATCAGCTCGCCCAGCCACATGATCAGGGCGGTCCCCGCAGTGAGGGACACGATGATCAGAGCCACCCGGGCGGGTCCGAAGTGCGGGATCAGATCGACCGAGGTGCCGTTCGTGGTGGTGATGTTGCCGCTATGGAACAGGAACGCCAGACCGGCCGACTGCATGATGGCCAGCGCCACCGTCAGATAACGAGTCCACTGGGTGATCTTCTTGTAGCCGCTCTCCCCTTCTTTCGACCAGGCTTCGAGTTTGGGGATCACAACGGTTAGCAGCTGCATGATGATCGAAGAGGTGATGTACGGCATGATGCCCAGGGCGAAGATCGCCAGCTGGGTCAACGCCCCCCCGGAGAACAGGTTGATGAACGATAGGGCGCTGTTCTGTATCCCCTGGGAGAACTGCTGAGCTTTCTGAACGTCGATCCCCGGAGTCGGGATGTGTGCGCCCAACCGGTAGATCCCGATGATCAGAACCGTGAACAGGATCTTCTTGCGGAGATCGGGGACCCGGAAGGCGTTTACGAACGCCTGGAGCAGATTCACTTCGCCGGGCCCGTCGGAATCACTTCAGCGGTTCCTCCCGCCGCTTCGATCTTCGAGC
>DATAPE010000222.1:0-7680 GCA_036265345.1 Actinomycetota bacterium
TTCGAAGCCGTAATAGAGGCGCGCCTGGTTGAGTAATGACGGTGCGGGTTGCTGGATGATTGCCACCACTAGCCTCCCGCGAACGGGGGCATCAGAGAGACCTCGGCCCCCTCGTGGACCGCCTGCCCGAGATCCGCCTGGAGGCCGTCGATCAAGGCGACGAAAACGAGCCTCCGAGGTGCTCCGAGCGCGTCGACGACATCCCCGACGCGGCTGCCGGCGGGGAGGTCGAGCTCTACTCGACCCAGCCCACCGGACAGGTATTCACGCATCGCACCGAACGCAGCCACCGTGACCCTCACGGGCCTATCTTGCCCCTTCGGCCCGGGGGTGAGGTCCCTCCTACTTCTCGATCTCTGCTCCGACCAGGCTCCCGTACTCGGTCCACGAGCCGTCGTAGTTCTTGACGTTCTTGAACCCGAGCAACTCGGTCAGCACGAACCACGAGTGCGACGAGCGCTCGCCGATGCGGCAGTAGGTGACCACGTCCTTGTCCGCGGTCACGCCTTCGGCTTCGTACAGCTTGCGCAGCTCATCGGTCGTCTTGAAAGTGCCGTCCTCGTTGACGGTCTTGGACCACGTGATGTTGGACGCGCCCGGGATGTGACCCGGTACTTGCGCTTGCTCCTGGGGAAGGTGCGGGGGCGCCAGCAACTCGCCACGGAACTCCTCTGGCGAGCGCACGTCCACCCACGCGCCGTCACCGGAAACGCGCTTCAGTACGTCATCCCGAAAGATGCGGATCTCGGGACGCTCGGAGCCAACGCTGAAGGTCGCGGACTTACGAGCGGGCTGCTCTTGATCGAGGGACCGGCTCTCCAGTTCCCACTTCTTGCGGCCGCCGTTCAGCAGCTTGATCTTGTCGACGCCGCGGTACTGGAACAACCAATATGCATAGGAAGCGAACCAGTTGTTGTTGCCGCTGTAGAGGATGATCGTCTGGTCGCTCGAGATCCCCTTGTCTCCCAGCAGTTTGGCGAGCTGCTGGGAAGAGATGAAGTCACGGCGCGGCAGGTCGTGAAGCTCGGTCTCCCAGTTGATCGAGATCGCGTTCGGGATGTGACCCTTCTCGTACGCGCTGGTGTCCTCGTCGACCTCGACGATCGCGAGATCAGCGTCGTTCAAGTGCTCCTCGAGCCACGCGGTATCCACCAACGCGTCGGGGTTGGCGTAATCAGCCATCTGCTTCTCCTTTCGTTTCTCTCAGTGCTTCCCTTATCCGGACGAGTTGATGATTGGCGTCGGCGATGAGACGTTCGAGGATCCGCAGCTCGACCTCGAGGTCGTCGAGAGTTTCGCCGGGGTGTTGCTCGAGAGGGACGTCAAGACCTGCTTCGGACAAGGCCCCCACTTGGCCCTCCCAGGTGAAATACACCTTCGCCGGTCTGCCCTTCTGCCCCCGCTGTGTCTCGGTAGCGAGGAATCCCGCCTCGACCATCAACGCAAGGTGAGCTCGGGCGACGTTGGGGTGGATCTCGAAGTGGTCGGCGATCTCTTTGACGGTCTTGGGCCCGGTCCCCAAGAGCCAGGAGAGGATCGCCGCCCGCGTGGGAAGGGAAAGGACCTTGGCGGTCCTGGTGGCGGTGTCGTCTCCTAGCTCCACGTCGCTGTGATAACAGCTTTTTACAATCTAAGCAAGTGAGAATAGTGAGAATCTCCACGTGCCGGCCGTACCGCACAATCGTGGTCATGGAAGACCCGCAGACCCGGCTGGCCCGGCGCATCCGATGGTACTCGGCGGCGAATAGCGCGGCCCCCTTGCACGCCTCGCTTCTGGCCTCGACCGCCGACGACATCGTCGCGGGCGGCCCGGCGTGGGAGGTGCTGCGCGGCCGAGAGGACGATCCCCGCGGCAGTGCGCTGGCGCTTCGGTTCATGGGTGCCGTCCACCGTCTGGTCCTGCGCGGCGAGGCCCCCGAGCTCGCCCCCTTCTACAGGTCGGTCGGCGGCGGGCAAGGCCCGGAGGGGGCGTGGGACGCGTTCCGCCACGTGGTGGCCACGAACGTGGAGGTGCTACGCGACGAGGTAACCCGTCCAGTACAAACGAACGAGGTCGGTCGGGCAGGGGCTCTGGTCGGAGGTTTCCTGACGGTTGCCGAACGCTTCGGTCTGCCGCTTCGGGCGCTGGAGCTGGGCGCCAGCGCCGGCCTCAACCTGCGGTGGGATCGCTTCCACTACGAAGCCCGGGGTGAGAGATGGGGGCCGGCAGACTCGCCGGTGCGGCTGTGCGACTTCGACACTCCCCCGATCCCTCCCTTTTCAGTGGAGACAACGGTCGCGGAACGCCGCGGCTGCGATCGCAGCCCGCTCGATCCGAGCTCGCGCGACGACCAGACCACTCTGTTGTCCTTTGTGTGGTGCGATCAGGCGTGGCGGGTGCGACGGTTGCGGGCGGCGTTCGCGGTCGCCGAGCAGGTGCCCGCAACCGTGGATCGCACCAACGCGCCGGAGTGGCTCGAGCAGCAACTGACAGCGGACACCACCGGCACGGCGACGGTCGTGTTCCATTCGATCTTCATGCAATACCTAACCGAAGCCGACAGGCAGAAGACGATCGAGTTGCTGCACGGCGCGGGGGCCGAGGCGACGACTGCCGCTCCCCTAGCGTGGCTCCGCATGGAACCTGCCGGCGATCACGCCGACGTCCACCTGGCGATGTGGCCGGGAGGCGAGGAGCGACTGATAGCGCACTCCGGCTACCACGGCGCGAACGTCCAGTGGTTGGGTTAGGTTTTGCCGCCTTCTTCCAGGCCCTCCAGTAGCGTGTTCCAGCCCAGTAGCGCGCACTTGATGCGGACCGGATATTTGACTACGCCCTTCAGCGCCACGAGGTCGCCGAGGGTGTCGGCGTCGCCTTCCTCTTCGCCGGCCATCATCCGCTTGATCGACTGAGCCATCGCAGCCGCTTCTTTGGCGTCGAGGCCCTTGATCTTCTCGGTCATCATCGACGCGCTCGCTTGTGAGATCGAGCAGCCTTTGCCCTCGAACGTGATGCCGTTGACGGTGTCGCCGTCGAACCGCAGGAACAACTCGATCTCGTCGCCGCACAATGGGTTGTTGCGCTCGAGCGCGACGTCGTGAGGGTCGAGAGGCCCCTTGTTTCTGGGGGCCCGGTAGTGGTCCAGGATCACCTCTTTGTAAAGGTCTTCGAGGCTCAGGCGAACCACCCCTTCGCTTTCGCGAGCGCATCGATGAGGGCATCGATGTCACGCTCGTCGTTGTAGATATACAGAGAGGCCCGCGCCGTCGCCGGCACCCCCAAACGGCGCATCAACGGTTGTGCGCAGTGATGCCCGGCGCGGATGCAGACGCCTTCCTGGTCGACGATCGTCGCCATGTCGTGGGGATGCACGCCGTCGAGGTTGAAGGCGATCGCTCCCCCGCGCTGGGTCATGTCGGTGGGTCCGTAGACGACTGCGCCGGCATCGGTAAGGCGGTCGATGGCGTAGCCCGCCAGGGCCATCTCGTGGGCGCGGATCGAATCCATGCCCAACGCCTCGACATACTCGATCCCCGCCGCCATGCCGACGACGTCGGCCGCGTTCATCGTTCCGGCCTCGAACTTGTAGGGAACGTCGGCCCACGTTGCGTGGTCGGCCCACACCTCGCGGATCATCTCGCCGCCCCCGTGGAACGGCGGCATCTCTTCAAGCAGATCGATCCGCCCATACAGCAGCCCAGCCCCGGAAGGCCCGCACATCTTGTGGGCGGAGAGCGCCACGAAGTCGGCATCCAGCTCGTTCACATCGAAGCCGAGATGCGGAGCTCCCTGGGCCGCATCGACCAGCACCCGGGCCCCCGCGGCGTGCGCGGCATCGGCCACCGTACGGACCGGGTTGATCGTCCCGAGCACGTTGGACATCAGCGACAGCGCCACAAGCTTGGTCCTGTCGGTGATGAACTCGTCGAGGAGATCGAGACGCAGCATGCCCTCGTCGTCGATCGGAAGATGACGCAGCACCGCGCCATTCTCGGCCGCAAGCAGCTGCCACGGAATGAGGTTGGAGTGGTGCTCCATCTCGGTGATGAGGATCTCGTCACCCGCCTTAACGTTCTCCTTGGCCCACGTGAAACGAACGAGGTTTATCGACTCGGTGGTGCCACGGGTGAACACGATGGAGCGGGGATCGCGGGCGCCGATGAAGTTGGCGCAGGTCTGGCGGGCGGCTTCGAATGCGGCGGTTGCCTTCTCACCGAGCTCGTAGATGCCGCGATGGACATTGGCGTTCTCGGTTTCGTAGAAGCGAATCATGCGGTCGATCACGTAACGGGGTTTCTGGGAAGTGGCGGCGGAATCCAGGTACACGAGACGCTTGCCATGGGCGAGTGTCTCGAAGATCGGAAAGTCCTTGCGGACGACCTCTGCGTCTAACATCGCTCTTCCTTCTCTTGCGTCATCGTTCTCCGCGCGATCAAACCGTCGCCTCCCGTTGCTCCTCGACCTCTGCAAGCTCTTCGTCTGTGAGACCTATCGCCTTGCCCATCTGAGCGTACCCTTCGGCCTCGAGACGCTCCGCCAATTCGAACCCACCGGTTTCGACGATCCGGCCGCTCATCAACACGTGCACCCTGTCGGGCTTGATGTAGTTGAGCAGTCGCTGGTAGTGGGTGATGAGAAGTATCCCCACTTCGGGGCCGGACAGGCGGTTCACTCCCTCGGCGACGTGACGCAGCGCGTCGATGTCCAGGCCCGAATCGGTCTCGTCGAGGATCGCCAGCTCCGGGCGGAGCACCGCCATCTGCAAGATCTCGTTGCGCTTCTTTTCGCCGCCCGAGAACCCCTGGTTCACGTAGCGGTCGACCAGCTCGGGAGGGATCTCCAGCAATTCGATCTTCTCCTGCAGGTACATGCGGAACTGCATCGCCGACTTCTGGTCATCGGGGTGCGTCGCGTTGTACGCGGTGCGGGTGAAGTTGACAACGGAGACCCCAGGCACCTCCGTCGGGTACTGGAACGCCAGGAAGATGCCTCGTTGGGCGCGCTCGTCGGGGGCCAGCGCCAGGATGTCTTCGCCCTTGTAGAGGACCCGGCCCCCGGTCACCACGTAGCCGGGACGCCCGGTCAGCACGTAGGCCAACGTCGACTTACCCGAGCCGTTCGGGCCCATGATGGCGTGGATCTGGCCGAAATCCAGCTCGAGGTTGAGACCGCGCAGGATCTCCTTCCCCTCTACCTCGACGCGCAAGTCTTGGATCTGCAAAAGTTTCTCGGCCATCAACCCACTCCTTTAACTGGTACGAGAGCCGACGAGAATCTCGTCGCCCTCGACTCTGTCTTCGTATGTAGCCACCGGTTTCGTGGCAGGCAGGATCCGCACTTCACCGGAGACGACGTTGAAGCGGGAGCCGTGAAGCGGACATTCGACCTCGAGCTCCTCAGCATCGAACTCGCCATCGGTAAGGAAGGTTTGCTCGTGAGTGCAGTAGTCGTTGATCGCATAGACATCCTCGCCGACTCGGTACAACCCGACGGGCTCGCCGTGCGCGATGACCTGCAGCATCCCCTCATCGGGGATGTCGTCGAGCTTCGCTACGTTCTGGAAATCAGCCACGGTTGCGCTCCACGTCCTCACACCGCCATCTCGAGTGCGCCGCCGGAGCCTTCGACCTTCGCTGCGATCGCGTCCGCAAGCTCCTCGCGCACTGCCGGCACGAGGATGCGGTCGAGGACCTCGCCGAAGAACCCGAACACGACCAGCTTCTGCGCGGTCACCCGGTCGATACCGCGACTCATCAGATAGAAGAGGTGTTCCTCTTCCACCGGGGACACCGTCGCTCCGTGCGTGCACCGCACTTCGTTCGCCTCGATCTCGAGCTGCGGGATCGAGCGGGCCATCGCGTCCTCGGACAGGACCAGGTTGCGGTTCGCCTGATAGGCGTCGGTCCCCTGGGCCCCCTGCAACACCTTGATCAACCCGGAGTACTCCGAGCGCGAGTTCTCTTTCAGCGCGCCCTTGTAGAGAAGGTCCGAGGTCGAGTGCGGAGCGTTGTGCGATTGCAACGTTCGCTGCGCGAAATGCTGGTTCGTGTCTGCGAAGTACAGACCGAGCATCTCGGAGAACGAACCTTCACCTTTGAGAACGCACTCAACCTGGGTGCGGCCGAACCTCGAACCAAGGTTGACGGCGAGGCTTCGCACCGTCGAGTCGCGGTGGCCGGTGAACCGCTGCGTCTGGAAGTGCTGGACCTTTCGCCCCCATTGCTGGAGGGAGATGTAGTTGACCAAGGCGCCGCGGCGGGCTTCGACCTCGACGACGCTGGCGCACAGGGCGGGATCGCCGGCGTCGTCCGACGCGAAGCGGTCCACGAAAGTGAGGCTTGCATTCTCATCTACGACGATGCTGGTGTGAGGGAAGGTCGAACCGCCGGAGTCGAGCCGGCGAAGGACCTCGAGCGGGAATTCGACCTCGACGCCGGGCGGCACGTAGAGGACGACGCCCTCGGAGAAGAAGGCCGCGTGCAGAGCGGTGAACTTGTGCTCGTCCACCGGCACGTCGGTGAAGAAATGCTCCTGTACCAGCTCGGGATAATCGGTGACCGCCGTCCGCATCTCGGCGAAGATGACCCCCTTCTTCGCAAGGTCCTCTGGGACATCGAGTGCCACGGACCGGGGCTGGGGGGCCGCAAAGGTGCTGAAATCGAACCCCCGGACGTCGACGTAGCGCCAGTCCTCGCTCTTGGGGTCGGGGTCGTCGAGCTTTTCAAAGATGTCGAAGGCATCGAGGCGCCGCTCGAGGAGCCAGCTGGGCTCGCGGAGCTCGGCCGACAGGGCTTCCACGGCGGGGCGCGTCAGTTCGGTGCTCATTTCAGGCTTGTCTCCAAGGGGTTGCGAGCCGGAGATCTGAGCCTATCAGTTAGGGCGCCCTAACCCAAGGGCTGGAGACGCATCTGACCTGGTCAGACGCCGCACAGGTCGGCCAGACGGCGACCGATGAGGGGGGCGAATTTGAAGCCGTGACCGCTGCACGGCGAGCCCACCACGACCTGCCCGTGGCGCTCGAGCACGAAGTGCTCGTCTGGCGTGTTCGTGTAGAAGCACGTCTCTGCCAGCTGCGGCGTGGGATCGACGCCGGCAAACATCCCGGCGACCCCTTCTGACAAGCGGGCGACCGACCCCGCAGCGGGACTCCCCTCTTGATCGGGATCGGCGGGGGGGCCCGCGATGTGGTGTCCGGCTTTGATCCCGAGAGGGGTGGGAAGCGCATAGAAGGCGGGGTCACTCCACGCCACCAGCACGGGGACGTTCGGGATCGAAGCGTGGAAGTAGGCGACCGTCTCCCGCGTTGGGACGACACCGAGCTCTATATCAATGGTGTCCAGAAGCTCCCTCGCCCAGGCCCCCGCCGTAACCACCGCAGTGTCCGCATGCAGGCGAACACCGTCCGCTGCTACCTCGACTCCGTCCGAGCGCGGAACCACCTCGGTCACCATTGTGTGGTCTCGCAGATCGGCCCCCGCCTCCACCGCGGACGCGGTTAGCGCTCGCCACGCACGATCCGCGGCGATGACTGCAGCGTCTGGCTGATAGAGAGCTTCGGCATCTGATGGAAGCGTGAGGCCGGGGAACCGCGCGTTGACGGTGGCTCCATCGAGCAATTGGAAGCTCGCCCCGCAACTGTCGAGCGCGGCGGCGTGCTGAGGCACGAGGGGGCCGGTGTCTATGCCGCCGGTCGGAGTGAG
>DATAPE010000223.1:0-12420 GCA_036265345.1 Actinomycetota bacterium
GAGGCCGCCGAACATCTTCTTCTCGGTGATCGCCTTCTCACGGGCCAGCAGCTCACGAAGTCGATCCGCCAGATCCTCGTCGTAGGCCATATTCGGCGCAAAGACTACTGGGCCGATCGAGTCTGTTCGTCCTATGGTCGCCTGTACACTCGCCGCCCATGACTGACCGTAGCGAACAGGTTTGCCCGGAACCTCCCCTCGCCGGTGACGACACTTCCGCCGTGCTGGGCTCCTTGGAACGCCAGCGCTGGCTCTTCGCGTGGAAGTGTGGCGGCCTCGACGCCGCGGGCCTGAGAACGACTCTTCCTCCCTCGACGATCACCCTGGGCGGACTACTCAAGCACATGGCCCTGGTCGAGGACTACCACTTCGCCCGGTTGTGGTTCGGGGTAGAGGATTCCGGGCCCCCGTGGAACGAGGTCGACTGGGAGGCAGACCGCGACTGGGAGTGGCACTCGGCGGCCGAGAACAGTCCGGAAGAGCTCATAACGTTGTGGCGGGAGGCCACCGACCGCTCCCGCGCCATCGTCGCGGAAGCACTAACTCACGGTGGCCTGGAGCAGCTCGGCAAGTTCACCAACCCCGACTCCGAAAACCCGGAGTATCGCGGTAAGGCACCCAACCTGCGGCGCATCCTGATCGACCTGATCGAGGAGTACGCACGGCACCTCGGCCACGCCGACCTCATCCGAGAATCGGTAGACGGGCTCGTCGGAGAAGGCCCACCGCGCTGATGGCCCTCTAACCAAATCTCCAACCCAGTACGTAATGGCGATCAGCACCTAGCAGCCGCGGAGACCGTCAGGATCGCTCGCATGATCGACCGGTCGAGGCCGAAGTCCGAGGGTCAGGGACAATGGGTACCCGACTAGACCCTCGGCGACCTCAACAAGACTTGACGAAGCTCCACACGAGAAGAACCGGGCAGGGGATCCCGGACTCAGTCAGTGGCTCGCCGGTGTCCCCCAGATCGGTCCACTGACCGCCACCGGCGGGCCGACGGAATCGTTCGGGCTGGTCGTCCGTGCCCGTCCCCGGCATCGAAAAGGTCGCGATGGCCCAGTCCGTGCCTCGATAGCGCGCGTAGTAGACGCTGCCCGGGAGGGGGCCCTTCACAGCAGAGGGATGTGAGATGAGGAGATTAGAGAGGAAAGTCGTCCGGAGCGAGGCGCGGTCCTCCGAGCTGATGATGAGGTTGAGGGCTCCTAACTGCGTTGGGGCGCTCGGGGATGCCAAAGGAGAGTTGCCAGCCCCTGGTGACTGGTTAGTTGCAGGAGGGGAGGAGTGTTTGCTCACCGGTCCGTCAGCGTTCACGTCGGTAGAAGTTTGGTTGCAGCTCGAAAGCGCGAGGCCGATGACAACCAGGGCGAAGATCACCAAGATGCGACTGGGCCCCACCGCGATTCGGTTCCGCCTACCCATCGACTCCCCTATTGGCCAGCCCGTGCTCAGCGTCGAACACACGGAACCACGATAAGCAAACCAGGACGTAGATCGCATCCCAATTCTGCCTCCAGGTGGGGCCAATTCCACGGTCTTCTATCCTCTTCACAGACTTGACTGAGCCGGAAAAATGGCACGACGGCCTCGGTTGCCTTCGAACCGAGTGAGTGAACCTACTTCTCGACGCCCGCCCCGGCAGGTGGGGCGGAAACTCAGGCAGTTTGATCCAAGCGCCCGTAGCTATCGAGAACGGCGAGCTGCTTGATGGTCATGATTCCCCGCCACTCCTCAACCGCAGCGCCGCTTGGTGGCTCCCAGGTGATGGGCCAACCGCCGTCGTCCTGCTGTCGGGCCGCAAGCGCGTCGAGATGCAGCATGATGGTGTCGTCGTCGAAGAGTCGAGCCGACAGGCTGTCGGGACGTGGCGCGAAATCCAACGGCGTCTTCACGTAGCCAGGCGCAGCAGGATCTAGGGCAACGAGCTCGGTAGCAACCCGGGGGGCGAGAAGCTCGAAGGCGGCTTCCGCACGTTTGCGATCGGGGGCGTGCTCCAGAAACGCTAGGACCGAGATCGTGTCGTCGGGCCCCAGATCATCGACGGCCTGCGACAAAGCATCCCAGCAGTATGTGGTTGCCTTTGCCAACCACGGGTGGCTCACTTCGTGCTTGTGGAGGAGTCCGGCGATCCCAGCAGTCGGATTCAGCGAGGGAGCGCCGGTCGGAACCCACCAGGGGGCATGCGGGGCATCGGCAACCGAAGGCAGGACGAAGGGCACGCCGCCAGCCTCGGTCGTTGCTGCGGTGAGCCAGTCACAACTGCGGAGAACGATGTCGGCGTCGAAATCGCCGACCTCATCGAGGATCTTGAGCGCATGTTCGAGCGGGACAGGTTGACTCTCCTTGCCGCGCAGATCCGGCTCCAGGGCGTTGCCGAAGCCTCCGTCTGGGTTCTGGTACGCCCGCAGCGTAGTGACGACTTCCGCAGCTCGACCGCGCTCGAAGAGGAACGCAAACCGATGCCGCTCGAGCAACCGCGCGGTGCGCAGCACGAAATCTTTAGCAGCAGCAAGATCTCCCATCGGAATGTCGGTTGGCATCGTGGGGAGCCTCCCACATTGACCGCCTCAGTTCGGCAGAGACACGCGACGAAACATGCTCGGCGGCTTCACGCCGGGTGCTAGCGTCCACCGGGGTGGCTCAACTTGGATCCGACGTGGCTCTGCGGGATATCTGGTTCGAGCGCGTCTGGCGCGCTAACGCATGCCGGGTCGTCGCCAGCGGCGGAGAGCAAGTGGCCCTGTGGATACCGAAAGGATCGCCGGCGAAGTACCGCGTCGACGCTGCCGGCCGCGAGGTCCGGATCCCGAATCGCGATGCCGTCCTTGCCGACAGGATCGCCGACCGCGACACGCTCGCGCTCCTGAAACCGGATGGCCGTCATTCGATCTGGCTTTTCTGGAATGAAGACGGCGCTTTCGACAACTGGTACGTGAACTTCGAGCGCACGCTCGGATGGAACGGCGTCAGCTTCGACATGGTCGATCACAAGCTCGACTTGATCGTCGCCGCCGACTCAACGGTGCGTTGGAAGGATGAGGACGAGCTTGAACACGCCGCCTCGTTGGGCCTCGTCGACGCGGAGGACGTCCGGGAGGAAGCGGCGCGCGTGCTCGAGCAATGGCCCTTCCCTACCGGCTGGGAACAGTTCCAACCGGAGCCCGACTGGGAACTGCCTAAGCTGCCGCTCGGCTGGGATCGCCTCTAGAGGGAGATCTCGGCTCCCAAGTCGGGTCAACCACTTGTCCAAGTCGGGTCAACCACTTGTCGAGGCGAACGCGGGAACGCTCCCGGCGCCACCCGGGAGCGTCCTCTGAAGTTGGTCGCAGGCGACAGGAGTCGCCCTTGAGGTTGTTAGGCAGCAGCCAGAGTGGGCTCCGTTGCTGGCCCGCGGGTCCCCAAGGCCACAACCGCCTGTGGCTTGAACCCCCAGACTAAGAGGTAGATCCCGAGCGACAGCTCCCACACGAACTCGAAGGCGGTCGCAAGCACCTGCCATCCGGAACCTGCTTCGAAGACCCCGAACAACACGCCGACGAAACCTATGAGGAGCAGCGGCCCGCCGATGAGCCCCAGCATGGCCATCCGTCGAGGCACCAGGTTCGAGCGGTACATCAGGTAACCCAGAAATATTCCGGTACCGATGCCATCCAAGAAGCCGGGGCCGAACAAGAACGTCCAATCGTGGAACGCGACCAGCGACCTGCCGGCGGTAACGAGCGACGCAGCATTTGCTCCGGAAGCACCCGCCAGGTCCTGGTGCAAGGTAACGATGGACAGGAGGCTGAAGATGCCCATCATGATGACCACTGACTCAGCTATACGCTCGGCCACATACCCCAGGGCTAAGACTTCATTCTGCCGCTTTACGATGGGGTAGAGCACAACTGCTGTCCCGATATTCGCGACAACGAGGATGGCTTCCAAGAGCGCGCCCCAGTAGATGCGCGTGTCGGAGCCGGAGCCGAGTATGTAGTTAACGTGATCCAGCAAAGGCTTATAGAGGATGAGCTGTGCGGGTATCGACGCGACGAACGTGATGAGCAACAAAATGCCCGTGATCCTTGCAATCTTCTGAGGATTCAAATGATTACCTTTCGGCTTGACAGTTGGGACATGAAACGGGTTTCTCCCGGTAGGTGTACGCCGTACACCTGTGCTAAGAATAAGTGTACGGCGTACACTTGTCAACAGAAATCCGGTGGAGCAGGGAGTGATCGAGATTGGCTGAGCGGGTGGGGGCTGCTTCGCGTCGGAGACCCTTGAAGCGAGACCGCGTGGTCCGAACCGCCGTGGCCCTCGCCGACCGCGGGGGCCTCGATTCCTTGAGCATGCGAAAACTGGCGGACAAGCTTGGCGTGGTGCCGATGGCCCTCTACAAGCACGTCGCCAACAAGGACGAGCTCCTGGATGCCATGGTCGACATCGTCTTCGAAGAGCTCGAATTCCCCGGCGGAGGCAGCTGGCGGTCGGCGATGCGTGCCCGGGCGATCTCTATGCGAGAAGGTCTCTCACGCCATCCCTGGGCCGTGGGCTTGATGGAGGTCCGAGCGCCTGGGCCCGCTAACCTCAGACATCACAACGCGACGATGGCGTGCCTGCGGAAGGACGCGGGCTTGCCGTTCCGGATGGCTGTGCACGCGTACAGCCTCATGGACAGCTACATCTACGGCTCCGCCCTTCAGGAGAAAACCCTGCCGATCGATATTCCGGCCGAGGCGGAGACGAGACTGCGGGTCATCGCCGCCGAGCAGCCGTCCCACGCGAACGAGTACCCGTACCTCGCTGAGATCGGCGTGGAGTTCGCTAAGTCAGGCTACGACTACCGCGAAGAGTTCGAATTCGGCCTCGATGCCATCCTCGATGCGATCGAGCGACGCAGGAAGTTACGCTCCGCCTCCACGACCTAGCCAAGCACCCAACCCGCCGCCCTGCTAGACCCGCCTACAGTCGGCCCGCGGCGATGATCCGTTGAAGGAAACGCTGCGTGCGGGCCTCACGCGGCTCGGTGAAGATCTGCTCTGGCGGGCCCTCCTCGAGGATCATCCCATCATCGAGAAAACAAACCCGCGAGGCGATGTCGCGGGCGAACGCCATCTCGTGAGTCGCGATCACCATCGTCATGGCACCGGTCGCGAGCTCGCGGATCACTTCTAGAACCTCCGCGACGAGCTCTGGGTCGAGCGCACTCGTAACCTCATCGAGAAGCATGAGCCGCGGCTGCATCGCGAGTGCCCGGACGATCGCGACGCGCTGCTGCTGGCCTCCCGAGAGGCGATCCGGATACTCGTCGCGTTTGTCCCCGAGTCCGAAGCGTTCGAGGAGCGCCACCGCACGCTCCTCCGCCTCAGAGCGTGAAAGATCGAGTACATCACGGGGAGCAAGGGTGATGTTGCGCAGGACGCTCATGTGTGGGAACAGATTGAAGGCTTGAAAGACGATCCCGATCTGGCGCCGGATCTCATTGACGTCGACACCTCGCGCGGTGACGTCGCGCCCTTCAACCAGGATCCGTCCCGAGTCGATCCGCTCAAGAACATTGATGCAGCGAAGGAGAGTCGACTTTCCAGAGCCCGAGGCGCCGATGAGGCAGATGACCTGGTGCTCCGCCACCACGAGGTCGACGCCCCGGAGCACTTCGATGCGACCGAAAGACTTGTGCAGCCGCTCGACCCTCAAGGCCTCGTTCACGCCAGAGTCCCAGAGGCCTCACGCCGGCGCCGGTCGCGCAGGATCAACCAATCCGTAAACCGCGCCAGGGGGATCGTGATCGCGACGAACAGCACCGCAGCCGCCAGGAGCGCGGTGTAGTTGAAGGTGGCATTGGCATCGATCTGAGCTTGCTGGAACGCCTCCACTGCTCCGAGCGTCCCGACGAGGGCCGTGTCCTTCTGCAGACCGATAAAGTCGTTCAGCAACGGCGGGATCACGCGGCGGACCGCTTGGGGCAGGATCACGCGTCGAAGGGTTTGGCCCCGTGACAAGCCAAGGGACCGTGCCGCCATCTCCTGGCTGGGGTGGACCGACTCGATCCCGGCGCGGTAGACCTCCGATACGTAGGCGCTGTAGACCAGCACCAGCGCAACTATCCCCCAGAAGGTGGTCGAGGTAGGGATCCCCTGGAGCTGCAGCGCAGGAGCACCGAAGCCCAGCAACGTGATCACAAGGATCGTCGGGACGCCGCGAAAGAAGTCCGTGTAAACGACGGCGAAGGCACGCAGGGGAAAGAAAACAGGCCCGGGCAGGCTTCGCAGAACGGCTAGCAGTAGGGCGAAGACGAGGATGAAGACCTCGGCAATCATGAAGATCTTCACGTTCAACATGAACGCGCGCGCGATCTCCGGGAAGGACTCCTTGAAGTAGCCCCAGTCGAAGAACGCTCGCCGCACCTCCTGCCACCCTGGCGCACGAGAGATGGCGAAGCCAACCAGCAACAAGAAAATGACGGTGCTGATGAGCGCGATCACCAAGCCGCGCCGGCCGTCGTTGCCCGAACCCGTTACGTCCAGGATGCGTGAGCGGCGAGGCGCTATTTCAAGATCGCCGCGCCGGTCGCCTTCGCTAGCCACTGGTCTTGGAAGTGCTGAAGCGTCCCGTTGGCGCGCAACCTTCCTAACGTTTTGTTGACACAGGAGACAAGAGGATTGCCCTTTGCAAATACCATCCCGAAGTGCTCGCCGGCTAGAGACGGGAATTGGCCCAAGACCGTCGATCCCGGCACCTGGGCCCCCGTTACATAGAACGCGGTGGGAAGGTCAACGACCAAGCCGTCGATCTGTTTATTCTTCAGTGCTTGCACGGCCCCCGCATTGGACGGAAAGACTGCAGGCTTTTGCGAGGGTTTGATCGTGGTTGTGATGTAGTCGTAGCTGGTCGTGCCGAGCTGCGCTCCAAGCTTGAACGGCCGCAGGCCGGCTATCGAATGGACTGAGGCGATCGGCGTGCCTTTGTTAACGACCAGAGCCTGATTAACGTCGTAGTAAGAATCGCTGAAGTCGACAGCCTTGGCGCGCTGGGGCCTGTCTGAGATCTGGTTGATGTCGAAATCGAACGGCTTCGGGCCCGGAGCAAAAGCTCTGCTGAACGGAACGTAGGTCCACTGGACTTCGTCACGAGAGAATCCGAGCCCCTTTGCGACCGCGTAGGCAACCGCGGACTCGTAGCCCTTGCCCGTGGTGGGGTCGTTGATCTTCCACTTCGACCCGGACTTGGTTCCGCCCGCGAACCATGGGGGGTAAGCGGGATTGTCCGTCCCGATCGTCAGCTGGCCGGCTTGAACAAGATGGAGATTCCCCTTGGCGCAACTCGAGGAGCTGGGTCCGGAGCCCGATGCCGACGGATTCGTCGAAGGCTCGCCGCAGCTCGCGCCGAACAGCACCGAGGCAGCGAGGATGAAGCCCAGAGTCCAGCGCATCCGGCGACGCTATCAAAGCGGGGCCGCAGCCTCGTACTCCTCGTCGGTGACGTGCTCACCCCAGGTCGCGGGGCTGCCGGCTTCATCGACCTCCTGCATGGCGATGTGAGTCATGAAGCGAGTTGGGGAAGCGCCGTGCCAGTGATCCTCGCCCGGCTCGAAGAAAACGCGGTCACCAGGGCGGATAACTTCGGCCGGGCCGCCACGACGCTGGCACCGACCGACGCCTTCGGTGACGTAGATCGTCTGACCGAACGGGTGAGTGTGCCACGCGGTCCGGGCCCCCGGCGTGAAATGCACGCTGGAGGCTGCCAGGCGCGAAGGTTCCGAGGGTGTAGCGATCGTGTCGATGAAAACCGTGCCGGTGAACCAGTCTGTTGGCCCCGGGGCGGTCTCGAGTGAATTGCGCGTGATGTGCATCCTTCTCCTCCCTGGTCGTGGTCAAACAATTGTCGATCACGGCCGCTATCGACAAGATTCCGAGAACTGCGTTTCCAGGATCTCAAGCACGGGCCTTATTGCGGGAGTGGAGGGCGCGCCGGTGGCGATGATTCTTGTGATTCCAGCGTGTAAGGCCGATCGGCTCCGCAATGCTGGAATTACATGACAACCGCGTGATGGCAGCGACTTCATCCGAGGTGATTCCTGCGACTCTCCGGGTGATTGCTCTGCTTGTGCCTGCCCTGCTGCTGTGGCTTGATGCCTGGGGGCTTATATCTAATCAAGGGGATGGTTGCTTGTTGGATGCTGCCAACGTGCTCTCTTACGGGGAAGCGTTCGCTAATGCTGTTGTGACCCAGGATCAGGACCTGGTCACCAGCTATCTGAGCGAAGAACTCGAGACCCAGCTCATCGGAGATTTGGAAGTTCTCTTCCGGTCACAGGACGCCGAAGTTCGGGTCGTCGTTCCACTCGGCGACGAAGACGCCCAGCCATTGACGGCTAGTGAGTTCGTGACGATCACCTCCTTCTGGACCGGGGACGAGACTGTTCTGGTGCGGGCGGTGTGGGTTCAGACGTTGCATCAGCTTGTGATTCGCTCCTTGCAGATCCTCGAAGGGAGCCCGAAGGAAGGGCACGGTTTGTCCCCACTTCCCGGCGAACCGGGTGTGTCGCGTCGGTGAAGGCTTCAGTTGGGGAAAGCCGCTCGCTGCCCCATTTGGTCTTCCTACGTATAGCTACCGATACGGAACCCGCTTCGCTTAGTCGAATAGCTCTGCATGGAATCCGAGGAGATCAACAAGGCTCTGCACAGGTATGTCGTCGCAGTGCTGCGTGCTCGTGATTCTGCTGACGACCTGGCTCTGGAGCAGAGGAAGGCATCTCCGCGAGAGACCGAACCGCCGCGGACATTCGATGCGATCCCCAATGGGGAGGATGACGCCAGACCGGGGCGTGGGCGCCCGCCTCGGCACATCGGCGGGCCAGTCTGACTGCGGCTAGTTTGCGCAATTCCGGCAGAACTCAGGCAAGAGCTCCGGCCTTTGCCCTCGCAGACGATCCCAGTCACTGACGCGTATTCATCCTTCAGCGATTACGTTCTATCTCCTGCTCGAGCATGGCCTCGAGCCACGCTGCGAGGCGCTTCTCACGCAACTCGACAGTCGGGACCTGATCGACCATTGAAATCTCTAGACCATTGGTCTGGGGACGGGATTGGTGCCGGCGCTTGAACCCAAGACGGTATTTCGTGCTGTGATCAGGGTTTCGGTCCGTAGCGCCTTGATCCCTCTCGTCGCCACCTTCCCTGGAGTTTCTGTCTCGCAGGCGCTTCCCTCGTCCCGCCCAGATGAACTGGCTTCGAGCGCCTTGTGGGTCAGACATCGGATCTCCTAGCCTCAACACCCGCCGAAACGGCCTAGAGGAGCTAGAGCCTGAATCAAAGGGCGTTGGAGAAAGATGCTCGTCGGATCATTGGCCGCCACACCGACTCTCCAGGAACACAAGCGTATATCTGCTATGAGTGCTTGTCTAGGTTATTGATTGCATCGGCGCTGATCAGATCAGACAGCACGTCGCTGGCCAACCCATTAAGCGTCGAGACGTGGAAGTCGCCACAGCATGCCATAGAGCACTCTCGGCTGGGCGGCCACGTTGAGGCCTCCGAACGTCACCGAGGGGTCATCCGCATACTCCGAGTCGATTACGAACGTCCGCACGTCGAGCGGGAGCACCTCGGTGCTACTCGGACAGCTGCACCACGCCCAACAGGTTGCCCTCACTGTCCTTGAACCATGCCGATCGCACCGAGCCTGTCTGCGCGATGCTCGTGGCCTTGTCAAAGGCGGGGAAGTCGTACTCCTCGAACTCGACACCTCGCTCCTTCAACGCCGCAACCGTGGCTTCGACGTTGTCAACCACAAACCCCATCTGCGTGTGCGTCCCGCTGGGACGTCCTTGCGTAGGGAAGAGCAGAAACCGTGTGCCCCCGGTCTCATAAAAGTTGCCGCCGAGCGACTCGGATACCGGCTCCAAGCCGAGTTGGTTTGCATAGAACGCCCTGGCTCGAGCGGGATCCTCCACCGGCAGGGTCGTGTGCGTGCGAGCGTCGGTCAGCATCTCTGAAACCCCTTTCTGCCGATGGCAAGGGAACGCTACACCAGGTAAGTCCATCGCTTTGCTTGGTCCCGATCGCGAAACTTCCCCCCACTAGCAGTCCCTTAACCGTTTGATAACCCAGCTGCGGTAGGCAGGTAATCGTTGAGTGGTAACACGGATAGAGGGAGGGAGAATGGTTCCAGGATCAGAAGCTGACATTCTTCAAGCTGTAGGTATCTTGATCGCCATGTTGGCGCTTGGAGTGGTGCTGTGGAGGTCGCTTGGTGGAAATGAGCGACCTGAGCAAGAGAAATCCGAACACAGGGCGTTGCAGCGCACCACGACTAGGGGAGCCGATACCTGGGCAAAGAGATTCACCTCGCGCCAACCAGGGCCGACGGCTTCGCCTACCAACCGCCGGCACGGAGGGTCAAGGAAGCACCGCGTTCAAGTGGCTGCGGCCGTTGGGCGAGGTTCCGGCAAACCGGAGGGGCGGATGAATCACTGACCTCTGCTGTCCGACGGGGACAAGTTTGTCCTGAGCCATTGCGCTGAATGCAGCCCGACTAAGAACGCGGAAAAGGCGCCCCTTGCGGAGCGCCTTCACCGGGTGGTCAGATCCGCGATTCGGTAAGCGGGTTCAGTTGGTTCCTCGCCTTGCGGCGTGGAAGAAACCGAGTGCTGAGAAGACCGAGAGGAGAAGCCCGGCGATGACTGCACCGATCCCCGCCCACAGCGTGATCTGTCCAACGGTCCACCAACCGTAGGCGTTCAGCAAGATGGATCTGAGCGTCTCTCCCTTGAACAAGAGGTCAGCCTTTATGGAGAGGTCCGCTGCCTGCTTGGCAGGGATGCCTTCCACTCTGGCTGCTGAAGAGGTCTCGGAGTAGGTGGCGCCGTTGTTGATTAGCTTGAGGTGCCCTCCGATGTAGCGCGAGAACGCTTCCGCTTCGGGTCCCGTGTCTACCCTTTGGCCGGCGAAGGTTCCGATCTCTACCTTTTCCTGCGGCGTCATCGCTGACGCGGGCGGGAAGCTGATTTTCTCGGGAACGAGACGGTCCTTGACGTTGCTCAGAGCGAACGATCCGCCGAAGATCGCAGCACCCCCGAGCGCTAGCAGGGCAACTGCAACAACCACGCCGGTCCAACTGACCAATCGATCCACCAAACTGCGTTCCATGCGACCCGCCACGGCAACCCTATTGGGGCTCCGTGATGCCATCGACTTCGCTGCCATTGTCTGTGCCACTTTGGTCTCCTTCGATGGAGAAAACTTCTCCTTGTATCCAGGATGCTGGAAATGCCAACCCTGACCAAGGGCCAGACGGCTCCTCATGGGGGGGCCGGTACGGATTTCCTCCTCAGGCGCCGATCCCGTGGCAGCGTCCTGGTTCTGGGACTCAGGCCTTAGGGAGGTGCATAGCCTTGGCTTGGGCGGTGCTTAGGACTACAGGTTCGCTCGAGGGCCGACGAGATACCACGCCTCGACTTCGCCCTTGCCTTTGACCACAATCGTCCCTCGCGGTTCGCACTCGAACTCGTCACCGAGCAATTCGTATGTCGAGCGAGTGATCTGGATCCGCTTTGGCGTCCCGTGCGACTCCATACGACTGGCGGTGTTTACAGCGTCCCCCCAGAGGTCATATAGGAAGCGCTTCCGGCCGATCACCCCGGCCACCACCGGGCCTGAATTGATGCCTATCCGGAGGTCGAGGCCGAGGTGGCCCATCGGGGCGTCCGAACTCATCGCGTCCAGCATGTCGAGCGCCATAAGAGCGAGCGCACGAGCATGGTCGGAGCGTGGAGTTGGAACGCCGGCGGCAACCATGTAGCAGTCGCCGATGGTCTTGATCTTCTCGAGGCCGTAACGATCCGCGAGGCCGTCGAAGTGACTGAACAAATGATCGAGGTAACCGACCACCTCGGCAGGTGGAAGCCGCTCCGACCAGGGTGTGAAGTCCACAACGTCGGCGAACAGGATCGAGGCCGAGCCGAACTGGTCCGCGATCGGCTGAGTCTGTGCCTTGAGCTTGTCGGCGATCGAGCGAGGCAAGATATTCAGCAGGAGGTTTTCGGCCTTCGCCTGTTCCAGTCGGAGCGCCGCCAGCGCATCGCGGCGCTGGCTGGCGAACACCGCGAGGAGCGTGAACACGATGATGCCGCCGACCGCGATGTTTAGGGCCAACATCGTGCTCGTGAACCAGCCGGGCAGCGGCTCCCAGATGGGGCCCACAACCTGGCCGGCGATCCCGGACCCGAGGAACACGACGAGAAACGCGACGTACCAGCGGACCGCCGACCTGACGTCGCTGAACACGAGCGCGGCAAGCGGGGCGAGGATCCCCCAAAGACCGACGCCACCGGAGCTGAGGAATCCACCGAGGGGAATCATCGAGAGCGTCGGGGCTAGCAGGATGTCGACCTGGCCCACGCGGAGCAGCGCGTCGAAATTGCGGGTGCGAGAGAAC
>DATAPE010000224.1:0-4462 GCA_036265345.1 Actinomycetota bacterium
CAACGAGAGAACCTTTCCCGCTACGCCTCGCGGATTTCATCGGGGTCGCAGGCGTCTAGCTCCGACCCCCCCGGACCGCGGCTCGGGGAAAACGGCCTCCTCGGCCTGCGGCTACGGCCCGAAGGCCGCCTGCTCCCGGACACCTGAATTCCATGCGACGGTGGCGTCGCCAGCCGGATTGACGGCGACACTAGGACCAGCGTCGCCAGGTCCGAGCATCGTGGTCGGTCCCAGGGTTCCGTCGTTGGCGCGCGCGCGGACCTCGATCCCGTCGAATGTGAACCAGGTGAAGACCGCGTTTCCCGCCTCATCCACGCCAACCTCAGGCGCGCCCAGGAAGCCGCGTGAGAGTGTCTGCACCGGGGTGAGCGACCCGCTGGGGGCACGGGTCCGTGCCTGGATCACCCCATCTTCACCCGTCCAGGCCCGCCAGACCAGCACAGCGCGACCGGCGGCCGTAATGGCAACGCCGATGTCCCCACTGACCGAGGCCGAGATCCTCGCTGCGGGGCTGAACGTCCCGTCGGCGGCGAGGCTTCGGCTCACCAGGCTCGCATCATCGAAGCCGCGCGTCCACGCAAAGACGGCATCGCCGCCGGGATCGACTGCGAGCCGAAGGCCGCTAATCGGCCCTCCATCCGTGACGCGGTGGATCGGGCCCCAGGTTCCGTCGAGCGCGCGAACGCGCGCTCGAATGCCGTGGCTTTGCTCGTCCACCCAGGCGAAGATCGCATCCCCCGCAGCGTCCACCCCGACGGATCCGTAGTACGAGTCTTTGCCTGCGGTGACGGGGTGAACCGGGCCGAGGGTTCCGTCCGCGAACCGCATCCGGCTTCGGATGTCGCCGTGAGGGCTCGTCCACACAAAAGTCGCGTTGCCGAAGCGGTCGACGACTACCTGCGGCTGGGGGAAGAAGTAGCCGTCAGTGCGCGGTGAGATCGCTTGAATCGGGCCGAGGGTCCCGTCGGCTGCGACGGCGCGTGCCTGGACGCGGTGGAGGCCCCAGACGACGACGGCATCGCCATTTGGGGCCACGTCAACGCCCCGACCCGACCCAGCGGCATATCCGGGGGTCGAGAGCGTCCGCGCCGTTCCTAGGGTCCCGTCCGCGGAGCGCCGGCGCAACTGAACGCGCGAGTCATGGTGCCCAAAGACGCGCTGCCAAACGAAGGTCGAATCTCCCGCCGCATCCAGGGCAACGTCCGGGGTCACCGGCGGGCCGCCGCTGACACCGATGGCGAGGGGTGGCGTCCAGTTGGCACGCGCGGTACCGGTCAGTGCCGCCATGGACACCAGCAGCGCGAGCCCTCCGAGGCGCGCTCGCCTCATTACATCCTCCCCTCTCATCACTACCCAGAACACGTGAGCACGCCGTGAGTATCGGCGAGGGGGTTGCAACTCCTGCCCTGTGGCCACGGTATCCCGAGCCTTATGGGAGGCCAGCTCCCTCTTGTACTTTCGCGTGAAAGCGACAGCGGCTTCTGCTTTTCGCGCAAAGCAGAAGCGCAACCTGGGCCAGGCTGCACCGGTGCCCGCTGCGCTAGCCGTGGTGGTGGTTACGGTGGGACTTGCCCTGCATGCTGGTGAAGTGCCGGAACTCGCGGTATGAGGGCTTGCGGGTGCGATCGAAGTTCAGCAGGCCCGCGGAATCACAGAAGCTGCACCCGTCAGCGCCGCCAGGGTCCGGGTCGCGCCAGTCGAACCAGTACAGGTGGTCGACGTTCCACTTCCTGCGGTTCTCCAGAGTCAGCGCGAACGACTTCCTCAGCATTTTCGCCTGACCCCACTTCCCCCTGTTCAGGCTGAACCCATCCTGTGCGGAGCCCCAGCCGACCTCGTCCAGCCACAGGTCCTTCTTCCCGGCCCCTCCTCTTCTCAGCACCCCGCGGATTTTCGTAACGATCCGCTCGTAGGTCTTTACGGTCGGGGCGTACGGGTGGAGGCCCGCTGCATCGAAATGCCTGGTGATCCCTTGGACATCGAGGAACTTCGCCAGGAATTTCTCCGGGGCCATCTTCGATTGCGTCGTCCTGTTCGGATTGCCCAGAAGGCCCGCAAGGACGACCTGCGCATGAGGGTCCTCCTTGCCGATCGCCCGGTCGGAGGCTTCGACCAGCTTCGCGTATACCTCGGGCGCGTCCTGCACCAACGTCGGTGGAGCGGTCTCCGGTTGCGCGAAGGACTTGGGGAGGTTGGGCTCGTTCCAGATCTGCCATGTCGTGACCGCCATCTTGGGCACGTCGGTGTGCGTGCGCCAGAAGGACCCCGTAGGACCGTATCGTCGCACTGCATGCTTCAGGAACTCCTGCCAGGCGCTCCGGGCCGAGACGGTGATCGGCGGGGATCCCGGGTTCGGATCACCGGTCGCCCACTGGGGCGCAGTCTGGATCGTGAACACGGGCCGGATGCCGTCCTCGGCGAGCGTGGCGACGAGGGCGTCCGGCCACCTGTAGACGCCCTGCTGCGGCTCGATCGCCCTCCAGTTGAAGAAGAGGCGCATGGTCCTGACTCTGATCGCGCGCATCTGCTGGACGTCCTTCGCATCTGGGGGCTCCCACTGGACGATCCCGAAGAAATCCTTCGGCACCCGGGCCGCCGCCTCCCCGTTGGCAGCGGGCAGCAGGGCTAGCGCCACCACAGCGACCGCGACCAGCCCGACCGATGTCGAGCCTGCAGCTCTTGACGCTCGCCCCTCCCGCACTGCCCCCAGACGATACGCCGCGACGCCGGATGAAGCGCGCACGGAGGCGGCCTGTGGCAGCGATCGCCGGTGCTGCGTTGTTCCCTGCTCGAGGGCGCCCCTATCCCCTAATGAGATGCGGGCTGATCGCGTCTGCTTTTCGCGCAAAGCAGAAGCGAACCTGACCCGAGAATCGCTGAGCTACCTAACCCTTGGGCAGCGGCTGCCAGCTCGGGCCGCCGCCGCCATCCCCGAGCCAGCCCTGGGTGGGACAGGCCTTGCCGGGGGCGTAAAGCCCGAACTCGCTCGCACTACGCTGGCTCCCCCCAACCACGCAGCCATCCTCGGGGTTGGGGGCCGGATATGAGAGGAACCCGGATTCCGTAGGCACCGATACCCGTTGCACCGGCCTCCCGAATGCCCCCATCTTCATCAGGCTCGGGCTGCCGCGCCACGGATCGTGTTCAAAGTAGATCGTTCGCCCGTCGGCGGTGTAGGCCGCGCCGTAGTCATTGCTTAATGAACTCAGTCTCGAAATCGCTGCCGAACGCGGTCACGTCGATGCCTGTCGCCGAGGGATCGGGAGGGGCCGAGGCCTTGAACAACTCGACCAGATCGACGCCGCTGACCTGGACCCTTTTGACGATCTCCACGTTCTCCTGCGACATCGCTACTCCGAGAGTCCGGCGGCTTCGAGGGCTTCGGCGAGGGTCAGGAACATCTCCCAGCGGATCGCCTTGGCGTCGCGGAACGTGATCAAGTAGGCAAGCTCCCGCTCCACCTCAACGCCACTGCCCTTTCCCCGTGCATGGTGCCGGGTCAGGGATACGACTTGATCGGTGCCCGGGTCGATGATCTGCACCAACTCGACCTGGAAGTCATCCCAATGTGAAGGCCAGGCCCGGAGCGCCTCCACGAGGCCCTCATGTCCGTGGTAGCGCCGCGAGCCGACCACGCCCTGCGGCTCGATGATCTCGATCTCGGGGTCAGCGTCCCCAACGGCGCTCTCCCAAGCCCCGCGTTGGAAGAGGTCGTACCAGCGGCGCACGACCTCGACGTTCTGCTGCGACATGCCTACGCAGTATCTCGCGACTAGCTGACCGCGGATGTGCCGTAAGCGCTCATCGTTCCGGCTCTTCGATCCCGAGGCCAACGAAGAGGATCCAGAGCGCGAGCATCGCGATGAGCACGCCGAGGACGACGCCCGCTCCCACCAGATAGGCGCCTCCGAGAGCGTGCACGAGTAGCCCCAGCCCGCCGGTGAAGATTAGGCCGGCGCTGAGGACACCGATCAAGAACCGAGCGAGGCGGTCGCGCGAGATGCCCTGCGGGGAATGGGTCGCGCGGAAGGTCGCGAGGCCCGACAGGGTTATGTAGGCGAGCGCGATCGGCATCAGCTCGAGGCCGAGCGCCTCTCGGCTCTGGCCCGGGATCAGCAGCGCCGCCGAGGCCGCGAGCGTCGTCGCGAGCAGCCCGAGGATGATCTCGGCCCGGTGGCGAAGCACCGGGTCGTCGATCACCGCTCGCAGATGGAGCGAGACGACGACGAAGACCAGTCCGAGCAGCGCAGCGCTCGCGCTGACGAACGCGACACCGAAGTCGCGCCAGACATCCGGGTCGTATGCCGCGTCCATCTCTGGACGCCCTACCTGGGGACGCGGTCCTCCGACATCGCCCGCGAAGTATCTCGCGGAAGTTGTCGCTTTCCATGCGAGGCAGCGGTTTCGTCCGGGCTACTGCTTTTCGTCCAAAGCGGCGGTCCTCTACTCCCCCGGGCCAGCC
>DATAPE010000225.1:0-2191 GCA_036265345.1 Actinomycetota bacterium
CGGCTCATGCGCGCTGATCGGGAGATGGAAGCGGGAAGAAAGGGTCGCGCGGGCAAGGGTGTGTAGCCTTGGGCGCCTGGAGCAATGGTGACGGAGCCTCTCGGGGCTGCTCGAAGGTGAAAGGAGGTAGTGGTGGCAATAGTCGGGCCGGCAGAGCTGCGACCGATGATCGAGGACGAGGACGACTACCGTCCCCGGTCCCGGTGGAGTTTGGTAACCGACCCCGGCGGACCGGCCGGAGCCGTTCAGGATCTCTGTCTCCTCGTTCAGGAAGTCGGCGTCGGCGATCGCATCCCGCTGCACCGGCACCGCACGGACGAGATAATCCTGGTTCTGGAGGGCCGCGCCGAAGTCACCCTGGGAGAGGAGCGGCTCGAGATGACCGACGGCATGACTCTGTTCGTCCCCAAAGGTGCGATCCATGGGATCCGCAACATGGGAGACATAGATCTGCGCATCCGCGAGGTCTTTCCTTCGATCGTCATCGACATCGAGATGCTCGATCGCAATCCGGCCCCCGGGACCGAAGAGAAGGCGCCTGCCCACATGATCTACGACGCGGTAACCGGCGAATCGTGGGCCGAGCCGGACGAGTTCGAGCCGCCACCAGCACCGCCCGAGTAGCACTTTTGGTACTTAACGCCCCCAACTGATAGAGTGTTGGAGAAGGCAGCATGTCGTTGCCTGTGAGATTTGCTCTCCGTTCCTCCTGAAGGCTGCGGTTGATGAATCTCCGCTGACCGGGTGCAGCAGCATCCAAAGGAGTGAATGTGTCCACATTTGCCGAGTTGGGCGTCTCGCCGCCCGTTTGCGCCGCCCTCGCGCGTCGTGACATCCATAGCCCTTTCGAGATCCAGAAACGCGTGATGCCCGATGCTCTCGCGGGCCGCGACGTACTCGCACGCTCCCGAACCGGTTCCGGGAAAACCCTGGCCTTCGGGGTCCCGATCGCCGAAAGGCTGAGCGCTTCGGGTCCGCGGCCGGCTGGTTTGGTGCTTGTCCCCACCCGCGAGCTCGCTGTCCAGGTAACCGAAGAGATCGCCGCGGTGGCGAAGTCCAAAGGCCTTCGGGTCGCCTCGGTATATGGGGGCGTCAGTATCCGGGAGCAAGCGCAACAGGCCGCGAAGTCTCACATCGTCGTGGCGACGCCCGGGCGTCTGCAGGACCTGATGGATCGCAGGCTGCTGTCGGTCAAGGGAGTTGCGATCTTGATCCTGGATGAAGCCGACCGGATGCTGGATATGGGATTTCAGCCCCAGGTCGACAGCATCGTTCGCGACGTGCCCAAGGATCGTCAGACGATGTTCTTCTCAGCCACCCTGGACGGACAGGTCGGCCACCTCGCTCGCGCTTACACGCGTAACCCTGCGCTGCATGAAGTGGAATCCGCGATGCAGACGGTCGACGAAGCGGAGCATCGCTTCCTGCCCGTAACCAGCGGAGACAAGGTAGAGACGCTGGTCACCGTGCTACGGGAGAATCGCGGAACGACGTTGGTCTTTGTCAGAACGAAGCGAGGCGCAGACCGGTTGGTGCAGCGGCTCAAGTCAAAAGGCGTGCGCGCCTTAGCTATGCACGGCGACCTCACGCAAGCTGCACGACAGCGAGCATTGAAGTCTCTGTCCACGGGAGCCGCCGACGTGTTGGTGGCAACGGACGTCGCGGCTCGGGGGCTCGATGTCGATCAGATCACCCACGTCATCAACTTCGATCCTCCCGAAGACGACAAGGCCTACGTCCACCGGGTCGGCAGGACCGCACGCGCGGGTCGTGCGGGCGTCGGTACCACCCTCGTGATGCCCGATCAGCAGTCCGGAATGAGCCGGATAGCAGCCCGTCTCGAGTTACAGAGCGATTTCGAGAAGGAAGGCATGGTCACGGCGGCCCCTCAGATCGTCTACTCCTCGCATCGAGGTAAGCGATCGATGATGCGCCCCAGGCCCAAGCGGAAGTTCTAGCCAGACGCGGCTTGCAGCTGAGCCTTCGATGAACGGCGCGAGGCCCGAACGCGATCCTTGGCTGCGAGGATCACTTTCCGCAGCCGGATCTGATCGGGTGTGACCTCGACGCACTCGTCCTCGCGGACGAACTCGAGCGCTTGTTCGAGCGACATCTGCTTGTAAGGGATCAACCGGACCAGCTCGTCACCGGTGGACGACCGCATGTTGGTTAGCTTCTTCTCTTTCGTTGG
>DATAPE010000226.1:0-1594 GCA_036265345.1 Actinomycetota bacterium
CTTACTATGACCCCACCTCGCGTCCGCTTTGCTCCCTCTCCTACCGGATACCTCCACGTTGGCGGCGCCCGGACAGCGTTGTTCAACTGGCTGTTTGCCAAACACACCGGCGGACAGCACATCCTTCGGATCGAAGACACCGATCGGGAGCGGAGCACCGAAGCCCATACCAAAGTGATCCTCGATGGTCTCACGTGGCTGGGGATCACCTGGGACGAGGGGCCCTACTTTCAAGGTGCCTACGCCGCCCGGCACCAGGCTGATGCCGAGCAGCTGCTGGCGCAAGGCAAGGCGTATCGTTGTTTCTGTACCAAGGACGAGCTCGATGCCCAGCGGGCGCAGGCCGAAGCATCGGGAGGTGGTTTTCGCTACGATCGACGCTGCTTGCGCCTGAGTCCGGAACAGATCGAGCGACGGGTTCAGGCCGATGCGCCATTCACCCTGCGATTCAAGCTTGGCGCTGAGGAGATCGCCTGGGACGACGCCGTCCACGGCAGAATCAGTTTTCAGAGCCGCGACCTGGACGACTTCGTCATCCTCCGGAGCGACAAGAGCGCCATCTACAACCTGGCCGTGGTCTCGGATGACATCGCGATGCGAATCAGCCACGTGATCCGGGGTGACGATCACATCTCCAATACGCCGAAACAGATCGCCCTCTATCGGGCGCTCGGCCACGAGCCCCCGGTGTTCGCTCATGTCCCCATGATCCTGGGGTCCGACGGCAAGAAGCTGTCCAAGCGCCATGGCGCAACCGCGGTAGGCGACTACCAGGACCAGGGAATTCTGCCGGCAGCCATGCGGAACTTCCTCGCATTGCTCGGCTGGTCCCCGGGTGAAGATCGTGAGATCCTGGCCGAGCAGGAGATGATCGGTCTCTTTACTCTCGAGGGGATACAGAAGAAGCCTGCTGTATTCGACACCACCAAACTGGAGTGGATGAACGGTCAGTACCTGTCGCTGCTTCCGGTCGAGGAGCTGGTCAAGCCGGTCGCTCGCCGGCTTCGGCTCATGGGCATCACCGTCGATGCCGACCTCACCCCGCTCATCGAATCGGTGAAGGCGCGTTCGCGAACCATTCTGCACGTTGCCGAACAGGTCGCCGTGCGACTCGACCCCAGCCGTGCGCAGCCCGACGCAAAAGGCAATGCGCTGATCCGAAAGATGGGCCCCCAGTTCGTCGACAGCTTGCTGCTCGCCGTAGGCGCCTTGGAAAGCCTTGCTCCGAACGAGTGGAGCTCCGATCGGCTGCTGACGACCCTCAAAGACACAGCTCAGTCCAACAGTCTCAAACTGGGCGATCTGCTGCAGCCGGTTCGGGTAGCGCTTACCGGCTCGACAGTCTCGGAGCCGGTCAACGAACTGCTGGTCGTGGTCGGGAAAGCCCGAAGCATCGAGGCGCTAAAGAGCACTGCGAGGCGACTTCAACGAGCCATGAACCCGGCGTGAGACTGAATTGGCGCTGGCTCGCTGTCTGGGTGGTTGCCGGGTGCGCGCGGACGCCCCCTCCATCACAGCCTCCTCCCGCTCCGGTTGCGCAGCAGGCCGACACTCTCGCACTTCCCCCCTCTCCTCTGATCGAGCCGACTCCCCT
>DATAPE010000227.1:0-2544 GCA_036265345.1 Actinomycetota bacterium
TGCTGGTCGGAGCCTTTTGGTAAACCCACACGCTTGCTGACTTGCACGAATTTCTGAAGGGGAGATATTCGACATGCAGAATCTGGCACTCGGCTCACCCGGCCTCGATGACCTGAATAGTTTGTTTAACGATGCTTGGACGGAGTTTACTGCGACGGCGCCGGTCGACATCGATCTGGTTGCCCAAGCATCTCTACGCGAGATGATGGCTGACCGGATCATGCGAGCAGCACACAGCGGTGAAGTTGATCGTACGGCGCTGAAGGCGCTTGCCTTGCGTGGACTTTAAGCTTCGAGCTGCTAGGAAAATGGCCCGGAAGGCGACATCCAAGTCTGATACCCAATTTAAGAATCAATCGAAGGCCCTAGTGAAGCACTCGAGGCCCGGTACCTTTTCGTCTTACGCCCTTCAGCAAGGCTCGGAGAACCGTGATCACTTGTGCGTTCTGGCGGGTCTTTGCCTCCTCAACCGATATACAGGAGTCTCAGGTACCGGAGTCTCAGTCCCGTTTTCTACCGGGGAGGGTTAACAGGAAACCTCGGGATTCCTCTGGGGTCCCAATCAGCCATTCCTCCGTCGCGTCATACTGACCCCAACAGCCACTCCTGGCGCATCCCAGTCTGATCCGCCAAAATAGTAACGCGCAGAGGCTGGCCCGATGGACATCACGATTCGCCTAGCAACAGCTGCCGACGCCGAGGCATGCGGCCACGTCGCCTACGAGGGCTTCCGCGTCGTGAACGAGCGACACGGGTTCCCAACGAACTATCCATCGGTCGAGGCGGCCACACGTCGCGTCCGCGCCTTAATTGATCACCCTCGGGTCTATGGGGTTGTTGCAGAAGCTGATGGCACAACAGTCGGCTTCTGCTTTCTCAGCGAGCGCGACCCGATTCGGGCGGTCGGCCCGATGGTCGTTGGGCCGGCAGTACATTTGAGCGGGATCGGTCGCCGGCTCATGGGCGCTGTGCTGGAGCGTGCACGCGGCGAGCCGAGCGTCCGGCTGCTTCAGGAAACCTACAACATGCAGTCGCTCGCACTTTACGCCTCGTTTGGCTTCGAGGTGAAGGAGCTCCTCGTCGTCATGACCGGAACGCCGACCGGCTCCCCCATGGAAGGCTGGGAGGTGCGTCGATTGGAAGAACGGGACCTGGCGGGATGCACGGCGCTGTATGAGCGAGTGCATGGTTTTCCGCGTACGAACGAGTTGCGGGACGCGCTAGCCAAGGGATCACCGATCGCTGCCGTGCGCGCGGGACGGCTAACGGCTTACATGGCGGTGCCGACATTCTGGATTGCGAACCACGGCGTGGCCGAAACGGAAGCGGACGTCCAAGCTCTCCTTCTGGGGGCGAGACGGATCATCGAGGAGCCGCTGTCGTTCCTGCTTCCAACTCGGCATGCGGCGCTGTTCCGCTGGTGTTTGGCACAGGGGTTTCGCGCGATCAAGCCAATGTCGCTCATGGTTATCGGCGAGTACCAGGAACCAAGGGCTAGCTACTTCCCATCCGTCCTTTACTGACCGCCGGTCAGCCCTCGTGATCAGAGTTCGCGACCGCAGCGATGCTTCAAAACCTGCTCATTTAGCGAGCTGGGTTTACGCATTCTGCATAACGCCCCCGCAACTCCCGCCGGCAGGGTGGGGGAGGCGAGCAAGGATCTGCTCGATCGCGCTGGATTCAAACCACCGGAGCAGGTTGACCACCGGGTTGACGAGCACCTGACGGTCCACATCGACCTCTCGTGAGGCGTGGGGTCAAAAACGGCCAGTGATGCTCCCTCACCTCTCCCAACCCACGCGGATTTTCCCGCCAGGGTTCGAGATCGGTTGTTCGCAAGAGTATGTTTTTCTTGATTTTCTCCCAGAGCTTCACGCTACAATAGAGCTGGACGGCGGGTTGAGTTTGCTTCGGAAGATCAACGAGGGCGCGGCGAGTCCGCATTCCGTTGTGCCAAGGAGCGATGTCGTGCCCTTCCGGCACCAGCATTACCCTCCGGAAACGCTCGCGATGATGTATCGCGTGCTCGATGAGTGTGTCGCGATTGCGTTCGAGGGGCAGCTAACTCCCGACCCCGATACGCTGCAAGCCATTCGCAATCGCTTTGCCCTTCTCATCTTAGGCGCGGTCGCACGTGGCGAGTTGGATCCCGAAGCGCTGAAGCAAATCGTGCTCAACGATTTCCGTGGCGTTTCTTAGGCCCTACCCACCCGCGATATTTCCGGCAGGATCATGCCCACCAAGAAATTTGATGAGCTTACCGATCGCGACTTGTTCGCGTCGCTGATCTTCCTTTACCATAGGTCATCGTCAGCTAACTGGATGAGCGCTGGTGAGACTTGAGGCCGGGACATACCAACTGGCATGTCCACCTCACTGCGACCGAGGCCCCTATGTGGACGAGCACACCTGACGGTCTTGCACGGACGCACGCGGATCAAGTAGGCACGATTGCAAGGTCGGCTCGACGTGCTGGAAAGCACCGAACCGGACAAATGCCGTCAAGCCAAGTGTGCGGACACCTCCGTAGGCGGCTTGCCAAGG
>DATAPE010000228.1:0-18340 GCA_036265345.1 Actinomycetota bacterium
GATTACGTCGATGATGACAACGTCGGGTACCGTCCGCTCGACGGTTGCGAGCGCGTCCACGCCATCCGAGCCCTCGCCAACGACCTCGATGTCACCTTCGCTCTCGAGCATCGTGCGGATGCCGCGTCGCAAAAGGTCGTGATCGTCGATCAGGACTACGCGTATTTTTTGGTCGGGCTCCATCACAAAGATGATATCGACCATCGAACCAGGCTCTTAAGGAGGAAGCGCTGACCGGGGACAGAGATGACGCTGCGATGCGCCCGGAGGTCCGCTGGACGCTGGGATGCCTCGTAGCGGCCGCGGCCGTATCCGGACTGGGGATACTCGTATTGCTTGTAGCGATCGCCCTGCAGCCTCCGGCGTGGGTCCAGGTGCTCATCGGTGTCGCACTGGCGGGAGGCGGCGCTTTCCTCGCCTGGCTGGTGGCTTCGGCCCTGGGTCAGTCCCGTGCTCGCCGGGATCGGGAGAGAAGGCACCTGCGCGGCTTGCATTGAGGCCGCGGCGCGGCTAGTTCGTGGCCGCTGCTCCGCCCTCGACCACGTAGAGGGCCGGGGTTGCGCCCACCTTCGGCAGGCCCGAAAGCTTGATGGGACGCAAGGGAACGCGCAGGCTGAACACAGAACCTTCGGGGCTGGAGCTTTCCAACCACAGATGACCGCCCACCGCGAGGGCGAGCTTGCGGCAGATGTACAGGCCGAGGCCCGTGCCTCCCACCTGGCGCGTCGAGGATTGATCGACCTGGTAGAAGCGATCGAAGATCTTGTCGTGAAGATCTTCGGGGATTCCTTCGCCCTCATCCTTGATCGAGATGACGGCGCTGGATCCTTCGACTCGGCCCCCGATCGTGATGGTGGAACCCGCACCGGTGTATTTGACCGCGTTGTCGATCAGGTTCGAGATGATCTGGTGAATCATGCTCTCGTCCGTCAGCACCTCGGGGAACCCCTCGGTAAAGTCGATAGTGATCGAGTGCGTTTGTGTGGCGCCGCGGTCTTCGGCGATCTGTTGTGAGATCGCCGGTAGCGAAATGCTGGCGAGATCGGGAGCATCGCGATCGGCTTCGATCCGGGACACCGTTAGCAGGTCTTCGATGAGATTGCGAAGACGGTCGGCCTGCCGATCGATCGTTTCCATGAAGTCCCTCTGCTGGTCGGCCGGCCATACCACGTTCGGCCGGAGCAGCGTCTTGACATAGCCCTGGATGGAGGTCAGTGGAGTGCGCAATTCGTGGGAGACCGCGGCTACGAAGTCATCCTTCAAGCGGTTCATCTCGGTCAGATGAGCGAGAGATTCCTCGAGTTGCTCGATCAAGCGAGCATTTTGAACAGACACGCTGGCATGGTTTGCCAGCGTCTCGAAGAGTTTGAGATCCTCGTTGTCAAAGGTCGTCACTTCTCCGAGTCGGTTGCCGACGGTCATCGTTCCGATAACGGTGCCCTCGCCGTGCAGTGGCGCCACCATGGCGTCGCGCATGCCACGTTCTGCAAAGTGACTCCGCAGGCGGTCGTTCGTTATGGGCCGCGCCACCAAAACTGCCACGTCCTCGGACGCCACCCGGGCCCATACCCCCTCGGTGGGATCGAGCTCCACTGGAGTCATGTATTCGAGATCTCGGTCCGGATCCAAGCTGGTGCGCAGGGCCAGCTCTCCGGGCTCGATGCCGAACAGTGTGATCTGTGCCGCCTCCGCGCGGAACATCTTTTGGGCCTGCGTCAACAGCGAGTGCATCGAGGCCTCGAGCTTCAACGATTGTTGAAGCCCCTGGGTCGCTGAATACAGCGACTCCAGACTGTCGTGCTTCTGACGCTCGGCCGTGTACAAGCGGTAGGTAAGGAACAGCATCACGGTCGGCACGAGCAAGAGCCACGCGGCGGTGGGCTGGCGCCACAGGATCATGACCCCGATGAGCGCAAGGCTGGTGTTTGTCACGGTGATGCCCAATGCCATCGCGAGCGCCTGAGGGCGTTGATGCACTTTGAACTCTCCCTCTGACAGGGAGATTGCGATGAAGATGGCAAGCACGCCGGACCCGGACGCCACGATGGTCGATAGGAAGACTGCGATCCATCCCGTACGACCCAATGGGTTTCCGTGCGCCACCAGGGTCTGAAAGATGAACGCAGCAGCAGCCGTACCCAAGGCGAGACTTGAAGTGTTGAAGACCAACTTCACAAGCGTTTGACGGCGGTGGTAAGCGAGCGCCGCCGCGGCGCCGATTATCTGAGCAAGGATCAGACCCTGGGGGCTCGTGAAGAACAGGCCGAGAACAAGCGGAATCTCGCTGAGAGAAAGTGAGTGCGCCTCGCGACGGAATTGGAAATGGACGACATAGACCTCGGATGCATAAAACAGGATCGCCAGCGTCCACCAGGGGATATGGAAGTCCGAGGCGAGCAACACCTGAGAACGCGGCAAGCCCCTGACCAAACCGAAGTAGAAGCTGGCTGCGCCCGCGACCAGGACCGCATTGAGCACCCACACGCGGGTGCCCCCGGGCGTGCGGAAGAGCGACAGCCATGGCTGCCGCTCGTGCCGCATTTCCGCCTTGTGATCCATCTGTGCTCCTGAGTTGCTGCCCTTTCCTACCCTCCTGTGCGAAGAAGTAGCGGCCTAGGGAGTCACCACGATAGTCGGGTCGTAATCCCCGCCCCAGCTTGCGCTCGACCAGGTGTTACCGGACCAGGTGTTGCCGGACCAGGTGTTGCCGGACCAGGTGTTGCCGTTCCACGTTCCTCCGCTCCAGGTGTTGCCGGACCAGGTGTTGCCGCTCCAGGTGTTGCCGTCCCAGGTAGCCCCGAAGATGTCCTGCTCGCCGGTCAAGATCGACTCCGGACTGAGCCTTGGCTTGAGACCGTCGATGTAGTCGCCGCCGGTTGTTGCGACCTGGGTCACATGAAGAGAGCCTCGTGCGGCCTCCAGCGATCCCGTGCCGTCCGATGTTGCGAAGTTCTGGCACTCGGTGCAGTCCGGCGTTGGAGTTGACAATGCATCCTTCAGGTTGATGAGACCGCTGCCCTGAGCAAGTGCGTCTGCTCCTGGAAGCGCCTGGGCGCTGGATGTCAGGATCGCTTTCACTTGATCCGGCGTCAGGTCCGGGCGCTGCGAGAGCAGCAGTGCCGCCGCTCCCGATGTGACCGCCGCGGCCTCGGAAGTGCCGCTGCCACGGAAGAAGCGAGTTCCCACTTCCCCTGTGCTGCCGAAGTTGGTGTCGATGTACGAACCCGGATCCCTGAGACTGACGATAGATCGTCCCGGAGCAACCAGGTCGGGGTTGCGGATCCCGTTGCCCCGAGCAGAGAAGTCCGACACCTCGTCGTCCCCTACCCCGCCGGTCCCCTGGGTGTCTGCAGCTCCCACCGCCAACACGTAGGGGTCTGTGGCCGGGTCGTTGAGCGCGGAGGTCCCGAACTGAGAGTTGCCTGCGGAGGCAACGACGACCAGACCGAACCTGCGCCACGCGACCTCTGCTGCGTAGGCGAGGGGGTCGATCGTGTAGCTCTGCTTCGAGTCGGTGCCGAAGCTCAAGTTGAGCACCCGGATGTTGAGTCCGTTGTCGTCCTTGTGCTCGGCGACCCAGTTGATCCCGGCCAGCACCTGACTGACATCGACGACGCCGTTGCTGGCGCCAACCTTCACGTTGATGAGGTGGGCGTCGGGGGCGATGCCTACGAACGACGAGCTCTTGGTGTAGTCGTTGGAGGAGACTCCATCGTCCTTACCGGCGATGATGCCTGCCATATGAGTGCCGTGACCGAACCCGTCGAGGTACTGCATGCCGGGAGCGTTGTTGTCGAGCGAGAGATCCGGTCCGTGAGTAACCTTTGCGGAGCCGTCGCTGTTCGTGGAGGTCAGCCCGTCGACCGGGACGACGCCGGTGTCCAGCAATGCGACGCCCACTCCCTGGCCTGTGAAACCGGCCTTAAAGAACTGGCCCGCTCGGATCGTTCTGATCGTCTGACGCATCGACCCAACATCCGTTGACGCGTCGTAGCCGTCGGTGGTGCTGTTGAGGTGCACGGGACCGTCCCGATCAACGGAGAAGACGCCCGACTGCTGCCTCAGAGCGGGGATCGAGGAGACGGGAACCTTGGCAGTGAAGCCGTGGATGATCGAGATCGAGCGCTGGACGCTGCCACCGCCGGTTGTCACGGCCTCTCGGGCGAGGGTGCCGGAGCCGGGCAGCGAGCGCACGATGACGGCGACCATCTTCCCGCTTGCCTGGGCGAGGGTCGAACTGCTCGCCGCGGTAGCCAGCATGGTCACCATCAGCAGGCAGGCGGTCGATCCCGCGATGATCCTGGGCATCCCGCGCTCTGCTGTTCGGATTCCTGAAACTGCCAATATGTCCTCCGGCCTCGGGATACTTTGCGATATCTACGTATTGTCGGTTGCATTGCCTTACTTCCCAATAGCTAAATATGCCCACAAAGGACTAGTTCATAAGAACTAGTCCTCAAGCGGCGCAAGGGAACCAGCGCTTTTGGGCCCCGGTCCACATTCAAGAAACTTCCACAGGCAGCCGATTACCTCCGGATGAACCGCACCGCGACCTCCCAGTTCCTGGGCGTGGCTGTGGCCTGCCTGCTCGTAGCTCAAGTGGCGGCTGCCCTGCCAGCCTCGGCCTACTCCTTCTCCCGTTCGCTGCAGCAGGGCGACACCGGCAGGGACGTTAAGGCTCTGGAGGTCCGCGTTGCGGGGTGGTACCCAAGCCAGAACCAGACCACGATGACTGTCGACGGCCGTTTCACGGCCCACACGGCTATCGCTCTGAAGGCATTTCAGTCTTTCTACGGTCTGACCGCGGATGGGGTCGCCGGAACCGATACCTACGCGGTTATGAGCAACATGCTCGATCCGGACGGGTCCACCGTGAACTTCGCGTGGGCCGAATTCAAGCAGAACTCCAGCCCGAGCTGTTCGGCGAAGGCAAATGCCTATGCGGGGACGTTCGACGGAGGAATGGGCTCACCGGATCGGGTCAAGCGTCACGTGCGCCGGCTGATGTGGCGGCTCGAGGCACTGAGAGCTAAAGGCGGCGGACACATCATCGGCATCAACTCTGGCTTCCGCAGCATCGACTACAACTCCTGCATCGGAGGAGCCGGGGGTTCGCAGCACATGTACGGCACCGCCGCCGACCAGAGGATGGCGAATGTGACGAACCACAGTGAGCGTGTTCTCGGGGAGGCTAGCGACTTCTCGGGCATCGGCTGCTACTCGCAGCTCACTCACAATCATTTCGACATCCGTTTGGAAAACTCTGATCTCCCCTCTTCTCAGTTCTGGTGGTGGCCCAAGGAGAACGGCCGCGGCCAGGACCTTGATGATGAGAACAAGCCCTGTTGGGGCGAAGGCGCTACCGCTTCCTTACCGGCTCCACCAGGCTCTCGCTCGATGCCGGAAGTGATGACCCGAGCGCAGGTGATGGCGTTCGCAGCGGCCGGAGAAACGGTCAATCTCGGCACCGGCGACTAGCGTGAGGAAGTGCGCCACTCGCTGATCCTCCCCGTCCTTATCCTGGTGACGGCAGTCGTGGGAGCCGTCTACGTGCTCGGGCTTCGAAACGAACCGGGGGCCCTGCGCCATCCTTCGCCCCCGCAACAGCCTGGCGGTTCACCGACATGGCCCCGAGGCGCCCGCACTCCGATCGCCTCACCGCCGGCGGTTGCTCCAGGCTCGGTGGCCCTGACCTACCTCGAGGGCACGCGCATCGTCACGCGGGCTCGAGGGCAGCGTGGCGGTCGCACGATCGCCGATCTGCACACCGCCGACATCTCTGCATCACCGGCCTCCAACTGGATCGCCTATGTCGCCCCCCAGATCGGCGTGGCTCCCGGCGACGGGGACTTCGTCCACAAGCCCAGGCTGCACTTTCGGAACCTGGCTTCTGGCTCCGAGCTGAGTATCGGCGTTGGATTCTCACCGCTGTGGGATGGAGCCGGCACGCGCATCGCCTACATGGCGCCCGACAGCCCACGGAGCTGCGATGGCGAGACCTGCGCCGGGGCCGTGCGCGTGATGGTGGCGGCCCCCGGCCAGCTGGCCCGCCCGATCACTCCGTTTGGACGATTGCACCTTCTGGCCTGGGCGGGCGACCGGCTGCTGGTCGCGGACGACAAGGACCTTACGCGCACTACCTCGCTTGCGCTGGACGGCTCCGCAGCGTTCTCGATCCCCGTGCCACCCAGCGAGATCTGGGATGCGAGCCCCGACGGCAGCCTCCTGCTTTCGGTGACGCCCGGCAGGTTGTATTTCACCACTCTCGTCGGAGGGCACACCACGACTGGCGTCCGGACGGTCTCGCTCGGCTCTGGGATCCTGGGTGACGGCTCGTGGAGCGCTGGCTCCGGGCGCGTGGCGGGGGTTCTAAGGGAGCCTGACGGAAGCGGGCACATGGCGCTTCTCACGCCGGACCGGGGTCTTTTCCTGGTCGGTGGTACTGAAGGCGCGATGGGCAACGTGGTCTGGGACAGCGCGGGTTCCCGATTCGCCTACGTGGGAGTGAACGAGGGCCATCGGGGTCGTCTCCAGGCCATGCTGTGCCGCCTCAGACCCGGTGGTCAGACAGTCTGTAAGCCCTGGTTCTCCTGGCTCCAAGGCGTCTCGTTGCTCAGGCTGACCTCTCCCTAGCGTCGCGGTCGGCGTTTGTGACCTAGTGCGCGGGGACCGGCGCGGTACGCCCTGTGAATGATGACGATTCGGGCCTTGGGTGCAATCCTGATTGCGCCGATAGAGAGTCTTAGTAGGACCCCTTCGGAGAAATATGCGATAGCTCCCGGTTGTTGAAGCTGGGAGAGGGGTAGGAGTTTGAGCACCGCTGTAGAGCCACCTGCAGCCCGCGGAGATGACCGGCGGTCGGCTGCAGTCCCAGATGCAGCGACCCCCGATCCTTGCGAAGGAGGCGAGCGTTCCCTTGTTGGACGCCCGAGAACTTGTTGAGCAACTGGACTGGCAAGAAGAAGGCCTCTGTCGTCAATACAACGTCGAAGTCTTCTTTGGTCCCGATCAAGCTGAGTCCGAGATCGAAAAAGATACGCGCGAAGAGCATGCGAAGGCCATCTGCCGGCACTGTCCGGTGATGGTGCCCTGTCTCGAATTCGCTATGGACACGAACCAGAAGTACGGCATCTGGGGCGGCCTGACCGACCGGGAGCGAGCCTCCCTCAAGCGTCGTCGCGCCCGCTCGCACCGCGCCTCCTAGATCCCACCCTTCTAAGAAGCATCGCGTGGTATCGACACCACTGCCATAGCTAAAGTTGAGGGGCAACCAGCCGAATCACGCACATCGCTGCCTGAGTCGAAAACCCTCACGGCGTCATCCTGGCGGGGAACCGATTGGCCTTTCCGGTAAATGATTGCTGGCACTGGGCCCCCCGATTGGTATACCTGGTGCCTATCCCGCCTGTCTGACAGGAAGGCGGCCGGCCATCTCCCTATAGCGTCCTACCGGAACGAGGTGGACCCCATCGAAGGCCCCCGACGCCCTCAGGGTGGCGATCTGCTCGCAGGCCAGATCGATGCCAAAGCCGGGGTCGTCAAGCTTGTCGATGATGCTGGCCGGTATCCGGATATCGGGTAGCGCGGCGTTGATGCGTTGGGCCATGCGGCTGCTTCCCAGAACGAGGACGGCGGCGTAGATCCTCCCGTCGAAGTCGAGGCCCTGCCGCCACGCCAGGAGGCGGTCAATGGCATAGGTGACCTGAACGAAGATGAAGTCGGCACTCCGGCGCCAGGCGAGGGGCCGGCCCGGCCGAACCACCGTGCCGGTGCGGAACTCGGGATAGCCCTGGAACAAGGGGCCGTCGGCGAACGAGCCCACCTCCTCGAGCATGCCTCGCACGGTGAGATCTTCCGTGCGGCGTCCCTCTTGAGGTGGATCGCCGTACACGAACAGGAAATGATCGACTCCGTAGGACGCGGCCGTCAGAAGATCCCGCCGGAATCCGAGCAGATTGCGGTCGCGGGCGTTGAGACAGGCGATCCCCAGGCCACCCATGTACGCAACTTCGTGCGCCACGGCGACGCTCGAAACGGTCGCACGGCCCAGGTGGTTGTCGGGGATGAGGAAGGCGTCGGCCCGATCCCTCAGGACCGCGATCTGCTGCCGGATGAGTTCGATGTCAGGACGTCGAGAGGGCTCGATCTCGATCAGGGTTGCGAAGTCGTCGAGCTCCAGGAAAGAACGTGGGGGGGCGGGAGGCGACGGAACTCCATGAGCGTCCTCAGACATAGCGGTCTCTGTATAACAAAGGGGCCGCCACTGAACGGACTAACAGAGGGCTTCGCGAGCGTGGATAGGGCCCGCGGTGGCCGCTTACACAGGCGTCAAACGCGGGACGAAGATGTAGTGGTAGGACTGCTCCACCGATCGCCGTCGCTCGACGAGCCCGATGCTCCCATGACCTTGTCGACCATCGGTTGCAGCTTTCCGCTCACGAAGGCGTAGAAGAGACCACCGCCACCTACCGCCAGCAGCCCCAGCTTGGCAACCCGTCCCGGGAATGAAGGCTTCTGTGGGCGGCGTACTTCCTGGAACTTGTCGATCCCCTTCTTGATGGCCACTGCCACCGCCACTCTCTTCACGATCGGAACGAGACGGCTGCGTCCTTCTGACTTCATGTGTGCCTCCTGTGCTTGGTGGGTACGTGTTTGTCGAGCCCACCTGACGCTATACCCCAGCCCGCACGGGTCAATCCCCTGGCCGTCGTTTCAGTGCCGGGCCGCGAACTCCTTAGATACCTTTGGCGAAAGAGCTGTGCCCGCGGCGAGAGCGGTCGTTGATCTGTCTCAGGAGGTCCTCCCGCGCGCTTCGCACCGCCTGGCCCACATCGGTGTGATCCTCGGTAGCGCTCAGGTGCGTGCGGCCATAGTCCAGCTCGATCACGACGTGATAACCGAGGTGGCCTTCACCATTCTTTACCCGGACCTCGGCCTGGACGTCGCGGTTTGGAAGTCGTCTCTGGATCTTCTGTAGGTCCTCCTCGATCCTTCGGCGGTCGTCGTCGCTGAGATCGGTGCTGGGAGATGCGATCCGTACGAGCATTGCCACTCCATTCAAGGTCGGCGTTGCCGTTCGAATGCTAGCTCCGGTCCAACCACCGGAGCAACGCCGGTGGTAGTGGGGCTTCGGAGAACTCGCGCCGGACGTGGGCGTGTGCCCACACTCCCATCCGATCGGCATCGACTGGATGTTCCAGGAGCCACGTGATCTTTTGCTCGAGTTGCTCGTTGCGGCGTGCATCGATGACGAATCCAGTCTCGGTGTCTATGACCGCCTCGGGAGTGCCGCCGGATCGTCCGGTGACGGCCGGGGTTGCTGCCGCGCCGGCCTCCAAGAGAACGACGCCCAGACCTTCGACTTCGAGACCGAACCACCGGTCGGCCACGGGTAGAGCGAATACAGTCGCGGCTGCATGCAGGGCGGGTGCGTACTCGTCGGGCACCCGTCCGGCGAAGATCACCGCATCGTCTCCGTGCGCCAAACGTCGTAGCTTCTTTTCCTCGGGACCGGTTCCCGCAATCACAAGGATGGCGTTCGGGATCGACCGGCGCACCCCGCGCATAGCCACGATCAAACGGTCGTTGCCCTTCCTCGGCACCAGCCGCCCCAACGACAGCACCATGGGGACTTCTTCTGGGATGCCGAGTCGTTTGCGAACCCCAGAAGTCGAGACCCCGGGATGGAAGAGAGAAAGGTCGACTCGGGGCCGAAGGGGTGCTATCGGGGGGTGCGTCAAATGATGTTTGTGAAGGAGGTACTGCACCCTTTCCGCAGTGCTATGGCTAACTGGAAGAACGAGATCTGCGTGGGCGAGGGCGGACGCGATCCGGCCACTAGTTCCGGGTATCGCCCCCGGCGCAATCAATTCGGCTCCGTGAACCAGCGTCGCGTATCGCAATCCTGCCGGAATCAGACGAGGGGCCAACAACAGCAGCGGCCACGGCGTCCCGAATAGAACCTTGCTGGTGCCGTGAACCTTGCACGCGTCCGAGATCGCGTTCAGAACTCTGCGGGAGGGCCATGCCATCCGCCCGTCGAAGGGCGTCCAGGCGTAGGGAAGCCCGGTGGGGATCGGGTGACCGTCACGCTGGCCGGGCGCCAACACGGCGAGGCGGGGGGCGAGCTCGGCGCAGAGTTGTGCGAGGTGACTTTCGATCCCCCCCTTTCCCGGAAGGAAGGAGGGACTGACCAAGACTGCATCTGCCATGCTCCGATTATCGGCGGTAGGCGTCTCCGGAAGCCCGCTCGTGCGCAGTGGCAACATTGACGCGATGGCCTCTACCCGTTTGTCTCCGGAATTAGAAGAGTTCCTGGACGACTACACCAGAGATCTGCCCGAGCCGGACGCCCAGCTTGCTCGCGAGATCATTGCGACCTCGGTCAAGCTGGCCCGTGAGCAGGTAAGCAGGCTCGACCGAAAGATCGTGAACGCGTCGCTCAAGGAGATGAGATACGCGTTCCGCGTCTTTGCCCCCTACAAAGGGATCCGGAAGGTCAGCATCTTCGGTTCCGCCCGCACCGCGAAGGGCGACCCCGCTTACAGCGCGGCCCGCGATTTCTCCAGTGCCATGGCAAGCCGAGGTTGGATGGTGATCACGGGGGCCGGGCCGGGGATCATGGAAGCCGGCCACGAGGGGGCCGGCGGCAAACTCTCCTTCGGGGCAAACATCAGGCTTCCGTTCGAAGCCAAGCCCAATCCGGTGATCGCCAACGATTCGAAACTGATTAACTTCAAGTACTTCTTCACGCGGAAGCTTACGTTCATCAAGGAGGCCGACGCGTTCGTTCTATTGCCCGGTGGGTTCGGAACCATGGACGAAGCGTTCGAGCTGCTAACGCTCGTCCAAACTGGGAAGACGGACCTGAAGCCCATAGTGATGCTCGACGCGCCCGGAGGTACCTATTGGGTGAACTGGGACCGGTACGTAAGGGACGAGTTGCTGGCGCCGGGATATGTGAGTGAGGACGACCTGGTGCTGTACCGCCAAACCGATGACATCGATACGGTGGTCACTGAGATCGAGGATTTCTTCCGCGTGTATCACTCGCAGCGGGTAGTAGGCGATCGTGTGTTCCTCCGCCTGAACGCCCATCCCTCGCAGGAGGTCTTAGAGACCTTGTCGGCGGAGTTCTCCGATGTGCTGGCGGGGCCGATCGTGAAGGTGTCGGCGTCTCGTTCCGAGGTTCGCGACAACGATGTGCCTCATCTGCCTCGGATCGCTCTGAGGTTCGACCGCCAACACGTCGGGAGATTGCGGCAGCTGATCGACCGTCTGAACGTGATGGTGCCTACCGATTCGGTGCCCAGCGACAAGGGGCAGCCAGAGGAGCTCTAAGGGAGAGGCCGTAGCCGGTGCTGGTTCTAGGGAACGAACCGGTAGCCCAGGCCCCTCACCGTCACGAGGTGCACGGGATTGTGGGGATCCTCCTCACACTTGGCTCGGAGTCGCTTGATGTGAACGTCGAGCGTGCGCGTGTCGCCGTAATAGTCGGACCCCCACACGTCGTCGATGAGGGTTTGTCGCGTTAGCACGCGTCCTGCGTTCTCCATCAACTTCGCGAGCAGCGCAAACTCCTTCGGTGGGAGCATCACGCTGGTCCCGTTGACGACCACCTCGTGTCGCCCCGGATCCAACCGGATCCCACCGCCCTCGAGCACCCCATCTGAAGATGCGATTGTTTCCGGCCCTCGCCGCAGCACAGCTTTGATGCGGGCCAATAGTTCGCGGGCGCTGAACGGTTTGGTCACGTAGTCGTCCGCCCCGAGTTCGAGCCCGACGACCTTGTCGATCTCGGCGTCCTTGGCAGTGAGCATGATGATGGGCACCCGCGAATGACGCCGTATCTCCTTGCAGACCTCTTCCCCCGACATGCCCGGAAGCATCAGATCGAGTAGGACCAGGTCGGCGCCGCCAAGCGTGAACCGTTGCAACCCGTCGAAGCCGTCAACGGCTCGGTCGACGTCGTAGCCCTCACGCTGGAGCTGGTACTCGAGGGCCTCGCCGATGCTGGCCTCGTCCTCGATGATCAGGACCTTGGGCATCAGACGGCCTCTTCGGGGGCCCAGCCGTCGTGCTCCACGCGCTCCTGGGTAAGAGGCAGTAAGACGGTGAACGTTGATCCCTCACCAAGCTGGCTTGCGACCGTGACGTGGCCACCGTGGAGATCGGCCACGTGCTTCACGATCGCCAACCCCAGACCGGTGCCACCTTGATCACGAGACCGTCCTTTGTCCACGCGATAGAACCGTTCGAAGACACGCGCCTGATCCCGAAGCGGGATACCAACGCCGGTATCGGACACCCGCAGTATCGCCTCGTCCCGCTCGGACGTAACTGATATGGCGATCTCTCCTTCGGATGGCGTGTATCGCACAGCGTTGTCTAAGAGGTTCCTGACCATGAGCGCGAGCTGGCCCTCGTCGCCTCGGACCATGACATCTTCCGAGATCGCTGCGGTGACGACGATGGACTTTGCCTCTGCCTGAGGGAGGGCATCGGTCATCTCGGTCTGGGCGACGGCCGACAGATCCGCGATCGAGTTGGCGATCGTGGCAGGATCCTCGAGGCGAGAAAGATCCAACAGATCTGCAACCAGCCTGTTGAGACGTTGAGCTTCAGTCAACAAGCTCGCCGCGAAGTGGCGTGTTCTCTCGGGATCGTTCTCAGATGCGTCGTTAACCGCCTCGGCAAGGAGCAGGATGCCTGCGATCGGGGTTTTCAATTCATGAGAGGCATGCATGACGAATTGCCGTCGCACTCGCTGGCTCCTCTGGTCGTCAGAGATATCACGGAGGAGCAAGACAACCCCGTCGCTCTCGGTGAGCGGAGAGGCTCGGACCTGGAGACTCCTGCGCGCGGGGCTGCGGAGCTCGACCACGTCGTCCACATCTCGGTGGTCCACGAGAACGCGGCGGCCGATAGAGAGCAGATCTTCGGAGGGCAGGCGCGCAGGTAGGACCTCCCCCGTGCCGAGGAGGGCCCTCGCAGACCTGTTGGCTTTAACGGCGGTCAACGAATCATCCAGGATCAAGACGCCCTCGTCGATCAGCTCGATGATCTCGTCCGAAAGAGATCGTTCGGCCAGGGGTTCGATCGCCGGCGCAGCTGGGTTCGGCGCAACAGCTGGCCGCCACCGATCGCGAAACCAGAAGGTCGCGACCAACAGGACTATGAGAAGGGCTGCGGAAACTAAGAGCGCGGGCATCGTGGTCTCGAATCTACGACCGGCAAAGTCGCGGCAAGGAAAGTCTCAGTCATAGTTCACATTCTGTTCACGGGTCCGTTGCTGCGGCGCCACCCGGCCTCTCTATCTTGTTTCGTGCGAGCGTCGGAGAGGCGTCTACTCAAGTCAACACTACGCCCGGGTGGAACGCGTTTCGGCTCTACAAGGTCGATGGAGCGGGAGTCCTGCGGCAAACGACCAAGCTGCACACGGAAGGCGGTACTGTCTGAATGAGCACAGAGCAAAACCAAGGATGGACAGAGTGACCCTTTTAAATCACCCGGGACGGCGACAGCGTGGAGACGACCACGCCCCCACGATCGCGCGGTGCTCGTAGATGGCCCGCTTGTCCTTCTCAGAGGAGCTGCAGGCAGCCGAAATGAGCCTTCTTGCCGAGGGCGAAATGGTTGGCCATCAACTCGATCTCATCATCAGGGCCCTCGAACGACGGGATGCCGGAGTCGCTAGAGCCGTGATCGCCGACGACGACGCCGTGGATGCGGTCTACCTCGCCATCGATGCGCGGATCCTGAACCTCATCGCATTGCAAGCGCCGGTCGCAGGAGATCTCAGGCTCGTGAGCGCGCTCTCGCATTGCAACCTCCACTTGGAGCGTATGGGCGATCTGTGCGTCAACATCGCCAAGTTCGTGCTCAACGACCACCCGTATCCCACGGAATCACCCATGGTGCGGCGGCTCAGGGAGATGGGGGACCGAGCGCGAGAGATGCTCGACCTTGGACTGTCGGCTATCAAAGAGCGCAGCGTCGAAACCGCCGAGCTGCTGCCGATCAAGGACGACGCCATCGACCGCCTGAACCGAGGCATGCTGGACGACCTGCAACAGTACGCGGGCGATGCGACCAGCTTTGAATGGGCCACGAATCTCGTTCTCGTGGCGCGTTATCTGGAACGATTCGGCGATCACGTAGTCGATGTCGGCGAGCAGGTCGCCTTTTTGGTGACCGGGATCTTCCGCGAGTTCACGGATGCGTCTGAGTCCATCGCTCGCCCTATCCCGTAGCCACGTTCTTGCCCCAATGATCGACGCGGTGCCGTTCAGCTAACTGTTCCCGGCTCCAAAGGGTTGTGAGACCTGGCTTTGAGGCACATGAAGGCTCGTGTGTCCTATCCAGCCCGCTCCAGGTCTAGTCAATTCGGGGGATTCAGCTCCCTTCACCAAGTTCATGTGGCGTTCACTCTCGGGTCTTAGAAGCGCCACATTCCCTTGCTACAACCTTTCATAGGGCCACGACGGACAGGCGAGTTCTGGATCGTTTGCCGCGTTAGGCAAAGAGCCACAAAGAGGAAATGACACCTAGACCTAAGGAGATTGAAAGTGGTTTCACGCAAGTCCTTTCTCGTAAGCATGCTGGCCGGCTTGCTCGCCTTGAGCCTGGCTGCATGTAGCTCGAATAGCGATGCAAGCACGAACAAGGGCGGGGGTTCCGGATCCGCGACCGCGCCGTTGGTGGCCGCAGGCAGCACCTTCGTCGCTCCGCTGATGTCCAAGTGGCAGGCCGACTACGCCTCCAAGACTGGGCAGACAGTCACCTACGGCGCTATCGGTTCGGGCGGCGGGATCGAGCAGATCACCGCCCGATCGGTGGACATGGGCGCGTCAGACGCACCCCTTAATGCCGACCAGCTCACGGCTGCCAAGGGCGTCATCCAGTTCCCGTGGTCGCTGGGAGCGGTGGTGCCCGCTTACAACCTAAAAGGTGCGCCGGACCACATCAAGCTGACGGGACAGGTTCTGGCGGACATGTTCCTGGGCAACGTCACGACCTGGAACGACCCCGCGATAGCCAAGTTGAACCCCGGCGTCAAGCTGCCCGCGACGAAGGTCACACCTGTGTACCGGACCGACGGGTCGGGCGATACCTACGCCTTCACCGACTACCTCTCGAAGGTCAGCTCCGCCTTCAGCTCCAAGGTTGGTGTCGGCACCCAGGTGAAGTTCCCCACCGGCGTCGGCGGCGATGGAAGCTCGGGTCTGGCTGGAGCGGTGTCTGCGACGGACGGCGCGGTCGGATACCTGACGATCGCCTACGTCAACTCGAGCGGCTTCCACTACGCGCTCTTGCAGAATGCAGCAGGCAATTACCCGCAAGCCACTGTGGACAACATCAACGCGGCCGCTGCTACGGCCACCTCTGTGCCTCCGACTGGGGCCTCGATCGTCAACCCACCGGCGTCGGCGGCGAATGCCTGGCCTGACTCCACGTTCACCTACGTGATCATCCCGAAGAGCACATCGAAAGCCGCAGCGATCAAGAAGTTCATCAACTACGTCCTTGGCCCCGGCCAAGCCTTCGCGACGGACTTGGGGTACGGAACGCTGCCGAAGTCGGTCATCGCCGACGACAAGGCGGCGCTGAAGCAGATCGGCGGGTAGTCGCGATCCGCAACGACCGATGTGCCGGACGGCATCAGTGACCTGGTGTCGTCCGGTTCACCTCTGAGTCCGGTATGAGCAGGGCAGCTACAGCGCCATCTCTTGACTCCATCCTCGGCGGAACCAAACGCGGGGTGGTCGATCGTTTTGGAGACCGCGGCCTTTACGTCATCACTCTGGTGGCGGCACTTGGTTCCACGGTGGTCGCTGGGGGCCTGGCCTACAAGGTCTTCAGCGAGGCGTGGACCGCGATCCACACCTTTGGGCTGGGATTCCTAACCACGGGGAACTGGGATCCCGTTCACGCCCACTTCGGTGCTGCGGAGTTCATATTCGGGACTGCGGTGAGCTCGTTGGGAGCACTGTTGATCGCAACCCCGCTCTCGATCGCAATCGCGCTTTTCCTGACCGAGCTTTCGCCTCGTCGCGCTCGCACACCGATCGGCATCTTGGTCGAATTGCTGGCGGCGATTCCGAGCGTCATCCTGGGGTTGTGGGGGATCCTCGTTCTCGGCCCGGTTCTGCAGAGAACCGTCGAGCCGGCGCTCCACTCGGCCTTCCACAGCATCCCCGTGCTCGGCAACCTGTTCGGCACGGATTACTCGATCGTCGGTTTGTTCCCAGCGATCTTGATCCTCACGATCATGACGGTCCCGATCGTGTCCAGTTTGACGAGAGAGATCTTTGCCACGGTTCCGTCGGGGACCAAGGAGGCGGCCCTTGCACTGGGAGCGACCCGGTGGGAGATGATCAAGACCACGGTCCTTCCCTATTCGAGGTCGGGGATCATCGCTGCGGTGATCCTGGGCTTAGGCCGCGCGGTGGGCGAAGCGATCGCGGTCACCCAGGTGATCGGCGGGACTGAGGGGATCCACTCGAACATCTTCCTGCCCGCCGACACGCTGGCCAGCCGGATCGCAGGTCAGTATCAAGGCGCAACGAGCCCGCTTCAGATCTCTTCCATCGCCTATCTGGGGGCGATCTTGCTCGTGCTGTCGGTGATCTTCAACGGAGTGGCACGGTTGCTCGTCAGAAGGGCCCAAAGCGGGGCCGGCAAACATGGCTGAGAACCGGCAACTCGACCTCTTTGCCCGGACCGGGAATCTTCGGCGCCGGCGCATCGTCAACCGCGTTCTAGAGATCGCGGCATGGGTCGCGGCGGTCATCGCAGTTGGGACCCTGGCCGTGGTGATTATCAGCGTCATCCTGAAGGGGGTTGGCTCGATCAACCTCGAATTCCTTACCACGCCGACCTCACCCTTCGGAGCCGGAGGCGGGATCTCGAACGCGATCATCGGCACCGGCATCCTGGTTGCGGTGGCGACGGCGATCGCGGTGCCACTGGGCATGCTCATAGCCATCTATACGAGCGAGCTTGCCGGGCCCCGTTTGGGGTTCGCGGTTCGCTATGTGCTTGATGTCTTGAACGGAGTTCCGACCATCATTGTCGGTATCTTCGTGTTCGGGTTGCTGGTCGTTGGACATCAACAGAGTGGGTTTGCGGGGTCGATCGCTCTGGCGATCGTGATGCTGCCGCTGGTCGCGCGTTCCTCCCACGAAGTTCTCTCCCTCGTTCCCGGCACCGTGAAGGAAGCAGCCACGGCTCTGGGGGCAAGTCGCTGGAGGACTGTGCTTACCGTGGTTGTGCCCACAGCGTTCAGCGGAATGATCACCGGAGCATTGCTGGCCGTGGCGCGTGCGGCGGGCGAAACAGCCCCCCTGCTGTTCACGACGTCGATCTTTCCCAACCTCGTACAAACAAACCTGTCCCAAGCATTACCGAACATCCCGGTAACGATCTTCCAATTCTCCGAGTCTCCCGAGCCCGCCAAACATGCACAGGCTTGGGCTGCGGCTTTGGTGTTGATCGTCTTCGTTCTACTGATCAACGTGATAGCCCGATCGTTCCTCGCCCGGTCCCGTCGTCAACTCGGGGCCGGCAGGTAGCTGGACCAGTGGAGTGCAATGTAACGTCCGAGTTGTGACTGAATCAAAGGATCCCAATATGCCCGACACCAAAGAGAAAGTGACCCCCATCAGGCTTCAACATCGGGAGCCGTCTGGGGAGCCGACCCCCAGTGACGATGCACACCGTGGGAAGGATGCTGAGGGAGGGACTCACCTCGTTCGCCTGGAGGGATTGAGCGCTTTCTACGGGAGCCACCAGGCAGTCCGAGAAGTGAATCTGAGTTTCGAGCCTGCGTGCGTTACAGGAATCATCGGGCCCTCAGGTTGTGGGAAGTCAACATTGGTGCGATGCATCAATCGCATGCACGAGGAGATACCCGGCGCGCGCTCTGAGGGCCGGGTGTTATTGGGTGACATCGATCTTCGTGGTCGCGATGTCGACGTTGTTTCTGTGCGGCGCTTCGTAGGGATGGTCTTCCAGAAGCCCAATCCGTTCCCGACGATGTCGGTGATCGAGAACGTCACCGCGGGCCTGCGCCTGACCGGCGCGCCCCGCTCGGAGATCGAGGACCGGGGACGCGAGGCGCTTGTCGGCGCCGGGCTCTGGGACGAGGTCAAGGACAGGCTCAGGTCACCGGGGGTCGGCCTCTCCGGGGGCCAGCAGCAGCGGCTCTGCATCGCCCGGGCACTCGCCGTGAACCCCGAGGTGCTCCTCATGGACGAGCCCTGCTCGGCGCTCGACCCGATCGCGACACTGCGGATCGAGGACCTGATCGGCGAGCTGCGCAAGCGGGTGACGATCGTGA
>DATAPE010000229.1:0-2612 GCA_036265345.1 Actinomycetota bacterium
AGCGTGGTCAGATCGTGGTTGCTGGATCTCGCGGCATCGGCGCTAAAGAAGAACCCCGGGCTTGAAGGAATCTCCGACTACATCGACGATTCGGGCGAGGGCCGGTGGACCCTTGGTGTTGCGATCGACCAAGCCGTTCCCATGCCGGCGCTTGCTCTTGCTCTGTTCACTCGCTTCGCCTCCCGGGAACAGGAGCTCTTTGCAGGCAAGTTGATCTCGGCGCTGCGCAATGAATTCGGGGGCCACGCGCTTCACCGCGAGGAATGATCACCAGCCGGCAGCATCATGGCGGCCGCGACCGCCATCCCTCCGTCATGGGAGATCGAAGCCGAGATCGGAGCGATCTCCCCATCCAGGGAGACGACCGGCGCTCCCGAAGCTTCGCGGGTGATTTCGATTCGCCGGGCCCACGCCCCTAGGGCACCCAGGCGAGCCGCCTTGATCACCGCTTCTTTCGCAGCCAGCGTTCCTGCGAAGTGCCTTACCGGATCACTCTTCGAACGGCAGTAGCTGCGTTCCCTCCCCGAGAAAACGCGGTTCTCGAGACCGGGCGACCGCTCCAGAACCCTACGCAAGCGCTCGATGTCGACCAGGTCGACACCGATCATCGGGACAGATCGGAAGGGAAGTGATCTGGTGCGAGCGAGACCCGGGGGTCCAGGCCTCGCTCGATCAGGTCGGAGCCTTCAGCACCAGACATGCGTTCTGCCCGCCGAACCCGAAGGAGTTGGACAGAACTATGCGGAGTTCCGCATCGCGCGGTCCCTCTCCGACGTAGTCGAGGTCACATTGTGGATCGGGTTCCTCGAGATTGATGGTTGAAGGGATCTTCCCGTGTGAGATCGCCAGCACGCTGATAGCAGCTTCCACCGCGCCTGCTGCGCCCAGCAGATGTCCCATCTGTGACTTGGTCGATGAGACGGGAACTCGTTTGGCTTCAACACCGAATGCGTTCTTGATCGCCAGGGTTTCGATCCGATCGTTGAATGGAGTGGAGGTTCCATGTGCGTTTATGTAGTCGATATCGTCGGGAACGACTCCGGCATCATCCATGGCCGCACGCATCGCGGCCTCGGCCCCCACGCCACCCGGGTCAGGCTGCGTCGCGTGGTGCGCGTCCGCCGTCGCCCCGTAGCCCGCGAGGACGGCAAGTATCTCGGCCCCTCGGCGTTCCGCTGACTCACGGGACTCGAGGACGAGAACACCGGCTCCTTCGCCGAACACGAATCCATCTCTGCCTGCGTCAAACGGCCGGCTGGCGCGCTGTGGGTCGTCGTTACGCTTCGACAGCGCACCCATACGCGCGAATGCGGCGAGTGCAAGCGGAGTCAGCGCGGCTTCGCTACCACCCGCCAGCATGACGTCCGCCATGCCGTATTGGATGCAGCGCATGGCTTCACCGATCGCGTGAGCGCCCGTTGCACAAGCCGATACCGGAGCGAAGTTGGGGCCGTGAAGACCATGCTTCATCGCTACTGCGGCAGCCGCAGCGTTGGGCATCAAACGAGGCACCATAAAGGGGCTCACTCGGCGCGGTCCCCCCGCCAGAAAGGCGCTGTGCTCCCGCTCGATCGTTGCGATGCCGCCGATGCCGGTGCCCACGATCGCTCCGGTCCTCTGCGGATCGCAGGTCTCGGCCAGTCCCGCCTCGTCCCACGCTCCGCGTCCCGCCGCCACCGCCATCTGAGTGAACCGGTCGGTGCGCGCCGCCTCGCGCGGATTCATCCAGCGCAGGGGGTCGAACTCGCCCACCTCGCAGGCGATCCGGATCGTCTGATCGGAAGCGTCGAACGCGGCGATGGGCCCGGCCCCCGAACGGCCGGACATCAATCCCTGCCATAGTTCCTGGCTGCCGGTTCCGATCGGCGTAACCACACCGATCCCGGTGACTACGACCTCTGTCACGTGCCCACTTTGAGCTTGCGCTCGATCAGGTCGACGGCATCAGAGACCTTCGACAAGCCCTCCAGCTCGGAGTCCGGAATCTCGACGCTGAACTTCTCTTCCAGCGCGAGCGTTAGCTCGACGGTATCGAGAGAATCCAAGTCGAGATCGTTCAGCAGATCTGCTTCCATCGTGACCTTGCTGGGGTCGATCCCGCGGGCCGCGAGATGCTCGCGGATCGCTTCGAAGATCTCGTCCCTCTGCTCTGCCATGTCTTGCTCCTTTCCTAGGATGTCATTCCGCCATCGACAACAAAAACGCTTCCGGTGATATACGCCGCCTCTTCCGAGCACAGGAACCGCACCATCGGCGCGACGTCCTCCGGCTCACCTGCCCTCTTCATAGGAACCTGTGAGACTAGCTCGGAGAAGCGAGCCGCGGGAAGCTCCGTCGTCAGCTCGGTGGAGATGAGCCCCGGAGCCACCGCATTCACGGTGATCCCCTTACCCGCGATCTCTCTCGCCAGCGTCTGGGTGAGCGCAATAACGCCCGCCTTTGCGGCCGCGTAGTTCACCTGACCTGGGCTGGCGTGCAATCCGGCCACGGATGCCACGTTCACGATCCGCCCGGAGCGAGCCTTCAACATGGGTCGCAGAGCCCGCCTGCAACAGGCGAAGGTTCCGTAAAGGTTGGTTGAGATAACTTTGTCCCAGTCCTCGTCACTCATC
>DATAPE010000230.1:0-2175 GCA_036265345.1 Actinomycetota bacterium
TTGATGGACTCCGACACGACGGGGATCGAGCCGGATCTCGCGCTGAAAAAGACCAAGAAGCTGGTCGGTGGCGGAACCATGTCGATCGTGAACCAGACGGTGCCGCGGGCGCTGCGGAAGCTCGGTTACAGCGAGCCTCAGGTCGCCGAGATCGTCGCTTACATCGATCAGAACTCCCACGTCATCGATGCTCCCCACCTGAAGGCGGAGCACCTCACCGTGTTCGACACCGCGATGGGCGAGCGCTCGATCCACTACATGGGGCACGTCAAGATGATGGCGGCAGTGCAGCCTGCGATATCCGGGGCGATCTCGAAGACCGTCAACCTTCCCGAGAACGTCTCGGTCGAAGACGTCGAGCAGGTCTACATCGAAGGCTGGCGTCGCGGGCTCAAGGCGCTGGCTCTCTACCGCGACAACTGCAAGGTGGGCCAACCGCTGTCGGCGTCCAAGAAGGGCGATGACAAGAAGGATGTGACGGCGGCCGCTCAGCCCGAGCCCGTCCGGCGCCGGCTTCCGAAGGCTCGGCGCTCGATGACCTTCAAGTTCCGGGTTGCGGACACCGAGGGCTACCTCACCGCAGGCGAGTTCCCCGAAGGGGGAGTGGGCGAGATCTTCCTTCGGGTGGCCAAGCAAGGCTCGACACTGGCCGGAGTGATGGACGCATTCGCCATCTCCATCTCGATGGGTCTTCAGTACGGCGTGCCGCTGGCGGCGTACGTGAAGCAGTTCTGCAACACACGCTTCGAGCCTTCAGGGATGACCGATGACCCCGAACTGCGGCTGGCAACATCGATCCTCGACTATGTCTTCCGCAGGCTTGCGGTGCACTACCTCACGCCCGAAGAGCGTCATGGGCTCGGCATCAGAACCTCGGGGGAGCGCCAGGCCGAGATCGAATCCAAGATCGACGATACCGGCGCCACCGAGTCGAACGGCAACGGAAATGGGAACGGGTCGGGCAACGGCCACACCAAAGATGAAGGTGTCATCGTCCTCGCCCCGGTCGCCAGCGCCCACACGGGTTCGTTGCCGTTCTGTGGAACCTGCGGGACCCAGATGCAACCGGCGGGATCGTGCTTCGCATGCACGTCATGCGGATCGACCAGCGGATGCTCCTGAGGCCGGCGTGAAGAAGGCAAGGATCAAGCGGTGCGGCGAATGCGGGGCGGAGCTCCGTCAAGGCGTTGCAAGTTGTCCGTTGTGCGGCGCCGACAGCAACGCCCCGCAGGCCGCCGATCCGTGGGCCGCTCCCGTTGTGGAGGTCGACAGCTACCAGTCGAACGTTCGTAATCTGCGTGAGCAGCTGAAGAAGCTGCGAGACGACCATCCGGAGGCGGTGTGAACCGCACTCCGTACGATCGCTAGGTGCGGTGTCCTTACTGCGACTCTGAAGAAGACAAGGTCGTCGACTCTCGACTGGCGGAAGAGGGCCGGGCGATCCGCCGGCGGCGTGAGTGCATCGCGTGTGGCCGGCGCTACACGACTTTCGAGCGGGCGGAAGAAACTCCGCTGCTGGTTCGCAAGCGGGGCGGAGTCGAAGAACCGTTCGACCGCAACAAGATCATCAGCGGGTTGATGCAGGCGTGCAAGAACCGGCCCGTGACCCCTGCGGCGGTAGAAGCCATTGCGGAAGACGTGGAGGAAGCGATGCGGGCCGATGCCCCTCGACCGGTGCCTTCTTCGGAGATCGGCCGGGACGTGCTCGAGCGATTGCGGCAGCTCGACGATGTTGCCTACCTTCGGTTCGCATCGGTGTACAAGGATTTCCAGGAGCTTGACGACTTCGAGCGCGAGCTGGGAGTGCTGCTCAAGCGGTCCCCACCTAAGGGTCCGTGATGAGACTCGAGGTGCAGAAGCTCGATGTGGATGCTCTGCTTCCGGCGTATGCGAAGCCTGGTGACGCAGGACTGGATCTTCACGCCGCGGAGGACGTGACGCTGAAACCGGGGGAGCGTTCGGTAGTCGGCACGAGGATCGCGATCGCCATACCGGAGGGCTTTGCGGGTTTCGTGCACGCTCGTTCGGGCCGCGCTCTACGCGAGGGGCTAGCTCTGGTCAACGCGCCGGGTCTGATCGATTCCGGCTATCGCGGCGAGATCAAAGTCGTGGTCGTGAATCTTGACAACTCCGACGCTATCGAGATCCGGAAAGGCGAGAAGATAGCGCAGCTGG
>DATAPE010000231.1:0-3175 GCA_036265345.1 Actinomycetota bacterium
CGCATCAAAGCGACATGGATCCCTTGCGTCGCGTCGAATTCACCGCCGCTCTGACCCTCCTGCAGGGAATGATCGGCGAGGAGGTCGAGATCGTCATCAAGCTGAAGAGCTTCTTCTTCGATTGTGGGCTCAAGGGGCGCCTCGAGCGGGTTCATACCGTCCTCCCAGAGGACGCGGCGGTGCTGGTGGTGCTCGAGCGCGGTCAGGGCATAGCCCTGGATCCCACCGAGTTGAAGGCCTTCGTCGGCCAGTGGCCCGAACAGGGCCCGCAGTGGGTTGAGTTTCACATCGGTTCCGAATTGAGGATCACCGTCGAGCTCTACGAGGGGGCCAGCGGCCTCTTCGAGGCTGAGGCAGACCAGCCCGGCTGGGGCTAGCCCCCGAGCCAGGGCTTCGGCCCGTCCGCATCGGTCGCTCCGAGCGACCACCTGAAAGCAAGGGCGCTGTTGGCCCACCACCTCATCGAGGCGGTGAGCGAGCAGCGACTTCGTCATGCCCTGACCTGAACGGTCGGGCAAGCGAGCCGTTGTTCACCCAAACAACAACGAAAGGAAACCCAGTGGCCAAGACCACGGTGAAGAAGGTGCAGAAAAAGGCGCAGCCGCCGCGGAACCGCGCGGAGGCGGAGGCGTTCATCAAACGGCACAACCTGGAGCGAATCGCCCCGGAGGCCGCCCGGAGCCTGCGGGCCGCCTTCACCGAGTAGGCGCCCTCCACACCGCTCCACCGACTCGCGAGCAAGGGGCTCGACGCGCAAGCGCCGGGCCCCTTTCTCGTTCCATCGCACCCACTCCAGAGAGGAGGCAGGATGAAATCCAAGTCCTGCGCACTCCTGGCTACCGCCCTTCTGCTGCTGATGTCGGGCGCAACCCAGGCAAAAGAGTTTCCGCTTGACGCGAGTCTCGCGGCACATCCGTCCCTTCGACATTCAAACCAATATCCAATCCCGTTTCAAAGCATCGAGGAGAACTGCACGGTGGTCGTTCCCACCCTCGCTCCACCCGGGAGTACCACGGTGGGCGTGGAAGCGCTGTTCGAAAGCGACCCGATCGGCGATTCGGTGCGGTACTTCCGCAGCGTCCAGGTCGCGGAGCACAAAGAAGCTCGCTGCAGGCGACGGGCTATCCGCCTCGCCATGCAGCGCGCAAAGGAAGCGCGAGAAGCGAAGTACGTCGACGAGAGCAACCTGGAACCACCGGAAATCGCCCCGCAGGCGGTGAAGGACGTAATCGTGGCGGCGAACTCAATCGCCACCACTCCCTATGTCTGGGGCGGCGGGCACGGCGCATGGGATTCCTACGGCTATGACTGCTCCGGCTCGGTCAGCTTTGCCCTGCATGGAGCCGGGCTGCTCGATGCCCCACTGGTGTCCGGCGATCTGGAGTCCTACGGTGAGCCGGGCCCCGGGAAGTGGATCACGATCTACGCCAATGCGGAGCACGTCTACGCGGTGATCGCCGGCTTTCGCTGGGACACCAGGGACAACCCCGACCCCGAAGGGTCCGGAGCGCGCTGGCACGAGGACATCCCGAGCAATGCCGGCTTTGTCGCGCGTCACCCGGCCGGCTATTAGCCGGCCTTGGCGCCGGCTAAATCCATACACCCTCGACCCAAGCGGAGGAGGTGCTGGCTCTTGGAATTCAACAGGGAGCAAATCGAAGCCCCACGCCCCTCGCCACTGAGGAGGTTCGTGGAATATCTGGGCTTCAGGCCCAAGAAACCCGCAAAGAAGAAGACCCCGCCTAACGCGGGAGCGAAGAAAAAGCATGTGCCGGGGGTCAAGATCGGCGTGTATCTCGCCGGTTTTGCCGCCCTCGATGTCTTCAAGAAGTACGCCTTCTGGCCCGTGCAGGACATGTACCGGCACATGGTGATCATCGGCGAAACCGGTGCCGGTAAGACCTCGACCGCGTGGGCGGTGTTGGACGGTCTCGCGAAAGTACTGACGAGGAAAGCGCGGAGGGGCGAAGGCCTCTCTCCCCAGTTCTTCCTCATCGATGCCAATGCCGATCGCGGCTTTGCCCGCCTCTTTGCCGCGACGATGCTCGCCAACGGCCTCGGCAAGCTGGCGATCTTCCCCGAGCAGCGGATCAACGCCTGGCCGAATGACTGGCGTGCGACCTATAACCGGCTGTTGGAGCTGATCCCGCTCGCCGAAGACCGCAGCGGAGCTTCGTACTTCGCTGACGCTTCGGCGATCGCTCTGGAACTGGCCTGTCGTCTGCCCGGCAAGGGCCCCCCGAAGTCGACCAAGGATCTGCTGGGTCGGCTGAATTACGACCTCTTGGTCAGCGCCTATGAGGAAGAGGAACTCGACGGCGTCACGAGGGAGTTGGTCGAATCGATGCGGATGCGGTGCCGCCGCGTATGTGGGGAGATCGGCACGGCGTTCGACGGCAAACGGGATCTGAACGATCTCGACGCTGCCTACTTTGGGGTCGACGCGATGGTGATGGGTCACAGCACGGTCGTCGCGACGCGCATGCTGATCTCGCACCTGGCGTTCTACCTGAGGTACGAAAAGCATCCGGATCGCCCTTGCACCATCCTCATCGACGAGTTCGCCTCGCTCGGTGGCGAAGTGGACATAGGCACCCTCATCGAGCAGGCGCGCAAGCTGAACGTCAGCGTGATCCTGCTGTCTCAGACCGTCGCCGGTCTAGGCGGGCCGACCCAGGTCAAACGGATCCTGCACAACGCGGGCGTGGTAATCGCCCACAGGACGCCGGAATGGCGTGAGCTCGAATCCGTTATCGGCATCGAGTCGGTTCCCGAAATGACCTGGCGCTACGGCGAGGAGGGCGAGACCGAGGGAGAGCAGGTCAAGACGGTGAAAAAAGCGATCGTCGATCGTGGCGAACTGCTCGCTCTGCCGCTGGGCCATGTCTGGGTGTTCAAGGGCAACGAGGCGATGCTGGTCGAAGTCGAGTTGCCGAGCATGCGGCATTACAGGGAATTCGTTCTCCCCGAGGGCGAAGAGCTCTTCGAGCTCTTCGCTCAACCGGTAGGCAATCGCCCGATCGATCCACCGCAGGACGTCGAGGCCCCAAGGGAGCCCGACGAGATCATGAAACGCCGCTGGGACCACGCTCGGGCGACAGAAGAGGGCGAGGAAGCTCCCGAGTTCAGCTTCCTGGTGAAGGAACTGAGGGGGGAGACCCCCTCGGCGGAAGGT
>DATAPE010000232.1:0-6026 GCA_036265345.1 Actinomycetota bacterium
CTCGGCCGAGTGGGAGGGCGAGACGCTGGTAATCGATAGTGGCGCGATCATTCGGCGCATCGTGCCGTTGGTCCGAGGTGTGACACGCTCGCCCCGATCCAGCGGCTCAAGGCGGGCTAGGGGCCGGAGCCGCCTGTCTACGGGCGATTCTGAGCCGCCAAGGAAGCGGTTCCTACTCGATCCTCGCCCACCGCCTTGATGCCCGCCGTAGGCGCACAAAGCTTCTGTGACGGACAAAGAGCAGCGCCCGTCGAAGGGGCGAATGGAGCGGTCCAGAGGGACTCCGATCGATGGGCTCCGGGCGGGACTCCAACAGATCCACGGTTGTTTGCAGCATCCCGCTTTATCCGGCCCCGAGCAGCGCGAGATACTGCGTAGGCGATGTCGCAGGAGAACGTCGAGCGCATCCGAGATGCGGTTGTGGCCTACAACCGTGGCGACCTGGATGCATTTCTCGACGAGTACTGGACGGACGACATCGACTACCGGGCGGTCGAGGGTGCGCCCGATGACCACGGCCCGATTCACGGGAAGGCCGAGATGCGCGCTTACATGCAGGACTGGTTCGACACGTTCGATGACCTCACGGTCGAGCCGCTGGAGGTGATCGACGCCGGACAGGACCAGGCCGTTGCGGTCGTTCGGTTCGGCGGACGCGCCAAGCTGAGCGGCGTCGAAGCGGACCTGACCTTCGCCGTTGTGTACACGCTCCGCGACGGGAAGGTCGCACGGGGCCGCGAGTACTGGACGAAGGAGCAGGCCCTCGAAGCCGCCGGGCTGTCGGAGTAGGCGATGTCGCAGGAGAACGTCGAGATCGTGCGGCAAGCGTTCGCCGCTTACGCGAGCGGCGGGCCGGAGGGACTCGCGGACTTCTGGCACCCCGAGATCGAAGTCGAGGTTCCCCCTGGCCTCGCGGAGACGGGGACCTACCGGGGGCGAGAAGCCGTGCTCGCCTGGATGGCCGAATGGACCGAAGCGTGGGAGCGGATCGAGTACACGCCGGAGGAGGTTGTCGGGAACGGCGACACCGTCGTGGTCACCGTCCTCTACGACGGAATCGGCAAGGGAAGTGGGCTGAAGATTGTCGACCGCTTCTGGTACCTGCTCAGGCTGGGAGACGGGAAGATCGTCTACATCCGCCTCTACGGAGACCGGAACGAAGCCCTCGAAGCCGCCGGGCTGCGGGAGTAGCGAGATACTGCGTAGGCGATGTCGGGGGAGAACGTCGAAGCTGTGCGGCGCCATAACGAAGCCTGGAACCGCCGCGACTGGACGACGTGGTTGGCCTCCTTTTCCTCCGACGGGGAGATTGACTGGTCGCGTTCCAGAGGGCCGCTCAAGGGTGTCTATCGCGGCCCCGGCGAGCATGAGGTCTTCTGGAACGCGTTCTGGTCGACCTTTGATGACGTCCAAGTTGAGTACCACGGCTTCACGGAGGTTGGCTCCGAAGTCGTTGTCCCAAACACCGCCCACGTCCAGGGGCGCGAGGGGATCGAGGTGGTCGCGAGGAGCACGTTCGTGTTCACAGTCGAGAACGGGAAGATCACTCACCTTCGGTTGTTTCAGGAGCGAGCCGAAGCCCTCGAAGCCGCCGGGCTGCGGGATTAGCGACCTCATCGACTTGACGCCCCGAGCCTCCCGTGAGAGGGTCGCCCTCCGCATCGCCGTCACGGACGACAGCCAAACACAAGGGAGTGGAAAGTTCATGAGTCCAATCAAGGCAGGGGTCATTCTCGCCGCGCTCGCGGTCCTGACCGCCGCGTTAATCGCCTCCCCGGTCGCCGCCAACGCCGCCCCGAAGCCAGGGGTCTACCACGGGGTGGTCAAGAACACGCCGGCGCCCGGCGGCCACAACGAGGGCGAGGGTTACGTCAGACTGAAGAAGACCACCAATGGACTGCGAATCGTGGCGCCGGGGAACTTCACGTGCCCGGGCGGCCCGTGCTCTGTCCAGTACATCACGGCGCCGTCGTGGTTCGGCGACACCACCTATAAGACCTGCAACAACACTAGGAACGCGGCCTATGCCACCGGTACCTCGATCCCGGTCAAAGCCGGGAGCTTCGATTACACCGGCAGGTCCGCCTTCGACACCAACCGCAAGATCCGCATCGCGGGGACGTGGGCGACGAGTACAACCATTACCGGCTACACGCGGTTCACTACCACCGGCGGTTGCGTCAGCCAGAAGCTGCCCTGGAAGATGACCTGGATCGCAAAGTAGCTGCGGCTGGATCGGCGCCTTCGCCTGGCGGCGGATTCCCTAACGCCGCGGGGTACCTCTATCAGGAGTCGGACGAAGCCCTCGAAGCCGCCGGGCTGCGGGGAGCAGCGGGTTGACAAACCAGCCACTGAGTGAGAGCGTCGCGGTGCCGACTCGGTCAGTCTTCGGGTGCCCAGGAGGAGAAGGATGAAGAGGATCGTTGCGCTCTGTGTGATTGCGGTGGGCGCGGTTTGCGTGCCCGCCGCGCAGGCGAAGGTCGTGACCAATGAGACCGAAGTCTTGACGGATGCCGGCAGCTTCGTCCCGTGCACCAGCGGCGGTGCCGGCGAGGTGGTCAGCGGGACCCTCCGCCTGCACGTGCTGCTCACGTCCACGGTGAACGGCAACAATGTCTCGGGGACGTCTCACTACCAGCCCCAGGGCACGAGCTTTGTTGGTGAAACGACCGGTGATAGGTACCGGGCAACGGGAGTGACGAAGGACACCTTCAAGGGGAGCCTTCAGAACGGCCAGTTCACGGAGACCTCCGTAAACAACTACCGCATCATCGGCCCGGGGACGGGGAACAACTGGCTCATCCACGAGGTCACGCACGAGACGATCAACGCCAACGGCGACATCACCGTGTTCCTTGACCACTCCAGCGTGGACTGCAAGTGACCCACTCCCGCAGCCCGGGGGAGCGATCGTGAAGCTGAACCTGATCCTCATCACAGCATTCGTCGGGACGGCTGCCGCCGCGCTCGCGGCCCCGTCACATGCCCAGGCCGCGCCGTTCGTCTACGTCACGAACCTCACCTCGAACGAGGTTTCCCAGTACGACGCGAGTCCCGATGGGTTGCTGGCTCCCCTCTCTCCTTCCACGGTCCCCGCTGGCGTCGCCCCCGACGGTGTTGCGGTGAGCCCGGACGGCGAGAGCGTGTACGTCGCGAATGCCGACAGCAACAGCATCTCCCAGTACGGCATCGGTCCGCTGGGCGCGCTGTCACCGAAGAGCCCGGCCACGGTCGCTGCTGGCTCCAACCCGTTCGGGGTGGCGGTGAGCCCGGACGGCCGAAATGTGTATGCAGCCGACAACGGCAGTGCCAGCTTCGGCGTCTCCCAGTACGACGTCGGCTCCGGCGGTGTTCTCTCGCCCAAGAGCCCGGCCACGGTCGCCGCTGGCATTGGCCCGGAAGGGCTCGCGGTGAGCCCAAACGGTCGAAGCGTCTACGTCACCAACAAGAACGGCAACAACATCTCTCAGTACGACGTCGGCCCAGGCGGTGAGCTGTCACCGAAGAGCCCGGCCAAGGTCGCCACTGGCATCGGCCCGATCGCGGTCGCGGTTAGCCCGGACAGCGAAAGCGTCTACGTCACCAACAATGTAAGTGGCACGGTCTCCCAGTACGACGCCGGGACTGGTGGGGCGCTGACTCCAAAGAGCCAGCCCACGGTGGCTGCCGGCACGGGCTTCGGTCCAGTCGGGGTGGCAGCGAGTGGGGACGGCCGCAGCGTGTACGTCGCTAACGGCGCTGATGACAGCATCCTCCAGTACGACGTCGGCCTGGGCGGTGAGCTTTCCCCGAAGAGCCCGCCCGCGGTCGCTGCAGGCGATGCCCCGAGAGGGGTGACGGTTAGCGCGGACGATCAAAGCGTCTACGCAGCCGACATTGGCAGCGACGACGTTTCCCAATACAACGTTGGTCCAGGCGGGCACCTCTCGTCCAAGACCCCGGCTTCTATCGCCGCTGGTGTCGACCCTATTGGGGTTGCGTCGAGCCCCGCGCCCCGGGTACCGACCACCAAGGCACGGTGCAGACACGGCGGCTGGCGCAGCTTCCCGCAGTTCAAGAACCAGGGGCAGTGCATCGCGTTCGTCAACCATCACAGGTGAGGAGACCGGCCCGGACCGATGGGCCCTCGAAGCCGCCCGCAGAACCCGGCAGTTAGAGCACCCAAGGCGCGGGAGTTCGATTCGTGGCACTTCTGCTTTCGCGTAAAAGGAGAAGTGCCAGGGGTTGCGTTTACCAACGAGGCACCAGGTCCGTGCGTTAGGGGGGAGAGCAACGGGGCGCGCCCGACACGACCCTGGCATCAGTCGTCATCGGGGCTGGCCCCGCTTGCGGAGGTCCACATCCCAGGGCTGCATCGTGCGGCCCGGGACGGGTAAGGCGCGAAGCTAGCACCGCCAGTGGGGGCTCGGCAAGCGGTCTGGACGAACGTCCGTCCGACACTGGCAAAGACGGGACGTCCCTAGAAGGTCTCCACGTGCACTGCGGTCCCGTCAGCCTCCAGTCGGATGAACTGGCCGTGGTCCAGAGACTCGAGGTTGGCGATCAGATAGCGGCCTGGTTCGTGCTCCATTAACCGCTTCACCACCGCGGCAAAGGAAGCGGCCTCGAGGGTCTCGATCTCGTCCCATCTCTCCACTGTGCCTTCCGGCCACGTACTGATAGTCCACTGCATGCCGCTGAACCTAGCGGGCTCGCCCGGTAACCGTTACGAGACCTGGGCCACGGCTGGGTCGTCGACAGCGAGGACCTGAGCCCCCTGGGTATAGGTTGCGCTGGCGAGAGCCCAAGCCGTAAGGCAAGAAAGGGGCGAAATGGCCGAGGAACAGGGCAGCGACGAGCGGACGATCACCGAGTACGAGGTCGCCGAGATCCAGAAGGCGAACGCCGACGGCAGGCAGCCGGTGGTCTTCGTTCACGGGCTCTGGCTGCTTCCGAACAGCTGGGATCCGTGGCGGCAGGTCTTCGAGGAGGCCGGGTACGTCACCGCTGCACCCGGATGGCCCGACGACCCCGAGACCACCGAGGAAGCCAAGAAGCACCCGGAGGTGTTCGCGAAGAAGTCCGTCGGCGAGGTCGCGGACCACTACGAGGAGGTCATCCGGGCCCTCGATAAGAAGCCCGCCATCATCGGCCATTCGTTCGGCGGCCTGATGACCGAGATCCTCGCGGGCCGCGGCCTCGCGGTCGCGTCGGTGCCGATCAGCCCCGCCCCCTTCAGGGGCGTGTTGCCGCTGCCGTACTCGGCGCTCAAGACGGCTTCGGTCGCGCTACGCAACCCCGCGAACCGCAACCGCGCGGTGCCCCTGACGTACGACCAGTTCAGGTACAGCTTCGCCAACATGCTCGACGACGACGAGGCCACCGAGCTGTATGAGAAGTACTCGGTCCCCGGGCCGGGCAAGGTGCTCTTCCAGGCGGCGAACGCGAACCTCAACCCGTGGACCGAGGACAAGGTCGACACGAAGAACCCCGGGCGCGGCCCGATGCTGATCGTCGCGGCGGAGAAGGACCACACGGTTCCGTACGCGATCGCCAACGCGTCGTTCAAACGCGAGAAGCACAACGAGGGCGTCACCGAGGTGTTCGAATTCGAGGGCCGCGGCCACTCGCTCTGCATCGATCACGGCTGGCGCGACGTCTGCAACAAGGCGCTCGATTTCGTCAAGCGCTTCGTCCCGGCCATGCCGAGCTGAGCGGCCTTCAAACGAGAGAAGACGCGAGTCCCAGGTCCACCCGGATCGTCACTGCTGCTTTCGCAGGAAGCGAGAGCACTTCTGCTTTTCGCGCGAAGCGGTAGCGCGCGAAGGCCGATGGGCTTCTCAAAGCACCCGAGGCCGCCCCCTCTTGGCTACGGCCCTGACACGCCTAGGGCGACGCGCGGTCGAGGTGAAGCACCCGCGCTTCCACAGGGCCCTGCCGTCCTGGCTTGCGCCGCGCCCACTGCGGCAGGAGGTATGCGCATGCCGGCTGACGCGCAGCTCGAGATCACCGACCTCGTGTGCCGCTTCGTCGCCGAGAGCGACCTT
>DATAPE010000233.1:0-1635 GCA_036265345.1 Actinomycetota bacterium
CGAGTACCGCGTCCTCGCGGGTGCGAACGACCTGATCCACGGGCCGATTCACGGCAAGGACGGCGTGCGTGTATGGCTCCAGGACTGGATCGACACGTTCGACGGGTTCTGGATGGAGTTGGTCGAAGTGATCGACGCCGGTGGGGTCACCGTGTTCACAGCTGAGCGGTACGGGGGACGCGCCCGGCTCAGCGGCGTTGAAACGGATTCGGCCAACTGGACGGTCTTCACGATCCGCGACGGGAAGATCGCGCGCGGCCGCGAGTACGAGACCCGTGAACAGGCGCTCGAAGCCGCCGGGCTTCAGGAGTAGGCGATGTCGCAGGAAAACGTCGACCTTTATCGGCAGGGCATCGACGCGTTCAACCGCCGCGACCTCAACGCGTTTCTCGCGCTGGCCCACCCTGAGGTGATCGGCATCTCGCGGGTCCTTGCGGTGGAGGGTGGCTCATATCACGGCCACGACGGCGTCCGCGACTGGTGGAAGACCCTGCTCGATGTCTTTCCCGACTTCACCATCGAGGTCCTGTCCGTGCGCGATGTCGGACCGCTGACCGTCTCCGCACTGTGCAATCAAGCCCATGGTGAGGGAACAGCCACGCCCCTCGAGGAGTTCGTATGGCAGGTCTCCGAGTGGCGCGATGGACAGGTGGTCCGGTGGCAGATGTACCAGAGCGAAGCAGAGGCCCTCCAAGCCGCCGGGCTGTCGGAGTAGGCGAGGTCGCCGGAGAACGTGGAGATTGCGCTCGCAGCGGCCGATGCATGGAACCGAGGAGAACGCGAAGCCTGGTTGGCCCTTCGGGACGAGGACGAGAGCGTTTTCGGGGGCAGCTACTTAGTACTTGATCGTGCCCACGAGGTGTTGTGTAGAGACGCCATTAGAGCCCGCCTGCCTGGGTCCCGGTGAATGTGAACTAGCCGCTGGCCCCTTTGAAGCGTCCGGTGCCGCCAGTGATCGTTCCGGCGCCAGCGAACGTGATATCGCCGTTGGGCATCAGGGTTCCGGTGCCCTCGAACGTATTCCTGGTTGACCCGTGTGGACCGAAAGAGACACCCTTCCCGTTAAAGACGCCGGGAGCGGTGTAGTTGGTCACGTCCCGGCCGGCCCCGTGCACGGCCTTGCCGCAGATTTTCCGTCCACGGTGTTTACGTCCTTTGAGCTTCCGCTCAGCGGAGGGTTACCGCTGATGACCGCAACGGTCACAAACGAGCCGGTCAGTTGATCTTGCAGGTGCGCGCCTGCGGTGGCGCGGCGCTCGCTCCAGTCATTGCGGAAATCGTCACCGCCAGGGCAAGCGCTGGCGGGACCAAGAACACCAATCTGCGCATGAGAACCTCTCTCCCTCGTAGGGCGGTTTGTCCCCCCACATCGAAAACTGCCGGTGTGCCTGCCGAGGCTACTCCGTGTCGGAACCCGCTCGGAATAGGGCGAGCAGCGTCAGATAGTTGCGCTTGGGATGAGAAGCGCGCAAGGGGCTGCGAGCAGACAGCGGGACCCGCCGCTTACTGCTGAGGAAGGCGAGGAGCCGACCGGGATGCCCGGCATTTCAGCCGCGCTGGGCGGCTCGAGCTCACCGGCGAGCAGCTCGCAGACGCTCGCTAAGTCGACCAAGCTCTGCCGCAGGGCCCAGTCGG
>DATAPE010000234.1:0-19071 GCA_036265345.1 Actinomycetota bacterium
ACCAACGATGGGAAGCCGGCCCGCGCTGGGGGTCCCACCTCCACCCAGAGAAAGGCGGGTGGCCGCGCCAGGGTGCCGACAGTTGCCGGCCTGACGACCGCCGATGCCGAGGCCAAGCTGAGGGAAAAACACCTGATCCCCCAGGTGCGGGTTGTTTCAAATCCCGCAGCAAAGGGCATCGCCCTGTACACCGAACCCGGCGCGGGATCGGTAGCGAAGGAGGGGGCCACGATCGGCCTGTTCGTCAGCGCAGGTCCGGCTCCCCCACCGAAGCATCCGCCCGACCACCACCCCAAGGACGAAAAAAAGAAGAAACATGAAAAAGGCGGGGGACACGATTGAGCGTTAGCGGGACGACATACGGCGACCGCTACTCGGTTTTCGAGCGCGTGGGCGCCGGAGGCATGGCGGAGGTCTACCGCGCGCGCGACGAGCTGCTAGGGCGTGATGTTGCACTCAAGGTTCTGAGCGAGAGATTCGCTCGCGATAGCTCGTTCGTGGAGCGATTTCGGCGAGAGGCTCAGTCCGCCGCCAACCTGAACCACCCTCAGATCGTCTCTCTCTACGACTATGGCTCGGACGGCGACGCGTATTTCATCGTCATGGAGTTCATCGATGGAACCTCGCTAGCCGACATCATCCACAGAGAAGCGCCCTTGCTCCCTGAACGCGCCGCGGAGATAGCCCTGGACGTCACACGGGCTTTGGATCGAGCTCATACCGCGGGCATCGTGCATCGAGACATCAAGCCGGGGAACATCCTCATCACGAAGGACGGCAATACGAAGGTCACCGACTTCGGGATCGCACGCGCCGCGCGCGGTGACAACGAACAGACGATGACACAAACCGGGATGGTGATCGGGACGGCCGCGTACCTGTCCCCCGAACAGGCCCAGGGTGAACCAGTTGACGGACGCTCCGACCTCTACTCGCTGGGCGTGGTCCTTTACGAGATGTTGTCCGGGCACGCTCCGTTCGCAGGTGACACGCCGCTTGCCATCGCCTACAAGCACGTACGCGAATTCGCCGCGCCGCCCTCGTCGATCAATCCCGACGTACCCAAAGAGCTGGACGCCATCGTGATGAAAGCGTTGGCCAAGAACCCCGAAAACCGTTATCAGAATGCCGTCGAGTTCGAGCAGGACCTGCAGCGATTCCTATCGGGACAAAAGGTTCACGCAACTCCCCTGATGGGCGATGAAACGCAGGTCGTCGGAGCGCTGCCAGCCACCGCAACCCAGGTCTTGCGGCCCGACAGCTCAACCGCTGTCATCCCTCCTCCGGAAAGCAGCCGGACGGGGTGGTATCTGCTGAGTGCGCTCGGGATCCTGCTCCTGTTCGGTCTGGCGGGGTGGCTGTTGTTCAACAACCTGCTCGGAGGAAGCCCGGCACCCAAGGTGAAGGTGCCCAACGTCGTCGGCAAGGACCTGGCGACCGCGAAGACGATCCTTCAGAGTCACCACCTCAAAGCAACCGTTCACAAGCAGAGAAGCGGCAAGCCGGACGGGCAGGTGCTTGCCCAGGACCCTCCGGCGGGCGGCAGACTCGATCGCGACTCCACCGTCACATTGACGGTTTCGGGGGGGCCGGGGCAAACGTTGGTTCCCAATATCACCGGAACCAAACTGTCGGACGCCAAAACCACTCTCGAGGATCACCACCTCACTTTGGGCACGCAAACCAAGCAACCGAGCGACACCATTCCGAAAAATTCGGTCATCAGCCAGGATCCCCCGCCGGGAGCGCGGGTTGCGCGCGGCTCTCCGGTTGATGTCGTGGTTTCATCCGGGCTCGCGACCGTCACGGTGCCCTCAGTGGTGGGCAAGAGCCAAGACGACGCGGTCAATATCCTCCACGACGCGGGATTGCATGTCTCGATCAACCAGCAGCCGAGCGACACCGTGCCCAAAGGTCAGGTGATCAGCCAGGATCCCGCTGCAGGCAGCGACGCGCGTCGGGGTCAGACGGTCACCATCCTGGTGTCACAGGGCCCCCAAAGCCAGGCCCTTCCCGACGTCACCGGCCAGAACGCCGATCAGGCCCAGCAGATGCTCGAGCAGGATTTCGGTCTCGTGGTCACGCAGATGCCCTATACGGCGGGCTCTCCCTGCACGTTCCAACCCGGAGACGTATGCACCGAAGACCCCTCGCCCGGAACCCAGGTCAGTCCCGGGGACGCCGTCACGCTGTTCGTGCAGCAGTAACTGTGGCTTAGAAATTCGCCGGGAGCAACTTGCCGGACAGCACGATCATGATCACCGCGGTGGCGAGCGAAACGCATGCCCATGCGGCAAGTTCGAGCAGCCGGGATTTCCACGAGCGTTGATTCATGCCTTGGTTCCTTCCAGATGGGCGTATGCGACCAATCGCTGGCTGGCCGAGTACTTCGGGTTGCAGGTGGTCAGGACCAGTTGATGCACTCCTGTCTTCGGCACCACGACGGTCGTGGTGTTGGCGGGCAGCGCCTCCTCACGATCGAGCAGATAAGTGAAAGTTCCCCATTTGGTCTCCAGCATGATCTTGTCGCCCGGTTTCATCCGGTCGAGGTTGAAGAACGGGTGCAGATAGGTGGTCCTGTGCCCCGAGATAACGACGCGGCCTTCTTCTCCGGGCCACGCCTCTCGGAATCGAGTACAGAGCGGAGGCGGGAATCCCGGGCGACAAGAAGGGTAGTGGCCCGGCCCCCGCTGGAGATCACCCTCACTCACGCCTTCGATCACCATGAAGCTGATGTTGATCGAAGGGATCCTGAGTCGGAACGCGCCGTCGCCGGGATGGCAGTGCGCGGGACAGTATCCAGGAGGGGGCCCCGGCGGGGCGTGGGGCTTGGGATGGAACTGAGGTATCAGCGCGAACTGTTGCGACAGGACTTTCTGCTGGTGGGCGGTATAGAAGTAGCCCGTTCCCCACAATGTCCACGCGACGAAGAGAACGACGCCCACGCCGACCGCCATCAGGAATTTGCCGAAGTAGGAAAGGACACGCCTCACGGGGTCGATTATCGAGGTTGAAGACTGGTTAGCCCGGCTGCCCGACCACTATCATTCCCAACGCATGCCCAAAAGCCGCTCGAAACGTCAGAGAAGGCAGCCTCCTCCCAAGCCCAAACCAAAGCAGTCACCGCCATGGGTAGGGGCTCTGTTCTTCGCGTTGATGGGGGTCGGGATCGCCTCGATCCTTTACAACTACATCTCCGGCGGAGGCCACCCCTGGCTGCTGTGGGCGGGGATCGGCCTCATCGCGCTGTCGTTCGTGGTCTCAACACAATGGCATTGAGCTAAGCGAGCCGTCCCGATCGGTTAACTGGAGATCGAAGCGTCCGCCTCGCGCAGGCGCCTGGACATCTCCTCGAGCACCTTCATCGCGATCGTTGGATGGTTCCCTACCACTTCCTTGAAATCCCACGCGGACAGGGACAGTGTTGAGACGGGAGACTCGGCGACGACCGCGGCACTGCGGGGGCCGTTGTCTATCAGAGCCATCTCTCCGAAGAACGCACCGGGACCGAGGCGGCGGCGGGTGCGGCCGTTGATCACCACCTTCGTCTCTCCATCCGTGATCACATGGAGTCCCAGCCCGCTCTGACCCTGCTTGCAGATCTGCTTCCCCGGCGGGAAATCGACCTCCTTGGTCATCTTTGAGATCTCTAGAAGCTCCTTGTCGGTGCAGCCCGAAAAAAGTGGCACAGCCCTCAGCACTTCTACTCTCGGGTCCGCCTTCTTGCGCGCCATCTCCGTCTCCCTGATCGCCGGCAATCGATGGAACCATAGTGCAGTCAATGAGCCGTGTTGGGAAGGGGGCCGACCTGTCCCAAACAAGACAGTGGCTATGTCCGGTACCTGACTGAGCCGCCCGCGCCTTCTGGTCACGATGGCAGCAGTTGCCAACGAGACCAATGAAAGGAGCGGGAGATGCAAGCGGGAACCTTCACCGCAGCGTTGAGCAGTCAGAGGGTGGATCAGTTGCAGGCAGAGGTGCGGGCACAGCGCTCCGCGCGGGCAGTCCAGGAGCGCCAGCGTCAGCACGTGACCAAGCGAGCGGCTTACGTCTACCGCAAGGCTCTGGGAGCCGTGGCCTTGGGACTCCTGCTGGTCGTCGGCATGGCAACCGCGGCGCTTGCCATGCCGCAGGCACCGGAGCCGGCACACCTGGCCAAAGGCGCAGCACACCTAGCCAAAGGTGCAGCGCACGCCGCGCGTCACGTCCCCGATGTGGTCGGTCTGGGCTCAGGCGGGAACGCATGGGTGGCCGTGACCGCCCTCGTGGTGGTCGTCTCGCTGCTGGGACCCTTGGCCGCCCGGAGCCGGAGGGCGACTGCGTGACCAAACCGGATCTGCGATAGGAGGGGGCGCAACTCGGGCTCCCTCCTTTGCGCGTCGGGGTGAGGTGGCCGCGGGCGCCGAAAGCTCGCCCCGTGGGCCGTTGTCCCCCGAGGTCAATCCTCCTAGGCTGAGCGGATGCTGCATCCAGCCGGACCGCCCAGTGAAGCCTGAAGAGGCCGCTTCCCACCTGGCGGCCACCCGCCTCTTCGGAGAGCTGGAGCCGTCCGCCCTTGCCAGTCTCGGAGACCGGGCGGTGGAACGCTCTTACAAGAAAGGCCAGCTGCTGGTCTACGAGGGCGACGCCGGCGATTCGGTCTTCGTCGTGATCCAGGGTTTGGTGAAAGTGATGGTGAGCTCCGAAGAAGGCGAAGAGATGGTCCTGGTGACGCTTCGTCCCTTCGATACGTTCGGCGAGCTTTCTCTGGTCGACGGCGGCCCCCGGTCGGCGTCCGCCGAGGCGGTCGAGCCGACCCGCGTTCTGGTCATCACGCGTTCGATCCTCCTGGAGCTGCTCGCCCAGCATCCGTCGCTGACCGACGCCCTGCTTCGCTCCTTGGGGTCACTCGTCAGACGACTGACGGAACAGGCGGCAGATCTCGTTTTTCTGGACATCCACGGGCGGATGGCCAAGCTCCTGCTCACCCTTGCCTCGGAGCGAGGCGAAGAGACGGCGGATGGGATCCTCCTGGACCTGAACCTCACCCAGGCGGACCTCGCCGCGATGGTGGGAGGCTCCCGCCAATCGGTCAATCAGACCCTTCGGTCGTTCGAGAGCCGGGGCTATCTCCAGATCGAGGGCCGCACCATCCGGTTGAGGAAGCCCGCGGAGCTCCGCCGCCGAGCGGGCTTATGACCATTCTGTCGCCCCGCCGACAGCCGGGGTGTCGCCGATTAGACGCCAGGGTTGTCAGGTAGCCGACAGACCTGCGAGGCTTTCCAAGGCACGATGTTGATGCGCGAGATTGGTTAGACGGCCACCGGCCGTCCTAAGACAAAGGAAAGGGGGGACAGATGCCAGACGACGACAGGAATCTCGAGGCGGAGAAGATCGGCAAGCCGGGCCAGAACGACGACACTGAGGGCCACAAGATCGGCAAGCCAGGACTCAAGGCCGAGGATGACGTTGAGGGCCACAAGATCGGCAAGCCGGGCCTCAAGGTAGAGGACGACGACGTTGAGGGCCACAAGATCGGCAAGCCGGGCCTCAAGGTAGAGGACGACGACGTTGAGGGCCACAAGATCGGCAAGCCAGGGCTCTAGAAACAACAAACTGAGTAGTACTCGGATCTCATCGGAGTACCACTCGCGCAAGGGAAAAAAGGGGCCGCTCCCCAACAGGTGCGGCCCCTTTCCTATATGTCTGTATGAGCGTTATCGGCAAGCGCCGCCAGGATCGTCTTCATCTGGAACGGTGTCAGCCCCGGATGCTTGCTCAATATCTTCGTCACGACGCCCGCGATGTGCGGAGCCGCGAAGCTATTTCCCGTGGCCTCGATGAAGCTTCCTTGCTGCCAAGCCACCTCGAGGTCGATCCCGGGAGCACCAAACTCAACCGGTGGCGACGGATTGTAGTCGAAGCTAAAGGGATCCTTACCGTCGTGCGCGGCCACCGAAAACACACCCGCGTACTGCGACGGGTAGCTGGGCGACGGCACATTATTGATGGCGGACACGAGCATCACGTTATGGAAGTAGGCGTCATCGACGATCTCGTGGAACACCGCGAAGTAATCCTGCTTGCTAGTGCTGAGGCTGAGATTCACCACATTCATCCCATTAGCGATCGCCCACTGCAGGCCGGCTGCGAAGACGATCCCTTTGCCCGTCAAGCGGGCACCCAGTACTCGCACGCTGTAGAGCTCGCGGTCGGGCGCGGCAGCTCGAATGATGGCGGCGCACGCGGTGCCATGGCCGTAAAGATCGTCGTGGGGGCCGGGCGTAGCGACGATCCCGTCTTCGTCGGCATCGGGAGAGTCAGGCGAGTACTCGAGGATCACTCCGTCGGAGACACCACCGACCGCCGGATGGCTGGCCTCGATGCCACTGTCGATCACCGCTACCTTGACCCCCGCCCCGGTGGCGCCGCCCCATGCCCACTCCTTGCTTATGGGTGCGGGTAATCCCAAAGCAGCCACCCGACCCAACTTGCCTGGTTCGAACTGTTCGGACCAGGCGGGCCTTATCTCTGCCATCTGCCAGAGCTCACAAACGACACCACTTCGGTGACGATGCGCGTTGCGAGCCGACGCTCTTCTGGCCCCACGAGGGCCAATCGGTTGAATAGTGCAGCAAGCTCGGCAAGCTCGGCTGAGGGCGCGGGCGCGCTGCGCGCCACCTGTTCCAGCGCTTCCGTCAAGTCTGCCGTGGCGGCCGCCGCTCCCGCAGCCTCGAACAGCGTGCGGCCGAGGTCCGCGAACACACGCGAGTTCTCGATCGCAAGGGCAGCTAGGTTCGCGAACAGCGACAGCATCTCCATCTCTCCCGAACCTTCCAGCCCCGCGCCTCTCGTACGGCGATCGAGAACCTCGATCACCCCGAGCATCTCCCTGTCGGTCTCAAGGGGCATCGCCAAGATCGACTTCGGCACGTAACCCGTCCCCGCGGCGAAGGCGGCAGCGAAGCGCGGATCGCGCGTTACGTCTTCGATGGCGATGGGCTGTCCGGAGCTCACCACGTACCCCGCCAGCCCCTGGCCGAGCGGAACTCGCATCCCGACGACCTCCTCGGCTCCGGCCCCCGACGCGACGTAGAACTCGAGCTCTTCCTGATCCTCGTGCAGCAGGGCGAGCGAGCACGCTGCCGCTCCGAAGAGACTCATCGCCGCCGTCGTGATGGACTTCAACAGCTCGAGATGGGCGGCCGGCGTGAGGGCCGGGCCCATGTTGGCTGCCAGCTCTGCGACCTCCCTCAGAACATCGCGCTCTCTGTCGCTCAAGTCGCCTCCTTGGGTGTGAACGTGGGCTCATGTGAAGGATGCGTGCGGGCAAGCCGCCCCACTGCACCATCGAGAAGGGTCATCGACAGCGCCGGCGTGCGGTTGACGGTATCCAGGAAGTCGGAGCCGGAGATCCTGTACAGGCGCGTGGGCGTCACTGCCCGAACCGACGCGGTGCGCGGGATCCCTTCGAGCAAACCGATCTCGCCGAAATAGTCGCCGGGACCCAGTGAGTTCACCTTGCGGGGACTGGTGCCCAGCTCACCCACGGCCACGACATCTAGCTCGCCGTCCCGAACGACGAAGAAGTCGTCGGCAGGATCTCCCTCTCGGATGACGTCGGTTCCGGGCTCCGCGGACTCCTCAGTCATGACAGAAGCGATCGTCTCCAAGGTTTGGCGAGCGGCGCCCGCAAAGATGCTCAGCCGGCCCAGCTCGTTGACGCGGCCGGCCAGTGCCTGCATGCGAGCGACCGAGGAGCGATCGAGCGACCTTAGAGAAGGGAGGGCAAACAGGATGACGACCGGGAGGATCAGTCCCGCGAGCACAAGTGTGCCTTTCAGCGAAATGGCATCGATCAGTATCGGAGTAACCAGCGACCCCAGCAGCAGGCTGCCCACGAATAGGGACGTCAGCACTCCAAACACGCGTCCCATGACCTCGTTGCTGAGCGATCGCTGCAACATCGTCAGACCTGTCACCTCGAGCAAAATGCTGCCGGCGCCGGTCACCGCCATCAAGGCGTAGGCGAGCACCGGAAGTGTTGCGAAGGCCACCAGAGCCAGCGGGACTCCGGTTGCCAGCACCCCAGATGCAAAGAGAAGTGCCGGGTGGGTCGCGCGGGCCATGCGGTTGGAGAACCCCGCGATGACGACCCCGCCGAATCCCACAGCCGCGTTCAGAAAGCCGACCCCCTCGGAGCCGGTGCCGATAAGCCTCTTGGAGATAAGCACCAACATGACAACCTGCTGGCCGTAGACGAAGGTGCCGACCCCGAGCAAGAGCACGAGCATGGACACTTCGTTCGAGTCGAGGATCGCGCGGAAACCTTGACGAAGGCGCTCTTTCAAGCCGACTTCTTGTTCATCCTCCTCGGTTCTCGATCCCGAGCTCCGGGTCGCTATCGCCCACACGCACGCGCCGGAGATCAGGAAGCTCACGCCGTTCAGGGCGAACGCGACCGCGGGGGGTCCCAGCAGCAACAGGATCCCGCCGAGGGCGGGACCGAGAAGGATCGCGATGTGCTCGACTGAATTGGACACGGCGTTGGCTGCCGCCAGATCCTGCTCACCCACGATCGCGGGAGTTATCGCGTACATCGCAGGCTGGTATGGAGTGCTCGCGGCGCTGGTCAGGAACGCAATGACGATCAACGGCCATAACGAATCGATCGCGGTCACCAAGACGGCAAGGAGGATCATCAGCGCGGCGCGGGCGAGATCGCATATGAGCATGAGGCTCCGACGCTCGTAGCGGTCGGCGAGCACTCCACCGAAGGCGCCGAACACCACGTAGGGGATCAGACGGGTGATCGTGACCGCCGCCACCCATCCGGCCGAATGTGTGCGGTCGTAAACGAGGACGACGAGGGAGACGCCGTAAAGCCAATCCCCGACGGCCGAGATGGCAAAACCCGGCAGCAGGAAGCGATAGTCACGGTGGGCGAAGACCGTCCTCACCGAGCCGCCGGCATGCTCCTCCATCGGCGCATGGTGATATGCCCGGGCGGGACGCGCAACCTGTTGAAGAACTTGGGTTTGGTCGGCGGGGAGCCCACGCTATGGGCGGAGCTCCAAAGAATCTTGCTGGCTTATCCTGGGACCTCACTCGTGACTGGAGCTCGGGTCTAAATGACAACGGTGTGGTTTACCCACAGTTGTGGATTGCTCTGTGGATAGCCGGCCCACTGCGCCTGCCGGCCCCGCGGTGGGGCAGCGCTCGGCAGGGCTTCTAAGGATCGCAACCCTCGTTGCCGCGGTAGCGCTGTTCCTGGTTGCGGGCCACCTCTACGGGTATCTGAGGGCCGCCGTAGCGGTGCTTATGTTTGCCCTCATCCTGGCGTGGGGGGCCCGTAAGCTGATCAAGATCTCCAACTCCCCGCCCGAGCCGGAGTTGACCGATGTGAAGGAATACGGCCTTCGCTACGTCTGCTCGGTGTGCGGTCTGGAGCTGAAGGTAGAGGTGGCGGCCCGCGACAAGGCCCCCACCCACTGCGGTGAGGCCATGGTGCTCACCCGCGACGGGGGCCGGCCTCCGCTACGCCCGGTGTAGCGAGCAAGCACAAAGGGGCCCGCCGGCTGTCCGGTTCCGGTCTCGAACGCTCGCCGACCGTCAGCCCGGTTGAAGGCTCGCTGTCCGAGCCTGATCGGACGATCCGGTTAGGTCGAAGACCCGCTTCCTGAGGGTGACGGTGGTGCCGTCCTCGGACGATTCTGTCGTCACCTCATCCATGAGCTTCTGCATCAGGAACAAACCCCTCCCGCCGGAAGCGAACGGATCCGGCATCTCGACAACCTCGAAGCGGGCGGGGTCGAAACCCGAGCCCTCATCCGTGACGGTGACGACGACATCCGGGCGTTCCAGACGGCATTGGATCCGGAGCTCACTCCATGTCTCCGATCTGCGCCCATAACGACAGGCGTTAGCGGCCGCCTCACTTACCGAGAGCAGGATGTCGGCGGAGGTGTCGACGGGGGCCCGCACATCCGCCAGGAAGCTGCCGACGAAGCGCCTTACCTCTCTTATCCGGGCCGGCTCGTTGGGCAGGACCAGCTCGCGCGTCGGCTCGTCGACTGCCGTGTCGGGAACCACCTGGCTCACCAGGAGCGCGATGTCATCGCGCAGCTCTCCCCCACCAACCCAGGCCCCCACCGCCCTGCGGAGCGCCTGGATGAACTCACCCGGCGTGCCCACTCCGTATTGCTTGACCAGGTCGCCCAACTTCCGCTGTCCGAAAGGCCGTCCGCGACGAGCGGCCTCCGTGACTCCGTCGGTGTAAAGGATCAGCATGTCGCCGGGGTCGAGGTTCCGGCGTGCGGTCTCGTACTGCGGGTTGGCCTCTACGGCGAGGGGAAGTCCCCCACCCTCGAGCCACTCGACCTCCTTGGTCTCGGCCCGATAGAGGATCGGTGGCGCCTGACCGGCCGTCGAGTACCCAAGCATCGCCCGCTCGGGGTCAAGCAGAACGAAGGCGAGACGTACGAAGCGTTCGCTTCCGATCTGGGCCCGGATCTGCTCGCTCGCGCGCTCGAGCAACCGTCCGGGATCCGGCTCTGCGGTGGCCAGATACCGAAGCGAGTGCCGTGCCAACGCCGAATCGTTGGCGGCTCGCGGCCCGTTGCCGCAGACATCACCGATGACGAGGCCCATCCTTCCCTCGGACAAGGGCACGAAGTCATAGAAGTCACCGCACACTGAGCGCCCGTCGGCGGCAGGGATGTAGTGGGCCACCATATTGAAGCGCGGGAGGGAGGGGATCCCCTCCGGCAGCAGTCCACCCCGATAGCTCTCGGCCGCGGCTCGCGCCTGTTCGTAGAGCAGTTCGATCTCGTTCGCCCGCCGTACCGAGAGCGAGATGTCGGCGAACACGTCGATCCGCCCCTGGCCCCCATCGGGGGCGGGGGCCGGGCCGGAGTACATCCGCAGGTTGCGACGAACCGGAAGCACCTGTTCGATCTCGAAGCGCAGCTCCTTCGAAGGGTCGGCACGAAGCTGCTGCAAAGTTTCCATGAATCCGTCGGGGTCCTCGGTCTGCAGGGCAACCGTCCGGGCGAGGGCCACGCGGGGGCCCTTCAGGAAATCATTGGCATCGATCTCGAACAGTTCAGCCGCACGTCGATTGATCTGTTGGATGACTCCACCGGCGTCGCTAAAGATGATTGCCTCGTCCAGGGCGTCGAGGATCCCGTGCACGACCTGCGAATCCATGCATCCTGCTCTCGGTTACCGGTTTGTCCCTGAGCCTAAACAACCGAGGCCGGATATCGATCCTTTGTGTGGCGGGGTCGCGTTCTCCAGCCTGAGGGCGGCCTCACAACCCGGCTGTCACTGGACAAACAGGTATCTTCTTGCTGACGCTTTCACTTCAAAGCAACAAGGAGGAGCAGGATGGCCGTGAAGTTCCTGAGCGAAGAATGGGCTCGGGCGGTAACGGACGCACTGAATTCGTCTGAAGAGTTCCAACAGGCGGCCGCCAACCAGCAGGTCAAGCTGCAGCAGATCGTCACCGATCCTCCCGAGGGAGCAGGCAAGTATTACTTCTCACTCGACGGCGGGAAGGCCGAGATAGATCTTGGTGAGGTCGCCGATCCCGAGGCCACCCTCAGCCAGGACTACGAGACCGCAGTAGCCATAAGCCGGCGAGAGCTCAATCCTCAGAACGCGTTCATGCAAGGAAAGCTCAAGATCCAGGGCAACATGATGAAGTTGATGCAACTTCAAGGGGTCTTGAACGCGATGCCGAAGGCGCTCAGCGCAACCGAAGTCGAATACTGACCGTTCCGGGTTGGGCCGCCGGGCATGACGGCGACGATCAATTGTCGAGCACCCTGGCCTTGATGTTGGTGACGCCCCGGTGGAGAAACCCCAACTCCTTCGCGGCCCGCCTAGACAGATCCAGCTTGACCGATGTGTCGCCGTAAGGACCTCGGTCTTTCACCCTGACGGTGACCTTCCTGCCGTTACGCAAGTTCGTCACTCGTAGCTTGGTGCCGCACGGCAGATGCCGTTGGGCGGTGATCATCTTCCAACGTTGGTAGGTCCCGCCACAGGCCATCGTGTCCCCTACATAGAGGTTGGAGTAGTGAACGGCCTTTCCTTCGATGAACCGGTTAGCCGATGCCGATCCCACGAGGATCACAGCGAAGCTGAGGGATGCAACGACGACTACTGAGGTCCACCTACGGATACGACCACCTCCCAGCCCTCTAATAAAACGGAGCCCTGTAGGGCTCCTCGAGGCACCCTAGTCAGCTCGCTTCCCTTGGTCAACCCGGGTGCGAAGGAGGGCCGGGTTCGTTTCGAAATCAGCCGGATCGCGCCGTTCGCTCCGAACTCTGCCAAATCGCGCCTTCTGATGCTGCCTACATGCAAACGAAAATTCGCTGGGCCCAGCGACCGGAATGCTTGACTGGCGCGGTGAAGGATTACGAGCCGATGGCGAGTTTCGACGTAGACGCGGCCGCCATCTACGACGACACGCTGCGCGGCGACGAGCTGGAGACCGTCGCATTCTTGGAGCGACTGGCGGGCGCCGGACCGGTGCTCGAGCTCGCCGTCGGCACGGGTCGTATCGCTCTTCCGCTTGCCGCCCGCGGCGTGCGTGTCGATGGCATCGACCTGTCCGAAGCGATGGTCGCCAGGCTCCGGGCAAAGCCGGGCGGCGACCAGATCGCGGTGACGATCGGCGATTTCGCCGAAGTGCCGGTGAAGGGGAGCTACCCGTTGATCTTCGTCGTTTTCAACACGCTGTTCAATCTCTTGACCCAAGAGGATCAGATCCGCTGCTTCCGTAACGTCGCCGGCCACCTGACCGCTGATGGAAGCTTCCTCGTCGAGGCGGCCGTCCCGGCAGACCTTTACCGCTTGCGCGACAACCAATACGTAGATGCCGAAGCGATCGGACTGTCGGAGGTCTGGCTCGACGTAGGTCGTCATGACCCCGTGAGTCAGCGACTTGATGAGACACACGTGCACCTCACTCCCGAGCGAGTGAGTCTCTATCCGATCGTTACCCGGTACTCGTGGCCGAGTGAGCTCGACCTCATGGCGAGGATCGCAGGGCTACGCCTGAAGGAGCGCTGGGGTGGCTGGAACCGTGAACCTTTTGACGCGCTAAGCGCGCGACACATCTCCGTGTGGGGTCCTTAGCGCGCACGGAAGAGGGATATACGTCCGTGCAGACCCCGGTAGCAAAAGAGAGGCCGGTGTAGCTATTTTGCGACAGTGCCCGAGTCGCCGCGCTTCTCTAGAACGTCGAGGTCCCTCTCGGCGAAGAGCCGATGGTGCCACTCCTCGTTGAAGATATTGAGCAGACATTCACGCACCGGGAAGCTCTCCGCCGGTGGCCAGCCTGGTGCCTCGACCGGGGTGGTGTGGGACGCCAGGGACTCATCGGTCAGCCCGTCGACCACCTTGCGCACCGTCGCCATCCGATCGCTGCGCAGGGCCAGCACCTCGTCGAGTGACGGACGCGCCTCGCGATCTCGCGGCGTGCCCGGAGTATCGGGCATCTCGTCCCACGGCAGGTCGAGCGGATCCCACGGAGCGGGATCGCCGAGGATAGCCCGCCGCACCCAACAATCAGTGGCGTACACCAGGTGGCGCAGGGTCTCGATGAACGACCACTCGCCGTCCACGGACTCGTGCAGTTGCTCAGGGGTGAAGCTGCGCGCTCGCGCGACCGTGCCATCCCAGAGCCGCTCGACGACGTCCCACGCGGCCCGGAAGCCGGCGGGGTCGGTGGGGCGCATCTTGGCCCGGTCGGGGTGGCGTCGGTCGAGCTCTGCTTCGACCAGAGGTGCAACGTCTACCCCATTGATCAGGAGATTCTGGATCTCGCCTTCGATCCGCACGTCGACCAATTCGACCCCGGTCATGGTAACTCCAGCAAAGTCGACGCCGCGGAACCGAGCGCGGGAAAGATCGACGGCGCGGAGCTCCGCTCCCGTCAGGTCGACTCGATCGAGACGCGAGCCTCTTAGGTCATCCCCTACGAACTGAGCCATGGGTGGAGATTGTAGGCATGCCCGCCGACAGGTCGAATCCAACGCCCGACATGCCGCGATCCGCGCAGGTGAACCAGCTCGACCGGACAGGGAACGGCTGCGTCCTTGCTCCGGATGAGTCGGCCGCCTTGCGCATCGCCGATAATTGCGGCCATGCCCACGACCCGACGAGCCGACATGTTCATCGACCTCGAAGACGACCCGCGTGAGGAAGGACCAACGCTGGGCGACGAGCGCACCACGCTGGTCGAAGCCCTTCGCTCATCGCGCCTCACGTTGGAGATGAAATGCTCAGGGCTAGATGAAGAAGCCATGGCGCGGCGTTCAGTCGAGCCGTCGACGATGTCGCTCCTGGGGTTAGTGCGACACCTGGCCGAGATGGAGCGAAAGACGTTCCGGGAGATGATGGCGGGACACGACGTGCCCCCGCTATTCTGCTCCGACACCAACCGTGACGGTGACTTCGATGGTGCTGTCGCCGACCCCCAAGTAGTTGCGGAGGCGTGGGACGCATGGCGCGCGGAGGTGGATTTCGCGACTCGGTTCGTGGCCGAGGCGCCCAGTCTCGACATCACCGGGGACGATCCCTTGAATCAGCATGGCAGCGGTGGAGGGCCCATGTCGCTACGCGAGGTGCTGGTCGGGATGATCTTCGAGTACGCCCGCCACATGGGCCACGCAGATCTGTTGCGCGAGCGGATCGACGGACGCATAGGCCAGTAAACAACTAGATCTGGAGCCCTACTTCGGACAAGGGTGGGCCCGTGACGTCCGTGGGCTCCCAAACAGGGTCAGAGTCCCGCGGAAGACTTTCCTGTCTTGATCGCCACGGCCGCCAGTGGTTCTAGGGATCCCTCTAGTTCTGTGCCCTTTAGCAATTCAAGCAACAGAACTTCCCTGCCGATACAGCAAGGGAAATGGCGAACTAGCTCCAGATTGAGAAGCATGCCCATAGAGCAAGGGGAAAGGGAAGAGATGGGAATCCTTCATCGGGTGCGGGAAGAAGAAGCAACAGGCGAGACCGTCGAACAGTCCTACCGCGTGCTGTCGGACATGCTCGGAGAATCGCCTCCTGAGGATTCGGACGAGCTCGAGCCGGACGCGGAGGCACGGCACGATCAGAACTACAGTGAACCAGGCGAAACGTCCCCTGTGACCTCCGAACCAGCTGGAATGAACGACTCACAGACTGATGCCCAACTTGGACCCCAGACTGCCGATCCTTCTCCTGGGCCGCCATCGGTGCAGGAACCCAGTGATGCCGCGGAGGGAAACGAGACCGACTCGGCAGCGGTGACCGAGTCAGATCCGCTCAGTCAAGTGCTCGATGTGGGCAACGAAGTAAACACGATTCTTCGTACCACACGCGAATCGGCGAACTCGCTTCTCCGCCGGGCCCGTCAGGAAGCAGAGACGCTTCACGATGCAGCCGTTGAGGAAGTGCAGGACTTGAATGAGAAAGCGGCTGAGGATCGGTCGCGGGCGCTCGAGAAGTCCGTCGATGACGCGACATCCGTTAAGGAAGATGCCGACAGATACGCCTTCGAGCTGCGAAGCCGGACCGACAGAGACAGCCGGCAGATCATGGAGAAAGCCGAAGAGCGCACGCAGCAACTTCACGCTTACCAGCAACAACTCGCCCAGCACCTGGGAGAGATAGAACGACTCGTAGGCGCTTTGCGCAGCGACATAGATCATCCCGAACAAGAGGTGCCTGAGCTCGAGGAGTCTGCGATGGAATTCGCCAGCTCCTAGCCTGGGATCGGTGGGCTCCAATAGCAGACGAGACGCCTGTCCCTAGCAGAGTGCTTAGCGTTAACAGTCGCCCCTCTCCGCCGTCTCTATCCTGGCTGTGACCAGTGATTCACATTTTGACGCTGCCCTACGTGAAGGTGCTTATCCAGGGCAGCTTGCGATCGGTCGATAGCTCACTATGGAAGACGCCGAGCAACCGCAGTCAGATGGCTGTCCTGTCTGCGGTGAAGCCCTGACGTTAGACGGATTCCATGAGCATGCCTTCGATCGCGCCGCCCAGGAAGACTTCGAGAGTCAACCGCTAAGGGATAGAGCGTTCCAGGTTGCGCTGCTGGTGTTCTTGATCATCGGGTCGATAGTCCTAGCGCACAAATAGCAAGGTAAGTGAGCGGCGACAGCCCGCCCGGGATAAGTGGAGCGGAGCGGGCGCCACTATTGCAATGAGCGACCCGGAGCGAAGCGGCAGATCACGAGACGATAGACCCACTAAGCCTACGTGTTTGATCCACCGACCTGCTCGGGCAAATCTTCTGTGAATCTCACTGGCACCTCGACCGGCTGATCAGAAGGGTGCACAAGGGGCGCGATCGGCTTCGGCGCTACCCGAGGGCGTCTGTCCGTTCCTATGGCGACCGCTTCAACGCGATCTGGTCGAGGGCGGGTTCGTCCGTGAACTGGTCGTACGAGTAGTGCGCCAGGCGGGCAGGCACGATCTGCAGGTGGGATTCGGAGACCAGCGGCACCCATGGGACGATGTCGGTCATGAGGTACTGATCGAGGGTGGCCCAGCAGGAGAACTGGTCTGAGCCTCTCGTCGGTTGGCATTGGGCGATGCGGTCGTCCACCCTGGGCACCGAGCGCACGCGATATCGCCACCTCGCCAACTGTTCCGGCGTGGCACCGAGGAGCGAGTAGTTGCCGTTCGCCTCTGGAGGTCCTTCGAGCTGGGGCGAGTTGAAGAGCGGCGTGATGAAGTTGGAGGCCGATGGGATGTCCTTTAGCCAGGCGATTTCGATGGCCATCGGAATGTGCTTCGCCGGGTTACCGACGAGGTCGAAGATGTCAGCCTTCGGCTCCACGCGGATATCGACACCAATGCCGCGCAGGTTCCGAGCGATCGCTTTGCTCGCAGCGACCATGATCGGGCTGTCGAGCGTAAGGGCGACAACGCCCTCGCACGCCGGGGCGTCGCATATCCCGTCGTGGTTGCTGTCGTACCGGGACTGAGCCATCTCGGCGCGAGCCCGGCTCATGTCCCCGTGCTCACCCGGCGTCCGGTACGGGTCGAAGTTCAGGAGTAGGTCGTTCTCCAGGCTGTCCACCGCAATGTGCCCGGCAACCTGCCCCTCGTCGGATCCGCCTAGCGAGTCGAGCGCTGCCTGTCGGTCGATCGCCAGGTTCACCGCGCGCCGCACGTGCACATCGTCGAACGGTGGAATGGCCAGGTTCATCGAGACGTAGCGCACGGAGTCCCGGGGCTCGACATCGATGCGGCCTCTGGTCGACGAAGATCGATAGAGGGCCAGGTCGGGCGGCGGCTGCGGGGACATGACGACCACGAGATCCGTCGCGCCGCGGTCGAGTTGCTTCGAGGCCTGCTCGAAGGTGCCCCCGATCGTGACGTCGATCCGGTCGACGTAGGCGGGACGGAGATGATCGGTCGATCGTTTCCACGACGGATTGCGGACAAGAACGACCGACTTACCTGGGACGAGTCCGGCCGCCGGCTCTTGCTCGGCCGGCGGCTTCGAGAAGTCCAGGGAGTCGGCTCCCTGGATCATGTAGGGACCGGTTGTGACAACCAGGCCGCCGTCACCGCCATCGTGGCCCTCGGCCACGCCGAGCCGAGCCGAGGGGTCGAACGGGTTCGGCGGGATCGGCGCCGTCGCGGCGAGCGCGAAGAACTGCCCCAGATCTCCTTCGGGATGGACGAGGTGAACGCGGAGCGTGTGAGGGTCCGGCGCCTCCAGCCCTGGGATCGACTGGGCCCGGCCCTTGGCGACGTCCTCAAACCCCGCTATCACCGAGTAATAGGAGGAGTACCCCCCTTTTGACGCGGTCGGGTTAGCCTCACGGAGCAGCGCTCGGATGATGTCGGTCGATGACACTTCTAGATGCTGGAGGGGCGGCGCGTAGTGGATACCCCGCCGGAGATGGAAGGTCCAAGTCAGGCCATCTGCGGAGACCGAGGGCAGTGAGGTCGCCAGGTCCGGGCGGAGGATCGTGCCACCGTTCCGGGTGGGTGCCCCCTCGAAGCTGAGGAGGGTGCGGAGGAGGCAGCAGCGGAACAGCTCCCACGACCCGAAGACGTAGTCCTTCTGGGGATCGAGGCGATCGATCGATGAAAACGGGACGTCCGGAGCGGTGATCCGAAGCGTTCCCCCCAGTCCGAACTTCGAGGCGTGCTGCAACGTTGGCCGAGGCGATGGAGCTCCCGTGCAAGCGGACACGAGCAGTAGGGCGGCAGCGACGGAGGTGAGACGGGCGCGAACGCGCCGGTGATCGCACGATCCGGTCAGCGCTCGACGCTTCGAACCAACCCACACTCCGCATCCTCCTCGGACGGCCGGAAGTGTGCACGCTGCCGCCTCGACTTGTAAGTCGAATCCGATCAACAGACGCTTCGGGCCGGCCGGGGTTGAACGACCGCGGCCCGATGCCCTTCGCACTCTACACAAGCCATCATTCCAAGACCACGAATCGTGAGAAGGGCCCGCAAGGGCCGAGAGATGGAGCCATCCCCGAGCAGCTACAGGCCCGCGTCGGATCCAGGCCACGGGACGAAGGCCCACGCCTCCATTGAGGCCGGTGTGCAATCCCCAGAATCACTAAAACCTCTGGTAGTGGAGCGGAGCGGGCTCGAACCGCCGACCCCCTGCTTGCAAAGCAGGTGCTCTACCAACTGAGCTACCGCCCCCTGTCAACCCCAGAGTCCCCGCCCCCAGCCGGGTCAGTCGGACAACACCGCCTAACGAGGTGACACGGCATTCTCGCGCCCGATCATCTGGCACTCGGCGGCACTGCCCTGGACTCTTCACCGGTGTCGAGTGGACGGTTCGCTTTGCTCTCGGAAGGGAGGTGACTGATGACCAGAAGGTGTGACTGCGGCCCGATTGCCCGTGTGACGGCTGCTGCTAGCCGCACGGGTACAGGCGGCGGTAAGCCCACGGCCGGGGCGCCTCTCGCCCCTGAGCAGGGGAATAGCTCGGCCCTCCTGTGGTTGACCCATACGAACCCGATAGTCCAATCGCAGGAGGCAAAATGTCCGATATTCCCGACGTGACCGAGCAGGACTTCAACGAAACAGTTCTGGCTGCCGACATGCCCGTGG
>DATAPE010000235.1:0-3326 GCA_036265345.1 Actinomycetota bacterium
ACGTGCCCGCTTGTCGCCAGATAGACGGCGACGGCAATCGCAAGCCCAAGGAGAAGAAGCTTCACGGATTATTTGACCCCACCGCTGAACGAGCCCGCGGCTTTCAGCGCCGCGAGCCCCCTCGGCAGTGAGTCACTTGGATTTAGCCTTGGCGCGTGCCCGTGCTGGGGCGGGCTTGCTTCGTTTCGTCCGAGCGCGGCCCTTGCCGTTCGCAACCTCACCGGTAGGACGGTCGGGAAGGCCGGCCTGCTTCCGCAGCATCTGGGCGATCTCCCTGATTTCGTCTGGGGCGTAATCGGGGGCGAACACCGCCGGTTGAGCCGGAAGGTCGTTCGCGGGTGCGCCCTCGGGCGCTTCGTCGATGACCACGAGATCCTCACCGGTCTCGGGGTGTGGGCCGTTGAACACAGCTGCCAGCTCGAGGTAGTCCTTTGGTGAGAAGCGGTACAGGCGAAGATGATCGCCTCGTGCGATGTGCGGCTTGCACTCCGGGATCTTGTCGGTCGCGATTCGGGGTGCGGGGAAGAGCTTCGACAGGTCGGCGCCGGTCAGATGCTCGACCGCTCGCGCGTAGGCGACCTGGTGGACGCCGCCACGCACCAGCAGAAAGCCCGTGAGTGCGCGTGCTGCAGGGTGGTCGACCATCTCGTAGACCTTCAGCTTGTTGTTGCGTGCCCCGGTCTCGAGGAAGAAGTTATGGGTGAGGTCCTCGACGAGGTCGCCGGAGGAGAACACGTAGTCGCCGTTCCACGGCCGCCCCTGCGAGTTCTGGGGGAGGGCGCCCTGGCCGCCGGCGATGAAGTGATGCGGGTTCCCGACTCCTTTCATGCGTGAGAGGGGATGCCCGGGCCCGCCCCGGCCATTCCCGCCGTCCCTCTGCGGCGTTGTGCCCGTGAGCATGGTGTTGATCGTCGCAGCGACGAGCTCGATGTGACCGAACTCCTCGGCCGCGATGTTCGCGAGAAGGTCGTAGAACGGCCTCGCGCCCTGCCGATCCCGGAAGTTGAACGACTGGAAGGTGTAGTTCATCAAGGTCGACATCTCGCCGAACCGGCCGCCGAGGAGTTCCTGAACGGCGGCAGCCCCCTCCGGATCCGGGTCGGACGGCGGCGGAAGCTCGGTCTGGAGACGATCGATGCGCAGAAACACTTGGTGACCCCCTTAGATCAATGGTTCCGCGTCGCGTTCCCCCCGGGCAATCGTCGAAACAGCCCCGACCTGGGGGGCCAGCCCAGATCAAGGACGCATTCAGAGCGCGAGAGAGCGCCTCGGCGGCGCGTCTGTGGAACGGCCGAAGCTCACCCGGATCACCGTCTAGCTGAGCTGGTTGAGCCCTGTTTCTGCGTCGTCTCTGAGGGGAACGTCCCGGGCCGGTGACCGACCGCATAGCGGATCCGTGGGGTGAGCGTCAGCCGAATTCGCGGGGCGGCGACTGGCACCAGCGGGTCGACGAGTTCATCGAGTCGGAGCCGGAGCGGTGGGTTCAATCCGCGTGCGTGTTGTGCTCGAACGGCTGCGCGTTGGACATCGGTGTGTCCGGCGGTCGGATCGTGGGCGTGCGGGGCCGCGACGTGGATCGCGTCAACCGCGGCAGGCTAGGCCCGAAGGGTCTGTTCGGCTGGCAGGCGAACAACTCGAGCGATCGGCTCACCCGCCCGCTCGTCCGGCAGGCGGACGGGTTGCATGAGAGCTCGTGGGAGGAGGCGATGGGCCTGGTGGCAGAGCGCGCGCGTGAGTTGCTCGCGACCAAGGGAAGCGGCGCCTTCGGCTTCTACACGTCCGGTCAGCTATTCCTCGAGGATTACTACACGCTTGCCCTGATCGCCCGGGGAGGGATTGGGACGAATCACCTCGATGGGAACACCCGGCTGTGCACGGCGACCGCGGGTCAGGCGCTCAAGGAGACCTTTGGCTCGGACGGACAGCCGGGGTCGTACTCCGATATCGAACATTGCGACACGTTCTTCCACGTCGGGATCAACGTGGCCGAGACCCAGACCGTGCTCTGGATGCGACAGCTCGACCGCCTGCACGGCCCCGATCGGCCGCGCCTTGTGGTCGTCGACCCCCGTCTGACCGAAGCTGCCAAGGCGGCCGATGTCCACCTTGCCGTCAAGAGCGGCACGAACGTGGCCGTTCTGAACGCGCTTCTCAACGAGCTGATCGCAAGCGACGCGGTCGACCGCGAGTGGGTGGACCTCCACACGATCGGCTTCGACGCCCTCGCCCAGACGGTGGAGCCGTACACGCCCGAGTACGTTGCAGGCATCTGCGCTCTCGACGCGGGAGCGATCCGTGAAGCGGCCAGCATCCTCGGGGAGGCAGAGGCCCTCCTCACCTTCGTGCTCCAGGGCGTCTACCAGAGTCACCAGGCGACCGCAGCCGCCTGCCAGGTGAACAACATCAACCTACTGCTCGGGATGATCGGTCGACCGGGGTGCGGCCTCCTGCAGATGAATGGCCAGCCGACTGCCCAGAACACGCGCGAGACCGGCTGCAACGGTGATCTCCCCGCGTTTCGCAACTGGCAGAACGAGGCGCAGGTTGCCGACCTGGCGAACCTATGGAATGTCGAGCCGAAGCAGATACCGCACTGGGGGCCACCGACGCATGCGATGGAGATCTGGCGCTATGCAGAGGAGGGCTCGATCGGCTTTCTCTGGATCACCGGCACGAATCCGGTGGTGACGCTCCCTGAACTCCGCCGAATCCGGTCGATTCTCGAGCAGGAGCGACTCTTCGTCGTCGTCTCCGACGCATTCCTGACCGAGACCGCGGAGCTCGCCGACGTGGTGTTGCCTGCCGCGATCTGGGGCGAGAAAACCGGGACATTCACCAACGCCGATCGCACCGTTCATCTGTCCGAGCAGGCGGTCGAACCGCCCGGCGAGGCCAGAGCCGACATGCAGATCTTCATCGACTTCGCCAAACGGCTCGACCTTCGTGACAAGGACGGAGCGCCGCTCGTCAAGTGGTCGACGCCCGAGGAGTGCTTCGAGGCGTGGAAGGCGTGTTCCAAGGGAAGGCCGTGCGACTACTCGGGGCTGAGCTACGACAAGCTCCGCGGGGGCAGCGGAATCCAGTGGCCGGTGACCGAGAATGCGCCCGAGGGCACAGAGCGTCTCTACGCCGACGGCCTGTTCTTCACCGGGCCGGATATCTGCGAGGACTACGGCCACGACGTGAACACCGGCAACGTGTTCAGCGAGATGGAGTTTCGGGCGCTCAATCCGGCCGGGCGGGCGATTCTCAAACCTGCGTCCTGGACGGAGCCGCCCGAATGGCCGAACGACACCCACCCGCTCCTCCTGAACACGGGCCGGACG
>DATAPE010000236.1:0-2155 GCA_036265345.1 Actinomycetota bacterium
CCTGGAGCCCGAGAAGCCTGCGCTCCAAGTCCAACACGCGGCGCATGCCAGCGATGTTGAGTCCCTCGTCGGAAAGCGTGGCCATCTCTCTCAGCCGATCCACCTCACGACCGCTGTAGCGCCGGGTCCCGCCAGGTGTACGAGCGGGCTCCAAGAGGCCTTCTCGCTCGTAGACGCGAAGCGTTTGTGGATGCAATCCACTCAGCTCGGCGGCCACCGAAATGCTGAACACGGCGCGGTCAGGTTCGGGCCACGGGGCGCTCAGGCCGACCACCATCCATCGGCGAGATAGTTCGTAAGCAGCCACGTCAGCGCATTAACCGCGAAGCGGTGCCCGACCAGCGGCGACTGGGGCAGTGACATCGGGCCCTCGTGAGGGGCTTCCACCCGAACCTTCCCAGCCCAAAGATCCCCCTGGGAGGATCGCGGTCGGGGCGCATCCAAAAAGACGTCCCTTGAGTTCCGGGAGAAGGCGTGAGTCTCACCAACTTGGTCCGGCCATGAGCGGCCTTGCGCGAACCTGTCCCACTGCGAAACGCAACGCTGCGGCTTCTTGGTTAGGCGGGCCCGATCGTAGTCGGCTCGCCGAACAGGGTCGCTTAGGACCTCGTAGGCGCCGGTCAGCACCCTGAACCGGGATGTCGCCTCCGGGTCTTCGGGTCGGGCATCAGGATGCCAGGAGCGAGCCGCCTGACGATAAGCATGGATGATCGCCTGCGGCGATGCCCCGGCCGCTACGCCGAGGACGTCGTACAAGCTCCTAGGGAATTCGGCCTCCGACTTCCACGGATCCTTTGCCATGCCGAAAATATAGCAGAAGATCTGTGGTCGAGGTGTCAAGAAACCCCTCGTCTGGTATATAGGTATGAGGATAGTCATGTGACAGGACGCGCCAGCGTCGAAGAAAGGAGGCAGATACGATGCTCATGCGTACCGACCCATTCCGCGACCTCGACCGGCTGACCCAGCAGTTGCTCGGGACGGCCGCTCGACCAATGGCGTTGCCAATGGACGCCTACCGCGACGGAGACACCTTCGTGATCCAGTTCGACATTCCGGGCACCAGCTTGGAGTCCATCGATATCACGGTGGAGCAGAATGTCCTCACGATCCACGCCGAGCGTGTCGGGGTTAGGGGCGAAGGAGTCGAGTTGATCGTTTCCGAGCGGCCCGTCGGAAAGTTCTCTCGCCAAGTGTTCCTCGGGGAGACCCTGGATACCGAGAATATTACGGCCGACTACACAGTCGGGGTGCTGACGCTTCGTATCCCCGTGCTCGAGGCGGCGAAGCCACGTAAGGTCGGGATCTCCAGCCAAGACAAGCCCGCGCTCTCCGCTGCGGGCTAGCCGTCGAAACACAGGGGCTGGGAGACCCCTCCGCGTTGTCGGCTCTCCGAAAGTTGATTCGCATCCATCCGACCGGGTCTCCCAGCCGCATCCCGCGATCAACGGGGGATGGGGACTCGGGGAAAGGGTGAGAACCGTGTCGGGTTCGTGGGACACAGCGGGATCTGAGTATTGGAATAGAGACTTCATTTACTGCCCTATTTGCGGAGTGTTGCTCGATGAGGCGCTACTTGCCCGTCCGGATGATGAGTACTTCTGTCCCTTGTGTTGCACGCAGCAAAAGCCAGGACGCTGGGCCGGCCTCAGTGGAGTGCCCGGACATGAGCGATCTTAAGGGACTGGCCGCGGCGGAATGGGCTGGTCGGGTTCTCGCCGAGACAGCGTCCGGTCGCGAGGCGGTACGGGCGTCTTCTATGGCTTTGAGCACGGTGTGCCTGACCTCGTGCCCGGTGACGACGGCGGATTCGACGCTCCGACGTGTGCCAATTGGGAATGCACCTCTCCCGTGCACCAGTCCTGGGTCGAGCCTTCCCAGGCACGTGGGCCATCAGGTGGCCGCGTTTGCGGACATCCAGTGAAAGGACCCCCGCCTGATGCGACCTAAGGGCGCAGAATGGGAGGAGTTCACTGCCTCGCAGCGAGCAGGTCTGGAGGCTAGGCGCTCCGATCAGGAACGAACTCTGGCGTCGATGCACCGCTTGGAGAAGGCGCTGGAGTCCGCCGCCCCCGGACGAGAGGAAAACTGGCGTGATGAGGTCATGGCCGGGCTGGTCGTGTTGGGCGAGGCGACGACGCTCGAAACAGACAAC
>DATAPE010000237.1:0-8346 GCA_036265345.1 Actinomycetota bacterium
GTCAACAGATCAAATGGGTCGCTTATGCAGCGGTCGGATTCCTGCTCTTTCAAGGAGTCCTCTCGTTGGCTCCAGTCATATGTGACTGTTCCCATTCACCAGTAACGAACGCTGCCGGCATCGCCTCCGGATTAATGGTGCTTCTCGGAATCCCCATCGCCATCACCGTCGCAGTCCTCAGACATCGTCTCTACGAGATCGACGTCATCATCAATCGCACGGTCGTCTACGGTCTGCTCGCTTCGGCCGTGACGGCTGTGTACATCCTGGTCGTGGTTGGGATCGGGTCACTCGTGGGGTACGGAGTGGGTAACCCTGTTCTGACGACCGGGGCTGCGGTTGCGATCGCTCTGGCGTTCCAGCCGCTGCGGCGTCAGGCTCAGCGAGTCGCAAACCGGCTTGTTTACGGAGAGCGCGCTACGCCCTATCAGGTGCTCTCCGAGTTCGCCGACAACATGCGCGGCACGCTGGATCTCGATGCGATCCTGCAAAGGATGGCATCGGTTCTGGCCGATGGCACAGGCGCAACACGGGTCGATGTGTGGGTCCGCGTGGGGGCCGAGTTGCGACCAGCCGCTACGTGGCCGCAATCGGCCGTCCCGCCGGCCGCTCTTGCGATGGGCCGGTCCGAAGAGCTGCCTCCGTTCGGCGATGTCACTCGCGCCATCGAGGTGCGCCAAGGCGACGAGCTGCTCGGCGCGCTCGCGCTTCAAAAACCGGCGAACGAAACGCTATCCCCCACAGAGGACAAGCTGCTTCAGGACCTGGCATCGCAAGCGGGACTGGTTCTTCGCAATGTCCGTCTAACCGCGGAGCTGCGGGCCACAATCGACGAGCTCAGGGCTTCCCGGCGTCGGTTGGTGGGGGCACAGGACGAGGAGCGGCGAAAGATCGAGCGGAATCTTCATGACGGGGCACAGCAGCAACTGGTCGCGCTGAGGGTGCAGCTTGGCCTACTGGGCCGAGTCGCGGGGGATCCGAAACGGGTCGAGAAGATGGCGCATCAGCTTCAGGACGCGCTTCAGGACGCCCTCGACGATCTGCGCGATCTGGCCCGAGGGATCTATCCGCCGTTGCTGGCTGACAAGGGTCTCGCGTTCGCGCTTGAGGCCCAGGTGCGCAAGCTCGCATCCGATGCAGCAGTGGAGTCCGACGGAGTGGGCCGGTACCCGCAGGAGGTGGAAGCTGCCGTTTACTTCTGTGCGCTAGAGGCGATGCAGAACGTTTCCAAGTACGCCGAAGCAACCACGACCGTGGTTCGGCTGGCCGAAACCGATGGGCACCTCCTGTTTGAGATCCAGGATGACGGCCGCGGATTCTCGCCGGACGAAACCGGCTACGGCACGGGGCTCCGGGGCATGGCAGACCGTCTCGATGCCATCGGAGGGAACCTCGAGGTATCGAGTGAGCCGGGACAAGGAACATTGGTGCGCGGCCAAGTCAAGTTGCCTCGAACGACCTAGTCGGCGAACGAGACTCCGCGCGAAGTAGTCCTTGCCAGTCGATCTCCAGGCACGCGCGATCGCGGCCGGATCCCGCGTCTTTCATGCGAGTGCCGGCGCCAGCTCCTTACCGATCCATTCGACCGTGTCGAGGTCTTCGTGTTGGAGGTGCTGCAACATGACTCTGGTCACGCCGGCGGACTCCAGCTGCCGGAATCGCGCTACCACCTGCTCGGTGGGAGCTTTGTCGACAGGATCCATGAGGGACAGCGGGAGACTCGCGGGGTCGCGGCCCTCACGCTTGCAGGCATCGTCCATACCGGCCCGCACCTTGCGTAGCTGCTCCTCGCTCATGTGAACGACGTTGTACTCGTCCGCGTGGCGAGCGGCCAGCGCAAGGCTGCGCCGTCCGCCTCCTCCACCCAGCAGCAAGCGCGGTTGTTTGATTGGTTTCGGTAGAGCATCGAGGTTTCGAACGGAGTAATGCTGGCCCTCCTGCGTGAAGGCGCTCTCGTTCCATTCCTTCCGCACCAGCTCCAGTTGCTCCGAGAGCATCTGCATCCGGTAGTTCGAGGGTGGGAAATCGAACCCGTAGGCGACATGCTCTTCCTCCATCCAACCCGCACCAAGGCCAAGCTCGATGCGACCGCCACCACTCACATGGTCCGCGGTGACGACGGCTTTGGCGAGGAGGGATGGGTGGCGGAAGGTCACCGGCGACACCAGCGTGCCGAGATGCAGCTTGGAAGTCACTGCCGCGAGAGCGGCGATGGTCGTCCAGGCATCGAGCGAACCCCGCTTGCCGTCATCTTGCAGCGAGAGGTAATGGTCTGAGCGAAAGAGCGTCTCGATCCCGCTCCGTTCGCACGCAGCCGCAAGAGCCTTCCACTGCTCCCAGGTCACGTTCTCCTGACCTTCGATCATCAGACAGACGCGCATCGCCGCCCCCTTCTGTGTTCCTGCCGTCGCCGAACAGCCGGAGTCACTATCGATACGACCCGAACACCTGTCAACTCAGTCTGAAGCCGTCGACAGCCAGAAGTTGTGTAAACCATCAGTCGGATGTGGACCATCAGATGTACGGGCACGGGGCGCGCTTGGGCCTTCCGCTTAGACTCCCCTAGACCTTCGGTGGCGAGCGGGGCCCTCGAGAACCGCTAGGAGGAGAAACTCGTTCCTAGCCACAACGAAGGTTGAGGATTTCGATCGCTGGTGGGGGATTTTCTCTACCACCAGTCTCGAGAAGCGGAAGCAGTACGGCTCCAAGGGTTCGCATGCGTTTCGCGATCCCAATGAGGAGGGCCGGGTCTGGGTGCTCTTCGACTGGGATTTGGAGGGCTGGCAGAGCTTCATCTCCGACCCCGACGTCCCGGCGATCCTTCAAGCAGCCGGCACGCAACTAGACGACAGGCTGCGGAGGAAGCTGGCAAGCTCGACGGCTAGGTCCACCCACCTTCGGTCGCGAAAAGCCTGCTCCGGATGGCGGAGGGCAAGGGACTCGAACCCTTAAGTCCTTGCGGACAACGGTTTTCGAGTTTGTCCTCTGAGATCCTGAGTCATCCTGCCTGCTCAGATTTGAGTCTGTCCTTCCTTGTCAGCAGAGCGCACATTTCCTGATTGAACCTGGCTTTGCCAGGCATGTCCCCACCTGTACGTTGACAATCCGTTGACATGCCATAGCGAAAGGCGCTAGCAAGCAGCACACACGTCTTGCTAGCCTCCTCTAGAAAGACCCGCTCCGTGGGCCAGTGTTTCGCAATCTCACCGGAAGCGCGATCCGGGCCGTTCGGAGGACGCTCTATCTCACGACCGAGTAAAGTCGCCACTCGCCAGGGATACCCGCGAGATCGTGAGTGCCGCGATCTTCGAATCTCAGACCTGAACCGGCCACGAGGTCCTTGACGGTGCTCGAGACGAGCACCTCGCCGCGACCGGCTTTGGCTGCGACGCGGGCACCCGTGTGTACGGCGATTCCGGCGATCTTTCCGTCCATCAGCTCGCACTCTCCCGTGTGTAGTCCGACGCGGACATCCAAGCCGAGCCCTTTCACGGATTCAGCGATCGCACAGCCGCACCGAATCGCCCGCGCCGGACCGTCGAACGCCGCCAAGAAGCCATCGCCGGCAGTGTCGACCTCCTTGCCCCGTGCTCGCACCAGCTCGCGCCGAATCAGCGCGTGGTGGCGCTCGAGCAGTTCCCGCCACCGGGCGTCACCTACGTCCGCCGCGGTCTCAGTGGACGCCACGACATCCGTGAACATCACCGTCGCCAGCACGCGGTCGGGTCCCTGCGCAACGGCGGCCGTTTCCCAGACGTCTCGGAGGAAGCGCTCTATCGCGTCGACTACCGGCGGGAGATTGGCGGCGGGAGTCAGATGGCCGTCGATCGGAAACTCGACGAATGCCGCCCCCGGGATCCGCCGCGCTAGGTCCCTGCCGCGGTCGACGTCGACCCAGAGGTCGCCCGTGTTGTGCAGGACGAGCGTCGGAACGCTGATCGTCGGCAGGACCTGACGGATGTCGATCTGGATGTTCATCCGATCGAGCGCTTCGAGCGCGCCGGGGCTGGCACTCTGCCGGATCATCCGCGCCAAGGCCGCGGCCTCAGCCGCGCTACCCGTTGGCATGCCAGAGCGTACGAGCTCCTCAACTAGCGCCGACGGGTCGGTATTGCGATCCTCGGCGATCGCTCGCAGCGCCTCAGCCTCCGTCTCGCCCCATGGATAGTCGGGCGCACGCAGCTCCCGCGCCTTCCCGCCGTAGAGGACGAGCGCCCACGCGCGCTCAGGATATGTCGCCGCGAAGACGGCGCTCATCGCCACTCCCTCTGACCAACCGACGAGTGCGGCACGCTCGGAGGCTGCAGCGTCCATGACCGCACGCACGTCGTCCATCCGAGTCTCGAGCGTGGGAGCCCCGACAACGCGGTCGGACATCCCCGTGCCACGCTTGTCGAATTGGATCAAGCGTGAAAACGACGCCAGCCGCTCCAGGAAAATGCGTACGTTCGGTACCTCCCAGGCGAGCTCGACGTTGGAAACGGCTGGCGGAACGAATACGACGTCGAACGGGCCATCACCAAGGACCTGATACGCGATGCTGACATCACCACTGCGCGCGTAGTGAGTGTTGGGAGGCACGCTGTCTAGTCTCCCTCACAGCCATCCCAGCCGGAGACTCCTGGCCACTCTGGGCGGTGGTCACGCGGCAGAGGCGATCTCATGACAGGCGCTGTCAGTAGCCTAGACGGTGGAATCACAGCTGAGCACGAACAACCTCGCCACAAGCGCGGAGGGCAAGGGACTCGAACCCTTAAGTCCTTGCGGACAACGGTTTTCAAGACCGTCCGGTTGCCAGTTACCGTAGCCCTCCGCTAGCCAGGGTACTCAACGCCGATAGCTCAAACGCGGCCTTCGTCGGGCGTCGGGTGCCCGCTCGAGGGCTCGGCGAGATCCAATCAGGAGATTGGCTGCAGAGACTCGAACCCTGTGTAGTGCCGCAGCGGTTCGGGGATGGCCACGCTCCCGTCTGCGCGTTGATGGTTCTCGAGCAGCGCCACGATCGTTCGGCCTACGGCGCAGGCCGTTCCGTTGAGGGTGTGTACGAGGCCGCTCTTGCCCTCTGCTCGGAAGCGCGTCTGGAAACGGCGCGCTTGATAGTCGGTGGCGTTCGTGGCAGAAGTGACCTCCAGAAATCGATCTGACGCCGGCAGCCAAGCTTCATGGTCGATCTTCTTGGCCGCCATGGGCCCGAGGTCTCCGCCACACATGACTACGACTCGATACGGGATCTCGAGGGCCTGCAGGAACTCTTCCTGATTGGCGAGGATGAAGTCGTACTCGTCCCACGAAGTATCGGGATGCGAGTAGGAGAACTGCTCGACCTTGTCAAACTGATGAAGTCGCACCAGGCCCTGCGTGTCCTTCCCATATGTGCCGGCCTCCCGGCGGAAGTTGGTGGAAAACCCCGCGTATCTGAGCGGAAGCCGAGCGCCATCGACGGTCTCTTCAGCATGCATGCTGGCAAGGGCGACTTCGGACGTTCCCGCGAGATAAAGATCGTCACGCTCGATCTTGTAGATCTCTCGTTCGTCCGCGGGAAGGAATCCGGTTCCGTACATGGCGCGCTCACGAACCAAGACCGGCGTGATCACAGGAGTGAAGCCACGGCCCCCCAGCATGTCGATCGCGAATCGCACCAGTGACAACTCGAGAACAGCACCCGGCCCCGTGAGGTAGACGAATCTCGATCCTGATGTCTTCACGCCGCGTTCGGCATCGAAGATCCCCAGGTTTCGCCCCAAGGTAGCGTGATCAAGCGGCTCGAAATCGAACCGAGGCCTCTCCCCGACCTCGCGCGCAACGACGTTTTCCTCTTCGGAGAGACCTGACGGAACCGACTCGTCCGGAAGATTGGGCAGATACGAAGCTAGCCGAGTCAACTCCTCTTCCGTGCGTTCGAGCTCGGGCTCGAGCTCTTTCAGCCGGTCCGCAATCACTTTTGCCTCGGCGATCGCTGATGGTCTGTCCTCGGGGGCCGAGAGAGGGATCAAGCGTGACAACCGGTTCTGCTCGGCTCGGGCGTTCTCGACCTCGACGAGCATCCGGCGGCGTTTGCGATCGAGCTCCGCGACCTCATCCAGCTGGGGTACGCCTCCACGACGCGCGTACGCAGCACGCACGAAGTCGAGGTCATCTCTGAGGAGCTTGAGATCGATCACTTCGTGGCAGACGCCGCTGGCTCGCTCCTGTCACTTCCATCAACGGCGGCGGCGATCGCCGCCCGCTCCTCATCAGAAAGATTGTTGTCCGAGGTCAGGCCGCGGATCAATTTCGCGTAGGTTCTCGTCTCGGTGCGGCCGTTGATCGAAGAGATGATCACTCCGTCGCCGTTATCGTCCAGCAGCGCTGCCGAAAATGACAACCGGCCCCCCATATCGTCGAACGCGTCGTAACGCACGAGTCCGAACCTCTGGAGAGCCACCTTTCGCAAGAGCGACTCCTCCTCTTGCGCCACCGTAACGTGATCGACCCGATCCTCTATCGATTGCACCCTTTTGATCACCCTGGTGAACGCAGCAAAGATGTCCTTTTCGCCCCCCTCGCCGCGCAAGAGCGCGTACGACTTACGGATCTTCCGCAGACGGGCCGCAAGCAGCAGAACGATAAGGATGGCGAGGATAGCGACGCCCGCCACGATCATCAGCGCGAGTGTTAGCTGATGGAGGGTGAGGTCCGGCACGACGCGGCATCCTACTATGGGGTATGCGACCAGAAGAGGTAAAGGCCCTGCTCACCGCGGTGCAAGAGCGGACGACATCGGTTGACGCCGCCTTACGAAAACTGCAGGAGGTCCCGGTCGATGACCTGGGATTCGCCCGGCTCGACGGCCATCGAGAGCTCCGTCAGGGCCTGCCGGAAGTCATCTACGCCGAGGGCAAGACGGTCGAACAGATCGGGACCATCGCCGGCCGCATGCTGGAGACCACTACCGCTCCCGTGCTGGCCACGCGCGTATCGCCGGACAAAGCGGGCGCTCTCCGCTCTCGCTTCCCGGAAGCCGACTGTCACGCCACCGCTCGCATGGTCGTCTTCCGGGCTCGCGAGCCTTCCGCGATGACCGGCGACATCACCGTCGTCAGCGCGGGGACCTCCGATCTTCCCGTGGCCGACGAGGCGGTGGTGACGGCAGAGACATTCGGTGCGCAAGTGCATCATGTGGCCGACTCTGGAGTGGCGGGACTCCATCGGCTCCTTGGGGAACAGCAGCGGCTGCATGACTCCGACGTTGTTATCGCGGTGGCGGGGATGGAGGGGGCTCTGGCCAGCCTTGTCGGCGGGATCTCCTCGGCCCCCGTTGTCGCGGTCCCAACCAGCGTTGGGTATGGAGCCTCCTTCGAGGGGCTTGCCGCCCTGCTGGCGATGCTTAATACCTGCGCGGCTGGGGTGGTGGTGACCAACATCGACAATGGATTTGGTGCTGCGATGTTCGCTTTGCGACTGCTGAGGAAGATCCACAAGGCTTGAAGGCTCTCTACTTCGATTGCTTCTCCGGCGCGTCGGGCGACATGATCCTGGGCGCGTTGCTCGACGCAGGCGCGTCCGAAGATCAAGTGCGGGCCAGTCTCGACGCGATCGGCGTGCAAGGTTGGAACCTTCAGTTGTCGCAGGTGCAGCGGGGGCCGCTGCGAAGCTCCCGTGCGGAAATCTCGGTTACTGAAGGTGGGGGCCAACGTTCCCACAGGGACATCGTTGCGCTCCTCGACCGTGCATCGCTGGCTCCGGCAATCAGGGAACGCTCCAAGTCCGTGTTCGGTGCGCTTGCCTTGGCCGAGGGCCGGATCCATTCCGTTCCTCCCGAAGACGTTCTTTTCCACGAAGTGGGCGGGCTCGATGCGATCATCGACGTGGTCGGGTGTTGCGCCGCCCTCGAGCACTTCCTGCCGGCTCGTATCGTGACGTCCCCTATAGCGACGGGGGGCGGACTCGTACAGACCGCACACGGACCGCTGCCGCTACCGGCTCCCGCGGTCACCGAGATACTGCAGGGAAGCGGAGCAGCTCTGGTCGAGCGCGGCGACAAAGAACTGATAACACCGACGGGAGCCGCGCTGTTATCGGTCTTCAGCGACGGATTCGGGTCCATCCCCCCGATGACCATCGAGGGCAGCGGCTACGGGGCGGGGGCCGGCGGCGGCGAAGTGCCAAACGTGCTACGGGTGCTCACCGGCGAGCTCATCGACGAACCTGGGTCTGAGGTGCCTGCCGCGATCTTGATAGAAACCAACCTCGACGACATGGCGCCGGAGCTGCTCCCCTACGTTATCGATTCACTTCTCGAAGCGGGCGCTTACGACGCCTGGATAACCCCCATCCTCATGAAGAAGGGCAGGCCGGGATTCACCT
>DATAPE010000238.1:0-3370 GCA_036265345.1 Actinomycetota bacterium
GCAAGCCTCTCCTCTACGGATCATTCCGTCGTTAGCCATCCTCCGGGCACAAACGGCAACCTTCATAACAGTAGGGGATGGCCTTGGCATCGTTGAAGATCGCGTACGTCGGCGGCGGCAGCACCAGAGGGCCTGGGACCATGGCCTCGCTTATCGAGCAAGGTGAGAACTTCGCCGGTTCCGAGGTCGTGCTGATCGATCTCGACCAGGAACGTCTCGATCTCGTGCAGACCCTCTCGCAACACATGGCCCGCTGCCGCGGGCTCGATCTGAGAGTGACGGCGACGACCGATCGCCGTGCGGGACTCGAGGATTGCAACTTCGTCCTGACCAGCTACAGGCCCGGTGGCTTCGCCGCGCGCTACCTGGACGAGAGCATCCCGCTGAAATACGGGGTGATCGGCCAGGAGACGCAGGGGCCGGGCGGGTTCTTCATGGCACTACGATCGATCGCGGTGCTGCAGGGGATCATCGCCGACCTGGAACAGGTGGCACCGGGGGTGACAATCGTCAACTACACCAACCCGGTGAATATCGTGGCCCAGGCCGTCAGCATGAACGCCAGCGTTCCGATCGTCTCGCTCTGCGAGGGGCCGATCTACTACCCGGGGCAACTCGTCCGCGCGGTGGGCCTCGATCCGGAGCGTCTCGACGTCCGATCCATAGGACTCAACCATGCCTCCTGGTCAGTGCGGCACCAGTACGACGGAAAAGACGTCATGCCCCTGCTGGCCGAAGGCTGGGAGCGGGTGCGGGACGACGACACGCTGTACAAACCAACGCGGCGCATGCTGGAGATGGCCCTGGCGTTCGACTCCATTCCCAGTGAGTACATGCAGTACTACTACTTCACCGACGAAGTGCTGGCCGAGCTGCAAGCGAAGCCGACCACACGCGCCCAGGACATCATGGCGTCCGTGCCCGACTATTGGGAGCACTACCGAGAGCAAGCTGAGCAGGACTGCTCCCGGATCGACCCCAATCGCTCGCGCGGCGGGATTCACGAGCTCGAGTTGGCGATAGACGTCATGGACGCGATCGCGAACGACCGGGGGGAGGTGCTGCCGGTGAACGTCCCCAACCAGGGAACGATCCCGGGATTGCCAGATGATCTGGTGGTGGAGACGATGGGTTACGTCGACGCCGCCGGCATCGCACCCGTAGCTCTGGGACCGTTACCACCGTCGCCATCAGCTCTGGTGAAGGCGTTGGGCGAGTACCAGGCTCTGGCAGCACAGGTGGCGTGGTGCGGTGACCGGAGAGCAGCGATTCAAGCACTCCTCGCCAACCCGCTCTGCCGGGCATTGCCCACGATCGAGGCGATGTATGACGAGATGGCCGCCGCACACCGAGCGTATCTACCCGAGCGCCTCCTATTCAACGCGTAAGCTTCATTAGCAGCGCAATGCCCATCAGTTGGAGCTCCGAGCTGAGGAAGCCACTCGCGCTAAGTACGATGGTGTCCGGTGTGAGTCATTCACAGCCATCTCTCGTTCTCGGTGTCGACGGTGGCAATACGAAGACCATCGCCATCGTCGCGACCTCGGAGGGAGTGGTGCTCGGGGCGGGTCGTGCCGGTCCGTCAGACATGTACAACGCCGTCAGTGAGACGGCCGCGTTGAACGAGGTACGTGCGGCCGTCACACGCGCGCTCGACAGCGCTGGAGTCGATGCCTCCCACCTGGCTATTGGCGCTTTCAGCATGGCCGGCGCCGATTGGCCCGAGGACTTCACCTTTCTCAACGACACGTTTCGTGATTTCGGCTTTGGTCGCGTGACGCACGTTGTCAACGACGCGATTGGAGCGCTTCGGGCGGGCACGCCAGATGGGGTCGGCGTGGCGGTAGTCCTTGGCACTGGGATCGCTATCGGTGCCCGGAATGCCCAGGGTGACATCTGGTACACGGGTCACTGGCCGGTCGCAACCGGCGGCGCGGAGCTTGGGAATCGCGGGTTGCAAGCCGTCTATGAAGGCCATCTCGGTCTGGGTCCCACGACATCGCTCGAGGAGGGCGTACTGGGGTTCTTCGGCGTAGCGACGGCCGAGGATGCCCTGCATCGCTGCACGGCACGAGGCTTCACTCGGAGTCAGCTCGAACAGGCGCGGCTGGCGCCGATCATTCTCGACTACGCCGCGCGCGGCGATGAGGTCGCGCTTTCGATCGTGCGCGAAGCGGGAGCGAGAAACGCCAGGGTGGCGCTATTCGCCGCTCGCACACTAGGGCTGGAGCCGTCTCAGTTCAGGCTCGTGCTGGCTGGCGGTGTGCTGAGACATCCATCCGGGCTGTTGCGGCGGGCGATTCGAGACTATGTGAAGACCGAAATCCCGGGGGTCACGGTCGTCGACGATGCACCGGAGCCGGTGGTGGGGGCAGTGCTGCTGGCGATGGACGTGGGGGAGATGCCCAGTAGCTGTGAGGTACGGGATCGGATTGTGGCGACGTTGCCAGGGCGAGAGTTGTTTGAAACGTGACGATGGGGGTTTCGGGTAAGCGTCGAATTCGGGAGCGGGTTTTGGTACCTTGAAGGCATCCGCCGGATACTCCGGCCCGCCCGATGGCGGCGCGAGAGCCGCTCAACTGAGGAGGACAGTCCGCAATGCCTTTCGAGCTTCCCCCACTTCCGTACGCCTACGATGGTCTCGAGCCAACCATCGACGACCAGACGATGCATCTGCATCACGACAAGCACCATCAGGCGTATGTCAATAACCTGAACGCCGCCACCGATGGCACCCCGTTCAGCAACATGAGCATCGACGAGTTGGTACGAAATCTGAACTTGGTGCCGGATGACAAGCGCACCGCCGTCCGCAACAATGGCGGCGGTCACTACAACCACTCCATGTTCTGGGAGATCATGCGGCCAGGTGGTGGTGGCGCTCCGCAGGGTCTGATTGCTCAGGCGATCGAGGACTCGTTCGGCGGCTACGACGCGCTCAAGGAAGCCTTCAACAAGGCCGGCGCCGGGCGGTTCGGCTCCGGCTGGGCCTGGGTCATCATCGGCTCCGATGGCAAACTGGCCGTGACCTCGACGCCGAATCAGGACAACCCGCTGATGAGCGGGTTCGTCGAAACGACCGGCTACCCGGTATTCGGCAATGACGTCTGGGAGCACGCCTACTACCTCAAGTATCAGAACCGCCGTCCCGACTATCTCGCCGCTTGGTGGGACGTCGTCAACTGGGACGCGATCAACGAGCGGTACAACACTGGTTTGACTAACGTGGTCGGTTAGTCGTGAGCACTGGTCAGTAAGAGCAGCTGCGCGGGGGTGGTTACGGCCACCCCCGTGTCTTGTGCAGAGCTCCCTCACCCGCACCGCCGCCCAGAGGGCACCGGGCCCTGTGCGCAGGGCGAGGGGAGCTGGT
>DATAPE010000239.1:0-15482 GCA_036265345.1 Actinomycetota bacterium
ACTGATCCCGACGCAGGAGGAAGCGATCCGGGAGGCTCTAAGCGAGCAGGAAGCCGAGAGGTTCCGCGACCATCTCCGTCCCCTGGTCGAGCAAAAGAAAGGGACGCGTCGCAGCGCGGTCGTCTATATCTGGTGCACGAAGTAGCGCATCGCTGAGTCTGATTGCGTGGTCGAGGAGCTACGCAATGGCGTGGCTACGCTCGCAAGAATCTGGTCAGCCGTGAGCGTGAAATGAGTCCCGGATGGTTTGGATGGTCTGAGCCGGGGTTGAGTTAGGCGCGATCACCAGCCAGTTGGCTCCATAGAGGACGCGGGCCGAGGTCTGCGACTTGAACTGGTTCTGATAGGTCTGCGCGGCGTTGTCAACGATGAGAACCGTCAATCTGTCACCGTTGGGAAGCTGGCAGACGCCGGGCTCGGCGCGCGCGATCATCGGTCCGCCGATAGCAGGGTGCTGAGCCGGCCGACAGGTGACGCCCTGTCTGTTCAGGCTTTGGATCCACGCCCCCGCGCTCTTGAAGTGGCGCGGGTTCGCTCCTCCTGCGCCGTTGCCGCCATATACGGAACCACATGCAGCGAGAAGCAACGGAACCAGCAGGACCATCGCTACCGCCGAAGCACGCTTCATGTCTGCCCCTTCCGAGAGATCTTCATTCTTACTTGATTGGACGGAAGTGGGCGGCCCTATGTTCCCGCCGGCCCGGGCCCGGCGACATCACACCAGGAGGCCGTCTGCAGTCACAGCAGAGCCGCTGGCTCAAGCTTGTGTCGGGTCTCCCGAGGCCTTTAATCTGCGCCTGTGAGTGCCCCGTGCCCGCTGGAGTCTGAGGCGGGTACTCCGACGGCATGACCGGCCGGCCCGGCCCCCACCGCGTGTCATACGGCGACCACCGGGAACAGGTCGCGGACCTCTGGTTTCCGCACTCCGAGACCACGCCGCGCGTCGTCGTCCTGATCCACGGTGGATGCTGGCAGAAACGGTATCGACGCGATCTCGAGAACGACGTCGCCGCCGATCTGGTGGCGCGCGGATATGCCGTGTGGAACGTGGAATACCGGCGTCTTGGTGCCGGCGGGGGCTGGCCGGAGTGTCGTGACGATGTCGTTCTATCCATCACAGCGCTGGAGAAGCTGGGCGTCGCGATCGATCCGTCACCGCTCGTCGTCGTGGGCCACAGCGCGGGGGGCTATCTGGCGCTTCTGGCTGCCCCGGATATCCCCGCCCGGGGCGTCGTCGCTCAGGCCCCCGTCGCGGACTTGCGTTTGGCTGCTCGTCTGCGGTCGTGCACCAGTGGCGTCGGAGCCTTACTCCAACAGGGCGCGCCATCACCGATCGACGAGCCGCCGGACCTCCCTCACCTCCTGATCCACGGCGATGCAGATCGCGATGTGCCCGTCGAGATCGGTCGCGCATACTGGAAAGCGGTCCCTGCAGCAGAGTTTGTCGAGTTGCCGGGCTGCGGCCATTACGAGCATCTCGATCCTGCGAGCGACGCGTGGCAAGTCGCCGTTCGATGGATCGACCAACTGGTCTGAGTCGACCGCGCATACGAAAGCGGGGGGCTTGCGCCTAAAGGTAGGGTTTTGAGGCGCAATGGATAATTCGGATCTCTGGTCGGGTTTCACTACTGAGCAACTCGATCGGTTCGACGCCGCACGCAAGGCAGCCCGCGATTCGCTGATCCCACTCGCAGCCACCGGCGAACCCGGCCGCGTTAATAGAGAGCTCCTGAAGGGGTTGGGCACCAGCGGCCTGCTCCCGCGCCTGTTCCCCTCGTCGTTCGGAGGCGCGCAAACGAACGGCACGGTATCCGCGGTCGAGCTCTGCCTGCTGCGCGAGGCTCTGGCGGGGGTATCCACCGAAGCCGAGACTGCCCTTGCGTTGCAGGGACTTGGCGCCTATCCCATCCTCCAGTCAGGGCAGGACGAAGTGAGACGTCGCTGGATCCCCGATGTTGCTCGCGGCGAGGCGGTGGCGGCCTTTGCTCTCACAGAGCTCGATGCCGGAAGTGATGCCGCGTCACTGTCGTTGTCCGCTGAAAAGGTGTCGGGTGGTTTCCGGCTCACCGGGGCAAAGATGTGGATATCCAACGCGCCGGATGCGGACGTCTACACGGTCTTCGCCAGGACCTCACCGGACGAAGGGACCAGAGGGATCACGGCTTTCGTCCTGCCGCGGGACACAGATGGCGTCACGGGGGAGCCTTTGGAGCTCATCTCCGCCCATCCCATCGGGAGGTTGGAACTCGACGGTGCTTTCGTCCCCGACGGCAGCATCTTGGGACAGATCGACTCCGGCTTCGCGGTAGCTATGAGGACACTGGATCTGTTCCGTCCCAGCGTGGGCGCGTTCGCCGTCGGGATGGCACAAGCGGCGTTGGATGCATCCGTTGTCTACGCCGGATCGCGCCGTGCGTTCGGAGCCAGCATCAAGGACTTCCAGGCCATTTCTCACAAACTCGCGGACATGGCGACGTCGATCCAAGCTGGGCGGCTGCTGGTCTATGAAGCAGCCTCGGCTCACGACGCGGGTAGACGCGTTACGAAGGCAGCTGCCATGGCCAAGCTCTTTGCCACCGAGATGGCGCAAGAGGTCATCGACGCAGCGATCCAGATCCACGGTGCTCGGGCTCTCGAGCGCGGCCATCTGCTCGAGCACCTCTACCGGGATGTGAGAGCGACGCGGATCTACGAAGGTACGAGTGAGATCCAACGGGAGATCATCGCCCGGGAGCTGTATCGCTAGCTCTCAGGGATGACCGCGATGCACACGAGCTCCACTTTGGCATCCGGTTCGAACAGACCGTTGACCTCGAACAGGGCGAGAGCGGGATAGTGACGTCCGAAGTGCTTGCGGTAGACCTCTCCTAACTCACTCAGAGATCGCCTGTAGTCCTTTGCGCTGGTAACGAAGATCTGCATCGAAACGAGATGATCCGGCTGCGCGCCGGCCGCCTTCAGCGCGGTGACGACGTTCGCCGCCGCCGTATCGAACTGCTCGATCAGACCGGGCGCGACCAGAGCTCCCGAGGCGTCTATCCCGGCCTGTCCCCCCAGATAGACGGTCGTCCCACTCGCTGCAACAACAGCGTGGGTAAAGCCGACAGGCGCCGCGAGACTGGCAGGATTGACGATCTTGTGGATCGTCACCGGCCCTTCCAATCGGGCTGCCGTTGGCCCTTGAATGCGTTGTAGAACTCGGCAAAGTCGGCGCTCGTCATCAGTAGTGCCTGCGCCATCGCTTCCAGCTCGATGGAACCGGCGAGATCCATGTCGATCTCACGAGCCAGCAGCATCTTGGTGGTTGCATATGCCAGAGCTGGGCCCCCAGCCAGCCGTTGTGCCAGTTCGGTGGCGGTCCCGGCAAGCTCCTCGTCGTCAACGACCTGATAGGCGAGCCCCACTGCCAGGGCGCGTTCGGCGCTTACCGACTCGCCCAACAGGAGCAGTTCCGAAGCTCGGCCCAAGCCGACGATCCGCGGCAAGAGGTAGGCAGAGCCCATATCGGCCCCCGCCAAACCCACCCGGGTGAACAGGAACGCCAGCGACGCGGAACGCGCGAAGATCCGGATATCGGCCGCCAGCGCGAGGACCGCCCCCGCCCCCGCAGCCACACCGTTGATAGCCGCGATGATGGGCAGAGGGCACTCCCGCATCCGTTGCACGGTGGTACCCGTCATCCGCGTGAAGTCGATCAGGCCCCGCGTGTCCATCTTCACCAGCTGCCCGATGATGTCATCGACGTCGCCGCCCGAACAGAAACCCTTGCCTCTCCCAGTGACCACCACCACCCGAACATCGTCCCTATGAGGAAGCTCGCCGAAGAGATCGCGCAGGTCCGCATAGACCTCGAAGGTCAGAGCGTTGAGCCGCTCGGGACGGTCCAGGCTGATGGTGCCAACTCCGTCACTTACCTCGAAGGAAAAGTGGGCCCAATCCTGGGTGAATCCTGGGGACGCCCGAAACGGGCTCACCGCTGGAACCCCCCGCCATCCATGATCACGACTTGACCATTGATCGCGCCTGCCTCCAGTGAAGCAAGAAAGACGACGGTTGCCGCCACCTCGTAGGGATCCAGGAGCCGTCCCAGCGGAGAGCTGCCCTCGAGAGCCGCCCGCGCCTCGGTTTCGCTGCGTCCCGTCGTCTGGGATATCCGCTCGACCGTTCTCTCGACCATCTCAGTCTCAACATAGGTGGGGCACACGGCGTTTGCAGTCACACGCGTGCCCGCGAATTCGGCAGCCACGGCCCGCATCAGTCCAACCTCTGCATGTTTGGACGCTACGTAGCCTGACGTGTACGGGGCCCCGATCACACCCGCGGTCGAGGCAACGAAGACGATCCGGCCGGCATTCCGCTCTCTCATCTGGGGAGCAACGGCTCTCGTGCACAGGAACGCGCCCGTCGCATTGACCGCGATCTGCTGCTGCCATTGCTCGAGGGTCGTCTTATGGAGGGGAGCGGATGTGGAAATGCCGGCATTGTTCACGAGAACGTCCACGGAGCCGATCCGATCGAAGACGTCGTGTACGGCCTCCTCGAGGGTTACGTCACAGATCTCGTACTCGACGCCGCGGCCGGAATCATTCTGTTCGGCGGCCAGCTCCTTGAGGCTCCGCTCGTCGCGCCCCAAAGCGACCACCGAATCCCCGAGTTGAGCGAACCGATCGACGATCGCTTTGCCGATCCCTTTGCCGCCACCCGTCACCACTACGCGACGGGCCGCCCCTTGCCCAGAGGACACCATCAGCTGAATGCCCGATGACCGGTAAGCGACTCCCCGAGTATCAAAGTGTGGATCTCGTTGGTCCCTTCGTAGGTGTACACGGATTCGAGGTTGTTCATGTGACGGATGATCGGATACTCGAGGGTGATGCCACTGGCGCCGAGGATGCTGCGCGCCTCACGGGCGATCGCCAGCGCCTCACGCGTGTTGTTGAGCTTCCCAAAGCTGATGTGTTCCGGTTGAGCTCGGCCCTCATCTTTGAGACGGCCGATATGCAGCGCGCATAGCGTCCCCTTGTTCACTTCGAGCATCATGTTGACCAGCTTCTGCTGAGTTAGCTGGAAGGCGGCGATAGGTCGATCGAATTGCCGGCGGGACTTGGCGTACTCGAGGGCGCTCTGGTAACACGCACGGGCTGCACCCATGGTGCCCCACATGATCCCGTAGCGGGCTTCGTTCAAGCACGAGAGCGGGCCGCGCATGCCGGTGACGCCGGGCAGCACTGCGTCCTCCGGCAAGAGGCAGTCGTCAAGCTGCAGCTCCGAGGTGACTGACGCCCGCAAGGAGAGCTTCCGATGCACGTCGCGGGCAGAGAAACCCTTCGTACCGCGGGGGACCAAGAACCCTCGGATGCCTTCCTCTGTCTTTGCCCACACCACGGCAACATCAGCGATGCTGCCATTCGTGATCCACATCTTGGTCCCGGAGACGACCCAATCCGTTCCCTTTCGCCGGGCGTTCGTGCGCATCATCGACGGATCGCTTCCTGCGTCGGGCTCGGTGAGACCGAAGCATCCGATGGCTTCACCGGCCGCCATCTTCGGAAGCCACTGATCTTTCTGTTCGTCGGAGCCGAACTTCCAGATGGGGAACATGGCAAGCGATCCCTGTACCGACACGAAGCTCCGGAACCCGCTGTCGCCTGCCTCTAGCTCCAAACAGGCCAGCCCGTAGCTCACCGCCGAGGCGCCGGTGCATCCGTAACCAGTTAGGTGCATCCCCAGCAGGCCGAGCGCCCCCAGTTCGCCGGCGACCTCCTTCGGGAACTCCCCCTGTTCGAACCACTTCTCGATATCGGGCAGAAGACGGTCATCCACCCACTGCCTTACCGTCTGTTGGATCAGGCGCTCTTCTTCACTCAGCAGGGCGCCGATCCCCAGGAAATCAAGCGGCTCCGGCGGCATCCGCCGACCCGCATCTGGCTTGCTCACTTGCATCCCTTCGAGTCGAGAGGCGGTCCTGTGCACGAGCACTCATGCAGAAGCCTATGGCTCTCACCGGGCGGCATGTCGGTCACGACTCGTCTCCAGGTATCTCTCGTGTGCCCCAGGGCGTATCGCGGAATCCCTCGCGCACCGACTTCCGTTTGGTACTCAGTAGCTCCGGCGGGAGGGGGCCGGCCGAAAGCAAAGTGTCTTTGTACTCCTGCGGCCACGGCCGCGGGGTGCCGTTCGGGTTGACCAGCACCGCCACTACCCTCGCCTTGGCATTTACCTCGGCGTCCCTGCGGATCTCGAGCCTGTACTCGATCGAGGTGGTGCCGACCGATGCCACCTCTAAATAAACGTCAACAACGTCACCGAAGTAGAGGACGCTTTGGAAATCGACACTGACGTGGACACGGGGGATCCGTCCGTAGACGTACTCCAACAGTCCGAGCTCCTGAAAGAGAGCAGTCTCGGCCATCTCGCACAACCGGAAGACAAGCCCATTGTGGTAGTGCCCGGAGGCATCGGTATCGCTCCACTCAACCTTTCTCTGGATGAGGATCGACGCCGGCGCGGGGTCCCCACCAGGCTTGGGGGGTTGCGCTTCGCTACCGATGGTCATTCGATCTCGTCTCCGCTCCTCGATCGCCGTCTGGTGGATAGAACCGCGTTCTGATGCGCGGCCCTGGCTTCCGCTACGACAGATCCAGAGGATCCATCACTGCAAGGTCGGCCCGGCCCCCGGCCAGGATCGTATTGGCCTCATCCGGCTTGGTGATACGCCCCCTGGTCATCGTTCTGATGTCCGCCAGGTTACGAACGAGATCACTTAGATCTGCCAGGAAGTAGCGGCCATACGAGGGGCTATCCCTGATGACGGTTTGTCCGGCCAGCACCTCGATAAGGTCGCATCCGTGTTCCTTGAACATCCTCGCGACGACCATCCCGTCCTCCGGCTGCAAGCCCTTCCGAGTCAGGTCCGAGGCAGAGATCGAAACTGACAGCGGCTTGCGATCCGGCCACTCCGCCCGGACGGCATCGAACACCTCGAGCGGATACCTCATCCGAGCGTCCAACGGCCCTCCGTACTCATCTTTGCGGCGATTCGTCAACGGCGAGATGAAGCTCGCGATCAGGTAACCATGAGCGAAGAAGAGATCCAGCATGTCGAAACCAGCCTGGTCCGAAAGCGCTGCCGCGCGGACGAAGTTGTCGCGCACACGAACCATGTCGGCGCGATCCATCGCTTTCGGAACCCGTCCCTCCGCCGAGTACGCCATGGGGGATGCGGATAACAAAGGCCAGGCCCCCACGTTCAGCGGCCGGTCGAGTCCTTCCAGGCGCGGGCGGGTCGAGCCCCGTCTCCCCGCGTGGCCCAGACGGATTGCCGCCTTTGCCAGCGAGCGTCCATGGATCGCATCTACCACCCGCTTCCATCCATCCGCGTGCTCCTGCGAATACATGCCGGTATCGCCCGAGGTGACGCGGGCGTCTGCGGAGATGGCGGTTACCTCGGTCATCACCAGGCCGGCGCCGCCTTCGGCTCGCTCGATCATCTTCTGCAGATGCGCATCCGTCGGGGAGCCGTCTGTCGAGGAGAAGAGCCCAGGAGATGACAGCACGATCTTGTTGCTCAGATCCATCTCGCGCAACCTCACCGGCGTGAACATGGGGGGCGGAGCGACGATCGGTTCCTTTGGCGTTTGCCTGGCCCGCATCGAGAACCAGCGGTCCACGCGATCCACGAAAGCAGCATCTCTCGTCCGCAGGTTGTCATATCCGATCCGTCCGCTGCGGGTAACGAGGTTGAATGCCAGCTGGATGGGTTCCAAGCGATCGTATCTGTTGAGGTTCGTGAACCAGGTGTAGCTCTGCTTGGCCGCTTCCTGGATCGCTTCGGTGATCGGCTCTCGCCCCCGCTCGTAATAAACGAGCGCATCCTCCAGATCGGCATGTTCGTCAAGCGCCTCGGAGAGAGTGATGGCATCCTCCATCGCCATCCTTGTCCCCGAACCGACCGAATAGTGAGCAGTATGCGCCGAGTCTCCGAGAAGAACGATGTTGTTGTGGTGCCACGTTTCATTCTTGATCGTTATGAAGTTCAGCCACGTGGACTTGTTGGTTACGACGCTCTCGCCTCTCAGATCCTCGGCGAAGATCTTCTCGGCGAACACGGCGGTCTCCGCTTCACCGGCCTGGTCCAATCCCGCTCGCTTCCAATCAGCTGGGTCGCATTCGACGACGAAGGTGCTCATGCCTCCGGTGAACGGATAGATCGTTCCCAGGAACAACCCGAACTCTGTCTGGCGAAAGATGAAGAAGATGGAATCTGGACGGAAACTGGTTCCGAGCCACACGTACTTCCGAGAAGTCTCCTCGTACGAGGGCCGGAAGATCTCTGCATGCTCCCTGCGGACGAGGCTGTTGCTACCGTCCGCCGCTATGACAAGGTCGTAGTCGGAGAAGCTGGAGAAATCGGTGAAGTTGCTGTTGAAAGCCAAGTCGACCCCCAGGGCCACACAGCGGTCCTGGAGTATCTCGAGCATCACCTTGCGAGAGAGACCAGCGAAGGCGTGTCCGTGGGTTCGGACGAGCTCGCCCTTCCATCTGAGGTCGATCGCATCCCACTTCGCGAAGTTGGCGGTGATGTCGGCATGCGTCTCGGGGTCTGCGTCCTGAAGCTCTCGAAGTGTGGCATCCGAAAAGACGATCCCAAAGCCATAAGTAGCCCCCTTCGGGTTGCGCTCGAGGACGGTGACTTCACGCGTGGGCTCCGATCTCTTGAGCAGGAGCGCGGAATAAAGCCCTCCCGGACCGCCACCCAGAACGAGAATCTTCTTAGGACCCAACAACACTCCGGGGGATCGTCAGCCGAGAGATCCGACGACGTCCGCGAGTCGCTCGAGCTGATCGAGCTCCGCCACTGCCGGCAGCAGGCTGAGCTCTCCACAACCTTCTTCCTCGTAGGCGTTGGCGAACTCTTCGATCTCCTGCGGTGTGCTCAGCATCCCGGCGGCAAGTTTGTCGGCAAAGGGACCCGTGAACGCGTAGTAGTCGCGCATGTAGTCGCGGCCTTTCTCCACCGCATCCCCCAGCGCGAAGTAGGCCTGACCCCAGAGCTCTGGTTGCCCCGGTCTTCCCAGATCTATCCACGCAGCCCGCGCCTGCGCTATCGCGCGAGCGAATGCTCTCGGGGGCCCGCCCCCGTGGATGTAACCGTCTGCATATCGAGCCATACGACCGAAGGCAGGGCCGGTGCTACCTCCAAGCAGAATGGATGGCCCTCCCGACCGCTTGGGCTCCGGACCTATCGTGTCGCTTTCCCACACCGAGCGCATCGCCGTGATCTGATCGGACAGATCTCCGCCCCGGGTTCTCTGTTGCACCCCGGTGACCTCGTAGTCGTCGGCCCGAGCGCCCAAGCCCAGGCCCAGGACAAAGCGACCGTGCGAGATTCGATCCAGAGAGGCGGCCTGTTTCGCGACGACTATCGTGTTACGCAGCGTGCTGATGAGGACAGTCGTGGCCAGTCGCACTCGCCGCGTAACCGCCGCAGCAGCGGACAGAACCACAAAGGGTTCGTAGTTGCCGTATTTGATCCGATCGACGATCGCCAGATGCGAGAAAGGACCTTGATCGGCGTTCGCAGCCCACTCGATGATGACATCGGGTTCGGCTCCCGGGATCCCCGCGGGCAAGGCAACACCGATCTGCATAGGTTCAGTCGGTCCAGGTAGCGGTGTAGAGCTCGTACCTCAGCCCCTGGCCGTTCAGGGCCTGCGCCACACACGCGAGGGCTTCCCGGGCGCCGGCTCGCACAGACGGAACCTGGCAGCCCGACAAGTCCATCAGATCCTCATAGCAGCGCTGCAGCCTGGCTACCTCCTCGTCGCTGAGCCTGATGACCTCGTATCCGGATCCCATTGCCTCCCCCTACGCGTCGGCCTGTTGATGGCGAACGTCCTCGAAGCGCTTGGCCTTCATCTCGAAACGCGGCAAAGTCCCGGGGCTGACCACTTCCACTTCAGGAGTCAAGGTCAACGCGCGTTTCGCCTCCACCGCGAAACGATCGCGGAGATCGTCGTACCGATCGTGCGGGATAGCGCCCGTGGGCTCGAGCTGGATGATCAGGGCGTCTATCCCTTGAACGGTGGCCAGCTTGATCTGGAACTCGTCCACATCGGGGAACCTGCTGCGCACCAGATCCTCGACCATGATGGGCGTGAACCAGACTCCTCGCACTTTCCTCAAATGATCGGCTCTGCCCCTGATGCCGCCTTCGTAGATGTCCCAGGTCCGCCCGCACCGGCAGTTCGAATATGGCTGTTTGATCACAAGGTCATTGGTCCAATACCGGAGTACCGCGATCCCCTCTCGGCCCAAAGTCGTCATGACTCGTACGCCTTGCTCGCCGTAGTCGACGGGTTCTTGGGTTTCCGGGTCCAGGACCTCTTCGATGACGTCGGTCTCGATGATGTGCATACCGCCGGGATCTTCAACGCACTCGAACATCACCACGGTCCCCACCTCGGTCATACCTGCGGTATCCGCCACGTAGGCATCGAATGCATCTTCGATGATCTTCCTCGTACTTTGGGGGCGGGGTTCGCCCGAGGTGACAACCAGACCGATCGGAGAGTCTTTCGCCAGGTCCACCCCGATCTGTGGGGCCACTTGCGCGACACGCAACGCATAGGTGGGAGTAGTAAGGAAAACGTTGATGCCGAGGTCCATGATCAGCTCGATGCGTTTCTCGGTATCCAACCCTCCCGTGGATAACATCTCGCAGCCCATCCGCTGGAGCCCGTAGTGAGCACCCCAGAAACCGATGAACAGGGCGTAACCGAAGGCGGCGATCGCTCGATCTCCGGGGCGCACGCCTGCACCGGTTAGGGCCGTTCCCCACATGTCGGAGACCCACGTCCAGTCGCGCGCCGTGTCGAAGGTTCTGATCGGTGGAGCTCCGGTGCTGCCGCTGGTTTGATGATGGAAGACGGCGTGCCGCGGATCGACCGCCGCCAGCGAGCCGTATGGGGGATTCTCGAGCTCGGCTTTGGTGATGTCTTCCCTGAACAGGATGGGAAATCGCGTGAAGTAGTCATCGAGAGACTGGACCTGGTCCGGCGTGCACCCGGCAGAATCCATCCGTTGACGGTAGAAGGGAGAACGACTGTAGAGATGGTCCAGCTGGGTGTGAAGCTTCCTGAACTGGAACTCTGCGAGCTCTTCACGCGGCATCGTTTCGGTGGCCGGATTCCAGTACTGCTTGGCGAGTTGGACCCTCATGACAGGTCACCCCAACTTCCACGACTCGACGGAACTGGCGACTAGCCTAGTTGGTCTCCCCTCGATGGTCACTCGAGCGATGGCTACGACGGTGCGAGCCTCTAGCCACCTCGCGAATGTCATCCAAAGATGGTCACTACCACCAGAGTGACGGCAGCCATCGCCATAACGCCCGCGGCTATGAAACCGAACGTGGTGTCGAACCATCCGTTGCGGTGTGATCCCATCACGTCTCCGTCTCTGGCGATGATCGTCAGAAGAACGATCAATAAGGGGGCCAAAAAGCCCTGCAGGACGGCCGCGTAGACCAGCCCCTTCACCGGATCCACTCCGAGAAAGTTGCCGCCGATGCCGATCACGACCGCGGCGGCTATGACCGCATAGAACCCCGGGGCTCTACGGAGCGGGTTGTCCAGGCCTTCCTTCCAGTTGAACAACTCGGCGAGCGGATATGCGGCCGATCCCGCGAGCACCGGCACCGCGATCAGGCCGGCCCCGATCAGGCCCACGGCGAACAGGATCGTGTCGAAGTGACCGACGATCGGGGACAGCGCTCGTGCCGCCTGCGCAGCCGTGGTGATCTTGATGTGCTTTGCACCCAGAGTGGCGGCGTTGGCCAGAACGATGAAGTAGAAAACGACGTTCGCGTAACCCATCCCGGCGATCACGTCGCGCCGCCGAGCGGCCTCGGCGGCTCCGGCCGTCTGCTCGTCGTCATCGGGATCGGGACCGGTGTGGGTCTCCTCCTCTTCCACCTCTTGTGATGTGATCCAAAAGAACATGTAGGGGCTGATGGTGGTCCCCAGGATCGCCACCGCCGACCCGAGGAACTCGGTCGAGACTGACAGGTGGGGGACGAGCGTTCCGTTCAGGACCTTGCCCCAGTCGGGACTGGCAGCAAAACCCGACAAGATGTAGAGGAACAGCACCAGGGTGAGCCACTTGATCACGGTCGCGAAGCGCCGATACGACCAAAACACTTCGACGGCCAACAGTCCGAGCCCGACCAACGGGATCACCAGCTTTATCGGGATCGGGACCAACAGATGAACCCCGGCGGCAACGCCGCCAAGATCTGCTGCGATCGTGGCGGTGTTCGCAGTCAGCAGGACGACGATCGAGGCGACCAGCCAGGGGCGTCCAAAGCGGTCTTCGATGACCTGACCGAGGCCCTCCTCCTTGCAGGCCCCGATGCGAGCGGCCATCGATTGCACCGCCACCAGTAGCGGCATCGTGATGACGGCCAGCCACAGGAGCCCGTACCTGGTGGAGGCGCCGGCGACCGAGTAGGTGGTGATACCGGACGGGTCGTTGTCGGAGGCCCCGGTGATCAACCCGGGGCCGAGCTCTTTCCACCGTTCCGTCGCCCAGCCGCGGATCGCGCGGGGCCGCGGACGCGGACCTTTTCTCATGCGCTTACTCCCCCGGCAAGAGGGCCGAGCTCAGACAGACACGTCACGTCGCTCGAACCTGGCGACAGCGGTCGCCACCATGACCGCAGCCACCGCCACCAGAAGCGCCAGACCTTTGAAATCAAATCCATTCGTCAGTGGAGAGTGGCCGAGATACCAATAGAAAGGAGAGAACTTTTGGAACGCCTTGAGCGAATCCGCCAACGGTGCGAGCGAATTAAGGAAGAACGCGGCAGTGGCAAGCGCAGAGGCAGTTGCGATAGCCAGCCCCCGTTTCGCCGCCGACGACGACACCGCCAAGGCCACGGCAGCGAAAGCCAGGCTCAGCAGCGCCGCACCTATGGTCGCGGCCACGAGCTCAGCGAGCCCTATGTTCATGTTGAAAAGGGCCGCGGTCACGTACAGCGTCACAACCAGAACCAAAGCCAGTAAGCCCATCCCAAGAACGGTGGCGGTGTACTTCTCGAGCACCACGCGGCGTCGCGACACCGGGGTGCTGAGCAGCAGGTCCATGGTCTTGCGCTCTTCCTCACCCGCTATCGCGTCAGCCCCGCGCCCGATCGCGTAGATCATGAAGAGGAGGGGCACCAGATACAGGAAGAGCTCTGTCTGGAGGTAACCCTGTGGGGTGGTTAGCGGCTGATTCCCCACGAAAGCCTTGAGTGTGTCGGGCAGGCGGCGAAGAAGCCTGTCGTACTGGGGAGTTCCCTTGATGGTGGGCCAGAAGGCCATGGTGAACAGCGTCAGCACGGCCAGTCCGATGCACCACCCGATGAGAGCGCGTCTCTTGTCGCGAAGGTTCCTGAAGCAGATATCAAGCTGCATCGCTGTCGTCCTTGTAGTAGGAGAGAAATACCTCCTCGAGATCTGGTTCGTGGGTCTTTATGGTGACCACCTCGAAGCGCGCCGCCGCCTTCACGAGTGCGTCAACCGGACCTTCAACCGTCACGGTAAGGAGTTGTCCATGTTCGGCCACCTCACGCACGCCCGGCAGATGGTTGAACGCATCAGCCGGAACGTCGTCGCGAGCGAAGGTGATATCGATCCGGCTGACTGCCTTCGCCTTGAGCGCATCGATATCTTCCACCGCAACCAGGTGGCCACGCCGCACGATGCCGACTCGATGAGTCACATGTTCGATCTCCGAGAGAACATGCGAGGAAAGCAGAAGTGCGCTGCCATGCTCAGCGGTCTCGGCGATCAACTGATGGAATTCGTGCTGCACCAATGGGTCCAGCCCGCTTGTGGGTTCGTCGAGGACCAACACGTCGGGCGAATGCATGAACGCCTGTACCACGCCAACCTTCTGTTTGTTGCCCTTGGACAGCGACCGGATCGGCCGGTTCAGATCGAGGCCCAGTCGTTCGGCCAGCTCATGCCCGGCCCCCACACCTTCGATCGCCCGCAGGCGAGCTAGATACTCCAGGAGCTCCCGTCCGGTCAGAGTCTCGTACAGGACAAGCTCACCAGGCAGATAGCCAACTCTCCGCCGGATCGCCAGCGAGTCGCGCCGAGTATCCATGCCGAGGACCTCGGCGTGGCCAGATGTCGGGCGGATCAGATCGAGCAGTGAGCGGATCGTCGTGCTCTTGCCTGCGCCGTTGGGACCGAGATATCCGAACACCTCCCCCTTGAGGATCTCGAGATCGAGGTCTTCGATGCCTCTCGTGTTGCCGTAGAACTTCGTGAGCTTGGTGGTCTTGATGGCAGCGTCCATGGCCCTCTTGCAATTCCTCCGATGGATCGATCATCGTGCTGGGCGCGCATCATCATCCCTCGCATGACCGGTGGCGCGGTGCCTTTGAACCTTGGGAGGGGGGACTCTCAGCGCGCCCAGCCGAAGCAGCTAGCCGTACAGGTCTGGGAGCCCCGCCTTTACGTCGGGCCATACGTTGGGTTCCTTCCCGATCGCGGTCAGGAAGCCGTGGTCGTCAGCCACCGTCAACGGATCGAGTGTCAGCGGCGTCAGCACACTCGACAGTGGTTCGGCGGCAGCGGCGCCGTCGATCGGCGTCATAGCCGTCGGAACGCCACCGGGATCGGGGAGATGGGGCCGCAGGGCGAAGCCAGGGGACTCATCGTGGTCCAGCTGGAGGAACCAACGGGTTTCGCCGAGGTCGGCCTCGGCGAGCCTTGCTTCCGTGGAAGGGTTCTCCAGTTCAGAGGCAAGCTCCGGCAGGCGGTTCAAAGCGTCGGCCAGCTGGGCCCTGGCTTCGGTAAAGGTCAGCGATCCCACCAGAGGGTCGGCGGCGGGATCGTTCAGGTAGAGGGAACGCGGGTTGCCGCCGATCGTGAAGCTCTCGGCCTCTTCGGCCCCCAGCTCGGCCATCAGCGCGGGCCTGCCCAGTCGCGGCACGCCCTGGACAATGACGAGCTCGATCGCGGTCTCGCGCGAGCTAAGGAACTTGGAATAAGGATCATCCTGGATCCCGTATATGACAACGAGATCGGCGTACTTGCCCGCCTCGATCGAGCCGAGAAGCTGATCCCAACCAAGGATGGCTGCCGCCTCGGACGTGGCCATCCTCATCAGTTCCACGTCGGAGAACACTCCGCCTTTGGCTTCGCTGACCAAGCGCGCGACTTTGAGCTCGCCAAATAGATTCTTGCTGCCGCTGGGAGACCAGTCGGAGCCGAGACCGATCGGAACTTTGGCTGCCTTCGCGCTGGCGATGTCCATGGTGTCGCCGTAAAGCAGAAGGTTGCTCAAAGGGGACCACACGACCGACGCGCCATGCTCCGCCATTACCTGAAAGTCTGCGGCGGTCAAGGCCACACTGTGGATGCCAACGAGACTGGGCTTGATCGCCCAGCTCCCATCGGGAAGGTGAAGCGATAGGAAATGCTCTT
>DATAPE010000240.1:0-5588 GCA_036265345.1 Actinomycetota bacterium
GGTCGCAGAAGCCGACCGAGTCCGGATCCCCGCCATGCTCGCCGCAGATCCCCAGGTGCATCGAAGGGTTTGTCTCACGGCCACGAGTCACCGCGATCTCCATGAGTGCCCCCACGCCGGGCTCGTCGATCGTCACAAACGGGTTCGCAGGCACCAGCTTGCGCTCCTCGTACATCGCCAGGAACTTGCCGATGTCATCGCGTGAGAAGCCAAAGGCCGTCTGCGAGAGGTCGTTCGTGCCGAACGAGAAGAAGTCGGCGTGGGCCGCTATCCCATCCGCCGCCATGCACGCTCGGGGTAGCTCGATCATGGTGCCGAACTCGATAGGCAGTTCGACTTTGGCCTTGTGGAGTATCTGGTGCGCTACCGGCTCGAGCTCTTCGCGCATCTGACGCAGCTCTTCGGCCGTCGCAACCAGCGGGATCATGATCTCGGGCCGGGGGTCCTTACCCTTCTTCTTGAGCTTGACCGCCGCCTCGACGATCGCTCTGACCTGCATGGCGTACAGCCCGGGCTTGACGATCCCCAGCCGGACCCCCCGGAGGCCGAGCATCGGGTTGGCCTCGTGCAGCTCGTCAACCTTGCGCAGGATCTCTTCGGCTGCTTTCAGAGTGAAGGAGTCCCCCCGGATGGTCACCTTGCGCTTGTGGGTGGCTCGCGCCACGGCGACCTGGGTCGCCAGCTCCACCTGATCCGGCAGGAATTCGTGGAGGGGCGGGTCGAGCAGGCGAACAGTCACCGGCAACCCGTCCATGGCATCGAAGATGCCGACGAAGTCGTCACGCTGCAGGGGCAGCAACTCGTCCAGCGCGTCGTGCTCTTCCTCCGGCGTGTCGGCAAAGATCATCTTGCGGACGACCGCGACACGCTCCTCTCCCAGGAACATGTGCTCGGTGCGGCATAGGCCGATGCCCTGCGCACCTCGCCGCCGCGCGTTCCTGGCCTGGTCGGGGGTGTCTGCGTTGGCCCGCACCCGCAAGCGCCGGGCCTCGTCGGCAACCTTCATGAAGCGCTCGTAGGCCGCCCACAGTGAGGAATGTTGAGCCTCCTCATCCTCGAGGATCGCGGCGTCGAGTACCGATGGTTCGGTTTCGAGCTCGCCCGCATAGACGGTTCCGTCGGTGCCGTCGAGCGTGATCCAGTCGCCTTCTTTGACGACGGTCCCGTCCACCGAGAATCGCTTCGCCTTGCGGTCGATGCGGATCATTTCGGCCCCGCAAACTGCCGGTATCCCTTCCCCGCGCGCAACTACTGCGGCATGAGAGTTCGTTCCGCCTGCCGATGTCAGGATCCCCTGCGAGGCGATCATGCCGTGGTAATCGTCGGGCGTAGTCTCCCGCCGGACCAGGATCACGGCCTCGCCTGCGGCCCCCCATTGCGATGCATCCTCGGCGTCGAACACCACGCGCCCAACGGCCGCGCCGGGCGACGCATTGAGGCCGGACGCGATCGGCGTCGCAGAAGACTTGAGGTCGGCCCGGATCACTCGCTTGAACAGCTCGTCGAGCTTGTCGGCCGTCAACCGGTCGCGCACCGCCGTGGCGGCGTCGATCACGCCGTCATCGACCATGTCTGCCGCGATCCGCCACTCGGCAAGAGAAGTTCGCTTGCCTACCCGGGTCTGCAGCAACCAGAGCTTTCCCTGCTCGACCGTGAACTCGATGTCGCACATGTCCTTGTAGTGGTGCTCGAGCGTGGCCATGTGCCGCTGGAGCTCGGACCAGGCGCGCGGCTGCACCTTGCCCATCTCCTCCAATTTCAAGGTGTTGCGGATGCCCGCGACCACGTCCTCGCCCTGGGCATTCTCGAGATAGTCGCCATAAGGGCGTGGCTCTCCCGTCGAGGGGTCCCTCGTGAATGCAACTCCCGTCCCCGAATCCTCGCCCTTGTTGCCGAAAACCATCGTTTGAACGTTGACGGCAGTCCCGAGAGAATCCGAGATCTTGTTCCGGCGCCGGTAGTCCTGAGCTCTGCGGTTGTCCCACGAGCGGAACACCGCCTCGATCGCGAGGGTCAGCTGATCGGTCGGATCCTGTGGGAAGTCCCGGCCGGTGCCCTTGCGGATGATCTTCTTGAACGCCTTGACGAGTGCTTTGAGCTCCTTCGTTCCGAGGTCAACGTCGTTCTGAACCTTCTTGCGGTTCTTGGCAGCTTCGATCTCTTCCTCGAAGAGGTCACCATCGAGTCCCAACACCGTCTTGCCAAACATCTGTAGCAGACGGCGATACGAATCCCAGGCGAATCGGTCGGAACCCGTTTGAGAAGTCAAGCCTTCGACACTCTCGTCGTTGAGTCCGACGTTCAGCACCGTGTCCATCATCCCCGGCATCGAGAAGGGTGCACCGGACCGCACAGACACCAGCAGAGGGTCGCGAGGATCGCCTATCTGCCGGCCCATGGCCTCTTCGAGCTTCTTGCGATGCTCGGCTACCTCGTCGAGTAGCCCGTTAGGAAAGTTCTGGTTGGCTTCGCGGTAGGCGTTGCACGCTTCCGTCGTGATCGTGAAACCCGGCGGCACTGGAAGTCCGAGGTTGGTCATCTCTGCGAGATTCGCTCCCTTGCCCCCCAACAGGTTCTTCTGGGAGGCATCCCCCTCGCTGAAATCGTGAACCCACTTACTCATCTCTGAACCCCTTCCGGTTCTGTTAGGTCGATATCCAAAACTGTGTCCTTGTCACCCAATCGGATCTCGGTGAGAGCGCGCCGCCCCTGACTGTCCCAGGCCCTCAGCCGCCACGTGCCTGCTATCAGATGGAAGGCATAGATCCCCGACCCGTCTACCTGCATCTGGTCGAGAACGTCGCCCTGCGAATTGTGGATCTCGACCACGGCACGCGGCGCGGGCGCCGTCCCATTGAGCGTGACACGACCCGTGAGGATCATGCGAAGCGATCCTTGAGGTAGGAGACCACGCCCTCGACAGGGATGCGATCCTGCTGCATCGAGTCTCGCTCCCGGACCGTCACCTGGTTGTCGGTCAAGGTGTCGAAGTCAACCGTGACGCAGAAGGGGGTTCCGACCTCGTCCTGTCGTCGGTACCGCCGGCCGATGGAGCCGGCGAGGTCGAGATCGGTGACGAACTCGCTGCGGACATCGGCGGCCAGCTTCTCGGCAGGGGGGCCGAGGTCCGCGTGCTTAGAGAGCGGAAGCACCGCAACCTTCGTTGGAGCGAGCCGCTTGTCGAGGCGCAGCAGCACCCGCTTCTCCATCTTGCCGGTGGCCGTGGGAGCTTCTTCCTCGGCGTACGCATCGACCAGGAACGCGAGCGCCAGGCGCTCGACGCTGACCGCTGGTTCGATGACGAACGGGGTGTAGCGCTCGTTCGACTCCGGCTCGAAGTAGGAAAGGTCGGCACCGGTAGCTTCGGCGTGAACCCGCAGATCGAAGTCACTCCGGTTCGCAACGCCCTCGAGCTCCGACCACCCCAGCCCGGGGAAGTCGTATTCGATGTCAAAGGTGCGCTTAGCGTAGTGAGACAGCTCATCCGATCCATGTTCCCTCAGCCTCAGACTCGTCTCTCGAAGCCCGAGGTCCAGGTACCACCGCATCCGCTCCTGGATCCAGTACTCGTGCCATTCCTCGTCCGTTCCCGGCTTGACGAAGAATTCCATCTCCATCTGCTCGAACTCGCGCAACCTGAAGACGAAGTTCCCGGGCGTGATCTCGTTACGGAAGGACTTTCCTTGCTGCGCGATTCCGAATGGGATCCTCTTCCGGGATGTCTGCTGGACGGTCATGAAGTCCACGAACATGCCTTGCGCCGTTTCAGGCCGCAGGTAAACCTCGTTGGCGGACTCTTCGACGGGGCCGAGATGGGTCCGGAACATCAGGTGGAAGTTCCGCGGTTCGGTCCAGGTGTCCCTTTGCCCGCAGTTCGGGCAGGCCCCCGCCAGATCGATGTGATCGGCGCGGAAGCGTTGATGACAGTTGGTGCACTCCACCAGCGGGTCCGTGAAGGTCTCGAGGTGCCCGGAGGTCTCCCACACCTTGGGGGCCATGATGATGGCGCTGTCGAGACCGACGACATCCTCGCGCGAATGAACCATGGCGAGCCACCATTCGGCCTTGAGGTTGCGCTTCAGCTCCACCCCCAGCGGTCCCCAATCGTACGCGGAACGCAATCCGCCGTAGATCTCACTCGACGGGAAGACGATCCCGCGCCTCTTGCACAGATTGGCGATCTGCTCGATAGACGACTGGCCCATGGGCCGATGATACGGGGGCCGCTCCCCTGCGGCCCCCGTGCTTTTAGCCCTTGGGACGCCCACCCAGTGCGTTGCGCGCTAGCCTGCAACCCGATGACTGACGATGCCTCCACGTCGGCACGCCGACAGCTGATAACGGCCCTGGGCATCTTCATCGCCATCGTGGCTGGCTTCGCCATCGCGCGGTTGGGAGACGTCCGCTCCGACGCGGGCCAGGACAAGCTGGAGGCGTTCGTGGGGGCCGCGATCGTCCTGTTGGCCGGCATCGTGTTCGTGCGGCTGGCCGCATCGGCCACCCGCGGGGCGATGGAACGCTACCGGGGCGACCAGAGGGGGGCGCCGCTGGGCCTGATCGTGTCCGGCATCGGCTACATACTGCTCCTGTTGGCCGTGTTGTCCTCGCTGCGATTCAAACTCGATCACCTGTTGCTGGGCGGAGCGGTCACGGGTGTGATCCTTGGCATCGCGGCGCAGCAAACGCTAAGCAACTTCTTCGCCGGCATCCTGCTGATGATCGTGCGCCCCTTCAACGTCGGCGATCGAGTCGTGCTGAGATCAACACTCGGCGAGTACGAAGGCACCGTCCGGGACATCGACTTCTTCTACGTGACGATCAGCACGCCTCGTGGACGGGTCGAGCTCCCCACCGCGAACGTCCTGGCCTCGGCCATAGGGCCGGGAGCCCGGTCCCAGGATCCTCCTTCCGACCCATCGAAGGAAGAAGCCGAGCGGCGGTCCGACACGTCGAAGCAAGACGACGCGGCGAGGCCGCAGGACCGGGGCGCGCACTAGTCCCGCGGGGGCCACCAGTCCTCGTTTAGCCAGGGTCGCCCCCGGGCAGATACGGAGCCGCTCGTGTTCGGTACCCCTGTGGAACCGTGGCCTCACATACATTCCGGCTGTTCAGTCTCTTTGATATACCTCCGCGCAGACCCCCGTACCAAAAGAGCGACCACTGTTCCTTTTTGGCGACACTGTTCCTTTTTGGCGACACTGTTCCTTTTTTGCGACACCGGTCGCTTTCTTGCGACGGGGGTCTGCGCAGGGATATATACCTGTTCGCTTCCCGACCGTTGACACTGTGCGGGCATCTCAATTGCCCGACCGGTCAGGTGAAAGGAGTGTCGTACCCCCTCTCTAGGGTGACGGCATGGAAACCGAGGCCGAGTTCGATGGCATGGAAGCCGAGGCCGAGTTCGATGGCATGGAAGCCGAGCCCGAGATCACAGTCGATCCCGACGACGAGGAGATCGACGAGATCTGGCGTCGTTACGACTCTGCTCGGGCACGGTTTGAGCGGCAGGCCCGAAGCCAAGAACGCAAGGCGCGCCGGGACCTCTATCAGCGCGAGATGGGCCTCGGCTATCTGATCTACACAGCCCG
>DATAPE010000241.1:0-3054 GCA_036265345.1 Actinomycetota bacterium
GCACAGCCACAACGGTGCCCAGCTACTGATCCTCGATCACTGGGGGCCGCGGATTGGCCGGCGTGGCCAGGAAGGCTCTTAAGGGTTGAACCCCGCCGCTCCGGGTTGAGGGCGGGACGGTCTGGAAGCAGCGCAACCTCGTCCTCGCCGTGCGCTCCGCCGAAGGTCCCCTGACTGAACCGAGAGCGGACGCTCGCTTCGGTGACGGGAACTGCTCCTCATGTCGAGTCGCCCGGAGGACTCTCACCTCCGGGCGCTCCCAGATCCGTACGTGAACCTCTCGATTCATACGGCTCCCGATGTTCGGCCGTTTCCATGACAGAGCTGCCAGTGGGCGAAGAGTGTTGGGTTGACTCGGCGTAGCCGGTCAAACCAGTCTCGGGTCCCCTTGGTCTTCCGACGCAACCGCTTGAACTTGCGGCGCGCCCAGCGGATGACATAGAGATCGATCCTCTTCAGGGTCGGACGCAACTGCGTCTTGTAGAAGTGGCTGTAGTAGTTGATCCAGCCGCGAATGCACGGGTTGTACGTCTCGGCCAGGTCCTGCAGGGACTTGTCGCTGCGATGATGAAGCGCCCAGCGCCGAACTGTTCGGCTGATGGACGTCAACGCCTTCGGACTGGCGGCGGGCAGGAAGCACGCAAAGGCCCGACCTCCCCTTCCCAACGCTTTCCTTGCCCGGAATGTAAACCCGAGAAAGTCGAACGACTGGTTCGGAAAGTCGCCACGGCGGTTCGCATCCTTGCAGTAGACGATCTTCGTCTTCTCGGGATGCAGCACCAGCTTGCAGGCCGCAAAGCGATCCTTTAATGCACTCCACAGCGCCCGCGCCTCGTCGACGCTCTTGCAGTGACAAATGGCATCGTCCGCGTACCTCTCGAACGGAATGCGCGGATAATCTCGCGACATCCACGCGTCGAACGCATAGTGCAGGAACAGGTTTGCAAGGAGCGGGCTGATGACCCCGCCCTGCGGTGTTCCCGTTGTGCGCGGCACGACGCTGCCGTCCTCCATCTGCACCGGCGCCTTCAGCCAGCGCTCGATGTAGAGCAGCACCCACGCGCAGTTCGTATGATGACGGACCGCCTTGAGTAACAGCTCCCAATCGATACTGTCGAAGTAACCTTTGACGTCGATGTCGAGTACCCAGTCGTAGCGCCAACAGCGCTGACGAGCTTGGCGTACGGCATCGATCGCAGATCGGCCGGGCCGGTAGCCATAAGAGTCGGTGTGGAACGCCGGCTCCAGATACGGCTCCAGGTAGCGTCGGGCGACCTCCTGGGCGATCCGGTCGGCGACCGTCGGAATGCCCAACGGGCGCGTGCCACCGTCTGCCTTCGGAATATCGACCCGCCGTACCGGCGGAGGAAAATAGCTCCCCGACGACAGCCGGTTCCAGAGCTTGTAGAGGTTGTTCGAAAGATCAACCTCGAAGTCTGCAATCGACTGTGCGTCTACCCCAGCCGCTCCCTGGTTGGCCTTCACACGTTTGAAGGCTTCCCAGACTTCCCTCTTGGGGATGTCGAACGGCTTTGCCTTGCCCATGGGCTCCTCCCGTCGCCGGTTGGCCCGTGGCCTCGGCTGAACAACGCAGCCCCTTCGGTCCAGCTCCATTACAGAGCCTTCATCCCTACTACAGGCTGCTCCGCCCCTGTGCTCCGCTTCGGTACTCTGGTCCTTGCGGTGTGCGCCGCTTGGACGTCTCCCTTGGCATCGGAGCGACAGGTTCTCACGTTCCGTACAAGAGCCTGGTTGAGCTTCGCGCCGCCTACATGCCGGATGCCGCTCGGGCAGGCTTCAGGGTTCTCCCGAGCTGATCCCGGAGGAAGGGGCACCCCCCGGTTTCGACATCGCCTAATCCGCTTTCGACACTTCATCGGCGGTTCGCTTGCGCTCGCCTCTCTCAACCGTGCCTGCCGGGATCAGATCCCGACGTTTCCGCAACGCTCACCACCATCGCTCTTGACGACAGCAGCTTGCGGTGGCTTGAGACCTGCACCTGACTGCCGGCCTCGAAGGGCCCTCCTTCATCTCTCGTACAGTTCCGCACCGTCGTATTCAGACGGTGCGTTCGTGACACACGCCCCACTGCGGCCGTCCTGATTGCGAGCTTTGGCTCGGCACTGGCGGCTTCTGCCCCGCGACCTGGCCGTTATGGAAGCTTTCGAGATGCGATTTCTTCAGTAAGGTGATGAAAGCCTCTTTTGAGATATCGCCCGCGGCGAGGCTCTCAATCCAGTCGTGGAGCTTCTGCTCCAAGTCGTGCATGTAGGTCATAGATATAAGGTTAGGTTTGCAATGCGCCCGCGGTCTAATACTCGTCCGCGAGCATGATGGTCAGGAGACGTGCGGTCTTGCCCGGGTCACTCGGATCCTCGGAGCCCGTGGTGAGCCCGGGAGCGTAGTAGTCGATTTTCCAGAAGACTTTGCGCAGCCGGCCGGCAAACGCCGCGCGTATGGGCGCCGCACTCTTCTCGGGGACAAGCACTGAACCAAAGTCGTGCTCTCCATACGGGTCATTGTCGGAAGTGAAATCGGTGAACTCCCGCACGGCCCGGAGCGCGTCAATGACGAACGCCTGGCCCCGCTCCCGAACGCCGGACGTGAAGTAGACCGTGCCGCCAAACCCTCCTTTGCGCAGAAGGTCGTTTAGTGCGGCTATCCTTGTCGCGGTCTCGTGCGTGCTATTGGTCATAGATGGTTAGTGAGGCTCATAATCGAACACTGCGAATACCCGGTCTTCGACCTCATTGGCGCCGCAGTCGATGCAGCCGAAGAGCCGGAACTCCGGATCCGGCCAGCCACAGTCGCACATGCGGCCGCCACAGGTGAGGCACTGACGAACATTGCCTCTGCAATTCCGGACATGATCGTTTTCGTAGTCTGTAGGCATTGGATTTTCTTTGGTTTGTAATTCGACCTTTGTGCGCGGGGAAGAGCTCTGCCTCCCCTCCGCTCGCGCGGGCTTCGCCTAGCGGTTGGCAGGCCGCCTGTCACACCCCGAAGGCTCTGCGGAGTGGGTTGAGAGCCGTAGGCCTGCAACCGCTAACGTTT
>DATAPE010000242.1:0-5671 GCA_036265345.1 Actinomycetota bacterium
GATGAGTCAGGTTAGCCGCCAGTTCGACAGCAGGGACGAAGCGGCCCACGAAGATCTCGTACGGCAATATCTGCGAGAGATCGGCCAGTACCCCCTCCTGAACGACATCCAGGAGGTGGAGCTCGCCCGCGCCATCGAAGAGGGTGAGCAGGCCGCCGAGAAGCTCGAGAAGTCCAAGCGGATCTCGGACAAGCAGCGCCTCGAGCTGGAGGCCACGGCTCGCACGGGCCGGGCGGCCAAGCGCCGCTTCATCCAGTCGAACCTGCGGCTGGTCGTATCGATCGCCAAGAAGTACTCGGCTGCTGGCCTCCCGCTTCTGGACCTGATCCAAGAAGGCAACCTCGGCCTCATGCGGGCGGTCGAGAAGTTCGACTACCAGCGAGGATTCAAGTTCTCCACCTACGCGACATGGTGGATCCGCCAGGCCATCACCCGGGCCATCGCCGACAAGGCGCGGACGATCCGCATCCCCGTCCACATGGTCGAGACCCTCTACCGGGTCCGCAAGGTCCAGTCCGAGCTCCTCGAGAAGCTGGGCCGTGAGCCCACGATCGAAGAGATCGCCGCTCAGTCCGACCTGACCCCCGACAAGGTTCGCGAAGCGTTCCGGGTCCTTCCTGAGCCGGTCTCGCTGCACGAGCCCGTGGGTGACGAGGACGCCGAGCTCGGTGACTTCATCGAGGACGAGGACGTCGAGGGACCCTTCCAGGCGGCCGCCATAGCGCTCCGCCAGGAGGACCTCTGGGACATGCTGGATTCGCTGTCCGAGCGCGAGCGCAAGGTGCTGGCCCTGCGGTTCGGTCTCATCACCGGCGAGCCCCGCACTCTCGAAGAGGTCGGCAAGGAGTTCAGCCTGACGCGCGAGCGCATCCGCCAGATCGAGGCGAAGGCGCTCAGCAAGCTGCGCCACCCCAGCACGCCGGGCAAGCTGCGCGACATGGTGACCATCTAGCTCCAGAGGTCTACCCTCAGCTCCATGGGCACGACAGCTCCACTAGGCGCGCGGGGCATCGACGGAGGCTGCTCCCTAACCCCACGGATCGCAGGGCGCACAGATCGGCAAGACCGAAGGCTTCCAGCGGGTCCAGACGCTGGAAGCCTTCAAAGCCGTTTCCCGCCAGTGCCGCACAGCGGCTCGGAGTAGCCAGCGTGGACCGGTTGGTTGCCCACTACCACGAGATCGGACTGAAGGGTCGCAACCGCGATTTCTTCGAAGATGCGCTCGCCCGCAACCTGAAGCGGGCGTTGCGGGGCACCGGGTATAAGCGCGTGCGGCATGCGTTCGGCCGAGTGATCGTCGATCTCTATCCCGACGCTCGAGCTCGAGCTGCGCTGGAGCGGGCCGCCCGGGTGTTCGGTATCGCTTACGTGGGCTTGGGCCGCAAGGTTGCTCCCGACCTCGACCAGATCGGGGACCTGGCCGTCGAGCTGATGCAGCGGGAGCCGTTCGAGAAGTTCCGCGTGCGGGCTCGCCGGAGCCACTCGACCTCGTCGCTGTCGTCCAACGAGCTCGGCGTCGTCGTCGGGCAGCGAATAAAGGATGCGACTGGTGGGACCGTCGACCTCAAGCACGCCGACGCCACCGCGTGGATCGAGCTCTTCGGGAACGACGGGATCGTGTACCGGGATCGGCTGGAGGGACCCGGTGGGCTCCCCGTTGGAGTGTCGGGGCGGATGCTGGCGCTGCTATCGGGGGGCATCGACTCGCCGGTAGCCGCGTGGCGGATGGCGAAGCGGGGGGCCGAAGTCGAGATGATCCACTTCCACGGCCAGCCGTTCACGGACCCGTCATCGGTCCGTCAGGTCATGGACCTGGCCGAGGTTCTCACGCGTTACCAGCTTCAGGCCATCATCCACGTCGTCCCGCTCGCCGATGCTCAGCGCGAGATCGCCACGCATGCGCCTTCGAGTCTCCGGGTGGTGCTCTATCGGCGAACGATGATGAGGATCGCGGCCGCGCTCGCCGAGGAGCGCCAGGCGAAGGCGCTCATAACCGGAGACTCCCTCGGTCAGGTCGCATCGCAGACGATCGAGAACCTCCGAACGGTCGACGATGCGATCGACGGCTCGATCGAAGTGCTGCGACCGCTGATCGGGATGGACAAGCAGGAGATCGTCGATCACGCCACTTCGATCGGTACCTACGAGATCTCCGCGCGCAGCCACCAGGATTGCTGCGTGCTGTTCGAGCCTCAGGCCCCCGCCACGAGGACGCTTCCGGAGGAAGCGGCGAGGGCCGAGCGAGACCTCGACTTCGACGCGCTGGTCGGCAAGGCCCTGGCAGGACGCGAGGAGCACGTCGTGGAGTTAGCCGACCCGTCCTAGCTCTGTCACCGGCCAGCTTCGATCTTGGCATTGAGTTTCCGCAGCATCGTCACGTTGCGACTGGTGCTGCGGCGCGAGCCCAGGATGTTCTCCCACGCCTTCGTGGTGAGCTTCGAGTCGGTCGACCTTCCACGCATGCGCCAGTGAACCTCTCCCTTGTCGACGACAAGCGAGTCGAAGGCGTTGCTTAGCGCTTCAAGAGCGGCGCGCTGTTTTGCTGACGGCCGCGATTTGAGGAATGTGATGAAGTAGGTATCGCCGGTTGAGATCCGAAAGGGCTTCAGGTCCAGCGCGTGTCGCACCTCTGCATGAGTCCGGACGAACGTCGTAACCTCGAAGCCGAATTCCCTCTCGAACGCCCTTTCGAAATCTCGTTCGAGAGCGCCTCGAGTGCCTCCCATCTCGAAGACGACATTGCCGCTGTTGATGTACGCCCAGACTCCCCGGCCCCCACCCCGCTCCACGATCTTGACGGCTCGCGCGTTCGGCACCCTCCGCTTTCCAACGTTGACGGCTCGCAGGAACGCGACGCGCGTCGTCACCCCTGCGCCCCCGTCGTGGAGCCACCGGCCGGCAGGTCTACCTTCTTTTCACCTTGATCTTGCCGCACATCCCGGAGCACACTCCGTTATTGAGGGTGCTGTGGATCGTGCAGCGGAAGAAGTAGACGCCCCGCTTCCGGAGGATCTTGTGGGTCTTGGCGCCCGGCAACAGGAACTTCTTATGCATCCAATGGCCCCGGTAAGACTTGACGGTGTGAGTGACGCTACTGACGTTCTTCCACACGATCTTGGTGCCCTTGTCGACCTTCTTGAACGACGGCGCCCAGTGGCATCCCCCGGTGCAGCTCGCCTTGAACTTGAAAGAGTCTCTGGCATCTGAGGCGACCGGGATGAGAACGAGCATCGAACTCACCAAGCCCACCGCCAGCAAACGTCGAACCCAACTCGAGGTCATCGCAACTCCTTTTGTCAGCTCGGCGCCCCCAGGCCGGGGCGTATCCCATTCATACGGGCTTGGACCCTAATCGGATTGTCTCGGGGCCGAGACAACTCGAGGATTCGGCTCGGAGCGACCGATCTCGTTGGCGGCCGACGCGACCAATGCCTTCTCCAACCCCTGTCGCAAAATAGCGACGCGTGTAGCTTTTTTGCTACATGGGTCGCTTTTTTGCTACCGGGTCAGCGCCAACCTATTAGCTGTTCCCCTGGGTGCCATTCGCGTCCGGCTGAAGCGGAGTTGCGAACCCCCACTCGTGGCCCTGGGCATCCTCGCAGCCGTACCGACGGTCGCCATAAGGGAGGTCGATGAGCTCCTCGGTGATCTTGGCGCCGGCTGCCCGGGCCCGTTCGCAGTGGCGGTCCACGTCCTCGACGAGAACGTAAGTCAGTGAGGTCGACCCGACGCTCGCCGGCCCCCGAAAGTCTCCCCCTGGAGCGCCCAGGTAGATCCTCCCTCCCTCTTCGTTGACCTCCATCTCAACGTGCATCCCACCTGCCTGGCCGGTCATGCGGTTGACCTCCCGAAAGCCGAAGGCTTCCGTTAGAAAGTCGGATGCCGCGGCTGCATCCTCGTAGTACAGATACGGCGTAACGGTCTGGCGCATGGATCTCCTTTCGTCAGCTTGCCCTGAGGCTAGGAGGTACCCGGCGCCGCGTCTTGGAGATTTGTTTCGCTGCGCAGATACCTTCGATAGGTGGCGGGCGTCATGCCCGTGATGCGGTGGACGTCGGTGCTCAAGTGCGCCTGGTCGAAATAGCCGCAGACATGCCCTATGCCTGCTAGACCGAGTTCTTCGTGCTCGAGCAATGCTTTCGCATGCTCGAATCGCAGCATCCGAGCGGCGGTCTTGGGTAACAGACCGATCTGCTCTCGGAACCGCGCCGCCAATCGCTTCCGGCTCCATCCCAATTCAGCTGCCAGAGCGTCGACCGAAACGCGCCCGTTCGTTTTCGTTAGCCGTTCCCACGCCCACTCGATGCAAGTCGACGGGGGCCTTGCCTCCTCCAGCCGCGCGGCCAGCACCGCATCGAGCAGTTGGAAGCGCTCAGCCCAGGTTGGCAGCGCCGCAAGCCGTTCCGGGAGCTGCTTTCCGCCGCCGAGGACGTCCTCGAGATCCACCGTGCGGTCCGCTATCTCATCCATCGGGATGCCCAAGAGCGCGTAGGCGCCGGGAGGCGTCAGATTCACCTGCATCCCGATCGAGTGCCCATCGTGCTCGGTCAACACAGAGGACTCGCGCAGCCCTGCCACGAAAGAGGTCCGACGCTCCCACGTGCCCGTCGGCTCGGGCGCGCGGTCGATCCGCCACTCTGGCCCGAAGCTGAACAGCAGGATCACATCTGTCCCTGGACCCTCGCATCTGCGGATCGGAGATGCCGTCTTCTCTTCGAAGCCGTAATAGAGGCGCGCCTGGTTGAGTAATGACGGTGCGGGTTGCTGGATGATTGCCACCACTAGCCTCCCGCGAACGGGGGCATCAGAGTGACCTCGGCCCCTTCGTGAACCTCCTGCCCGAGGTCCGCCTGGAGGCCGTCGATCAACGCAGCGAAAACGAGCCGGCGTGGTGCTCCCAGCGCGTCGACAACATCGCCGACGAGACTGCCGGCGGGAAGGTCTAGCTCGGCTCGACCCTGCCCGCCGGACGTGTACTCACGCATCGCACCGAACGCAGCCACCGTGACCTTCACGTCCAACAAGCCCGAGATGTCACGGTCGATTGCCTGGTCATGGAGCCACGTTATACGTGGCTACGCTCGCTGAGAGATCGTTTACTTCTCTATCTCTACTCCCACCAGGCTGCCGTACTCGGTCCAGGAGCCGTCGTAGTTCCTCACCTTGTCGAATCCGAGAAGCTCCTTCAGCACGAACCAGGAAAGCGACGAGCGCTCGCCGATACGGCAATAGGTGACCACGTCCTTGTCTGCGGTGACTCCCTGATCCTCGTAGAGCTTGCGCAACTCGTCGGTGGCCTTGAAAGTGCCGTCCTCGTTGACTGTCTTGGACCACGTGATGTTCGACGCGCCGGGGATGTGTCCGGGCACCTGTGCCTGCTCCTGCGGGAGGTGCGGCGGCGCCAGCAGCTCGCCCCGAAACTCCTCCGGCGAACGAACATCCACCCACGCACCGTCACCGGAAACGCGCGTGAGCACCTCGTCCCGGAAGATGCGGATCTCAGGGCGCTCCGAACCGACGCGGAAGGTGGCCGACTGGCGGGCAGGCTGCTCCTGATCGAGAGTCCGGCTCTCGAGCTCCCACTTCTTGCGGCCACCATTCAGCAGCTTGACGTTCTCAACCCCGCGGTACTTGAACAACCAGTACGCATACGCGGCGAACCAGTTGTTGT
>DATAPE010000243.1:0-17463 GCA_036265345.1 Actinomycetota bacterium
GCTGTCCTCATCGGCCGACATGTACCTCAACGGAGCTAGGGACATCTGCCTCTTGGCGGAAGAGTGTCGGAGGGGAGTGCGGATGGCGGGCGCTCGGTTAGGAGCACCCGCCATCTCACATCTTCAGCTAAACAGCGTCAGCAATTGGGAAGCGGTCTGATCGGTCCTTCGAGGTTGCCGAAGAACCAGTCCAGCGCCGGTTCGCCATACTGGGCGGCCTTGCCGAAGGTCTTGCCATTGGTCATCTGCCCGAACTCCCACACGCACTTGTGGTGGACGCTGGCAAGCGTCCAGTAGGGGTAGAAGTCGCCCGGGGCACCAGGCGCCGGTACCGCACAGCCGTCGCCGGTAGGGGTGCAAGTCGCTTCACTGGCCGGCGCGTCCGTTTGGAACTGGAAGTGCTGGTATGGCCTGTTGTCCGCTGTCTTCGGTTGCCGTTGCAAGAACGGCTGAGGATAGCGGTGCGCCTCCAAGTGGTTGGGCCAGTTCGGCCAGTACGAAGTGCCGTCGAAGTTCGTGTCGCCTCCCGAGAGGATGTTGGTACATCCCGTGACGAGGTTCGGAGGGGCCAAACCGTGGTGGCGGAAGCCCTCGGGGAAGCAGAACGCGTCGGTTGGCTCTTCCGGCAGGCTCGAGTGCTCGCCAGCCTCCTCGTAGGGGCCTTTGCACGTTTGCCATGTCGTGTCGAGCACTCCGCCGCCAAGGTCGATCAAAGCCGGATCGGTAACCTTGCTGCAGGGGATGAAGTGACCGATCTCGAATTGCGTGGAGATATTTGTCTGCAGCGCCGCCCACGGGATCACGTTGTCTTGGGAAGCGGTCTTGTACTCGGGCTGGTAGTTGAAGGGCACGCCGCTGCAGTCGCCGATGTTGGTCGCCATGAAGCCATTCTTGGCCGAAGCGATCATGTATCCACTTTTACCCGTGGTCAGGTCGTCTATCCGCGTCTCTAACGCGTGTTTACCACCGCCGATATCGGCATTGAAGATCTTGGCCACGATCCTGTCGCCTGGGTTCATCAGCAGGGTGTGCGCGTTCGGCGTCACCGAATCCAGATTCGACAACTGGGGGCTGGGTGGCCCGGTCGGCTCGCCGTCGGTCTGGATGAACGCGAAGTTGGTGGGTTCGATGCAGTTGAAGTTGCAGTTGCCCTCCGCGTCGCACTCGAGATCATTGATGTGCAAAGACGCGCACCAATGGGTGTTGTCGCAGCTGATGTTGTCCGGGAACGGCCCATACCCTGGAGGGTAGAACTGCATCTCTAGGAAGGAGCTACCTCCACCGAGCGACGTTGCGCTGGGGGCGTTGGAGTCGCTGTTCGGGGTGCACGGATTGAGGGGATAGGAGCGGCTGTTGCACAGCCCCATCGAGAACCAGGGCGCGATGGTCAGCTCAAAATAGTGGGTGACGTCGTTGCCGGGGCTGTGGACGGTGGGACGGCGGTGCGGATCGAGCGGCAGCCGCTCCCGCCACACGGTGTGATTACCTGAGCCCGGGCGATTTGAAGTGAAACGGACGATGGGCTCGTCGTGACCGATGTAGTGACCGTTCTCGTAGAAGCGACTCCCCTCATATCCTTTGGGATCGCTACATACCGCGGAAACCTTTATAGGACGCTGTATGGGACTTAGCCCATTGCAGTCGAGCATGCCAAAACGTCCAGGTTTCACGCCCCCCGTTTGCCACTTTTGATGTAGCCGCTTCGGAGCGGCGTTGACGGGGGTTCCGAACGCACTAACAACCACTGCTCCTGACAGAACGATGCTGGTGACAAGCGCAAAGAGCTTGCCCCTCGATCTCATAACCACCTCCTGGCATAGCCGGATGGCAATAGCAACCAAGGCAACCAACTTGGCAAGAAAGAACATACGACCGGCAGGCGGGGGTTTCAACCTAGTGAATGCCAGCTTTGGGAGCCAACCTGACTCTCCCGTACCTCGAACGATCCTCTCTAAGAACTTGATGCAGCCCTGTGGGAGGGACTATGAAGTCAATCGCGCGGCGGTTGGACTTCCTGCTGGCGGCGGGGGCAAAGATGATCGCCAGCCGGGTGGCCCGGGAGGCGCGCCGACCTATCGCAGTGATGTCCGCGGCCGGGTCGCTCTGCAGTCGTCCGCCGTTTGCCGAGGTGATTTCGTAGCGTCGCTTTTGATCTATGCTCCGCGCCATGACACAGACTCGCGCCCGTTCCGCCAACCAGACGAAGTTCCTCCTCGAGGAGTCGGAGATTCCGCGGCGTTGGTACAACATCGCTTCCGACATGCCGACGGCGATGCAGCCGATCCTTCATCCCGGGACGGGCCAGCCGGTCGGACCTGACGATCTCGCCCCCCTGTTCCCGATGGAGCTGATCGGTCAAGAGGTCAGCCAGGAGCCGGAGATCCCCATCCCTGACGAGGTGCTCGACATCTACCGCCTGTGGCGCCCAACGCCGCTGTATCACGCGTCGCGGCTCGAGGCAGCGATCGGGACCCACTCTCGCATCTTCTACAAGTACGAGGGTGTCAGCCCTGCGGGAAGCCACAAGCCGAACACCGCGGTAGCGCAGGCCTTCTACAACAAGAAGGAGGGACGCACGCGCCTGTCGACGGAGACCGGCGCGGGCCAGTGGGGAAGCGCCCTTTCGTTCGCCTGCAAGCTGATCGGTCTCGAGTGCAAGGTGTACATGGTGCGCGTTTCGTATGACCAGAAGCCGTTCCGGCGCTCCCTGATCGAGGCCTGGGGCGGCGAGGTCGTGGCCAGTCCTTCTACCGATACCCAGAGCGGCCGCGCGATCCTCGAAGACCATCCTGACTCACCCGGCAGTCTTGGGATCGCAATCTCGGAGGCGGTCGAGGACGCCGCAGGGCGAGATGACACCGCGTATTCCCTTGGGAGCGTGCTCAGCCACGTCCTCCTTCATCAGACCGTGATCGGCCAAGAGGCGCTGGCGCAGATGGATCTTGCCGAAGCCTTCCCCGATGTCGTGATCGGTTGTGTCGGCGGCGGCTCGAACTTTGCAGGTCTCGCCTTTCCATTCCTGCGCGACAAGATCGCGGGCCGGGAGATCGACGTGCTCGCATGTGAGCCTGCGGCCTGTCCCACGTTGACGCGTGGGTTGTTCGCATACGACTTTGGCGACACGAGCAAGCTAACGCCGCTCGTCCCGATGCACACGCTCGGGCACGACTTCGTGCCTGCTCCTATCCACGCCGGCGGACTGCGGTATCACGGCGTCGCCCCGTTGATCTCGCAACTCGTGCGCGACGGACTGATCCGCGCCGAGGCCTACCTCCAGAACGATGTTTTCGCATCGGCTGTCACGTTCGCACGGAGTGAAGGGATCCTGCCGGCCCCCGAGGCCGCGCACGCTATCCACGGCGCCGTGCAGGCAGCGAAGGCGGCCGACGAGGCAGGCGAGGAACGCACCATACTGTTCAACCTTTCCGGCCATGGGCACTTCGACATGGCTGCGTACGACAACTACTTCGCCGGCAAGCTCGAAGACGTGGCTCTGGACGAGGACGAGATGAGCCGTGCCCTGCACGCGATCGAGGGCCTCCCCAGCCCCGTCTAGGTCGACTGAATCTCCCGACACAAGCTGAGCAGCCTGACCAGAATCACCATTCGCGAATCCGGTAGCAGCAAGCTCGCGGGGATATCGCGATGATCGGGTAGTCATGGACGGCCCTGAGCTGCTAGCGCGGATTCGAACCTCCGAACACCTGCACGCGTTCATCTCGGTGGCCGAGGAAGCCGGTCGGGGGCCCGCCGTCGCCGTTAAGGATCTGATCGATGTGGAAGGTTTTCCGACCACCGGTGGAGGGGCCGTGCTGCCGCGGCTGCCTGCGGCAACGGATGCCACCTTGGTGCAGAGGATCCGCGCTGCGGGCGGCTGGGTGGTGGGCAAGACCAATCTCTACGAATGGGCTTACGGGGCGTCGAGCGTCAACCCTTACTACGGCGATGTGGTCAACCCGCGAGACCCCAGCCGAAGCGCCGGGGGTTCATCGAGCGGTTCCGCGGCAGCTGTTGCAGCGGGCTTGTGCGACTGGGCGGTGGGAACCGATACTGCAGGCTCGATACGTATCCCGGCATCCCTCTGTGGAGTGGTGGCGTACAAACCCACCTTTGGGATGGTGGACACCGATCGTGTTATCCCGCTGTCGCGATCTCTGGACACAGTAGGCGCACTTGCTTCCAGTGTTCGGATCGCGGCTGAAGCGGTAGCGATGATGTCGGGAACGGAAGCACCGTCAGAGCTGCCTGTGACGACACCCTTCCGAATCGCCGTCCCTCAGGATTGGATCACGGACCTCGACCAGCAAACCGATCGAGTTTGGCGCGAGGTGTCGAAGGGACTGCCGTTGATCGCATTGCCCGATCGTGCGTTGATGACAGCAACGCTTGGAACGATCCAGATGGCCGAGGCTTCGGCCTTCCACCGCGAGTGGCTGTCTCGATGGCCCGAGAAGTACAGCAGCGACCTGCAACGCAAACTCGAGAGAGGCTTTGGGATAGCGGCCGTTGATTATCTCGAGGCGTGTGAGGAGCAGCAGCGACTCCGCACCATGCTTGAAGACGCCCTGACTCCCTGTGACGCGCTGGTACTCCCCGCCACCGCGGTGGTTGCTCCCCGGCTGCAGGGGCCGGAGCTCCGCGAGCCGTTGCTTCGATTCACTCGTCCCTTCAGCCTGACGGGCCACCCGGTGATGGTGATCCCCGTGGCGACGACGGGTCTGCCGGTGGGGATCCAGGTAGTCGGTCACCACGGTCGCGACCAGGACTTGATAGCGGTGGCTAGCCACCTGGAGCGGGCGTGGGGAGCAGGCGCCGGGCCCGGCGGCGCAGGGTGAAGCTCCTGTCGATGAGCTCGTTGACGCGCAGCGGCGCCCCGGAGACGCAGCCGGCGCGCCCTAGCGTTGTTGAAAGGGCCGCACTGTGTGCATTGGCCGCCGTCGCGTGGACCCACGTGGTGTTTTTCCTGGTGGCCTACGGTTTCAACGCCTCGCTTGCTTGGGCTCGCGGAGAAGCCTTTCCCGGGTTCTTTGCGGTGTGGCTCAAATGGGACGCGGTGGCGTTCCTGCGCATCGCTCTGCACGGTTACACGAGTGCCCTTACGGAACCTCATCCAACTGCGTTCTTCCCCTTGCTGCCGCTGCTGCTGCGCGGGTCCATCGCATTCCATCTGGGTGGGGCGGAGGCGGGTTTGCTCATCTCCGCGGTGGCCTCGCTGGTCGCCTTCTTCTATCTCTACCGCCTTGCAGAGGCCGAGGTGGGTCCTGGCTCCGGGACTCTTAGCGTTTGGTTCCTCGCTCTGTTCCCTGCATCCGTCTTCCTGGTGGCCGGGTACACCGAACCGATCTTCTTGGCGGGCGCGATCGCGGCCTTCTTCTACGCGCGCGAGGGTTCTTGGCGAAAGGTGGCGCTGCCGGCAGCGATAGCGACCGCGTCTCGATTCTCGGGATTGTTCGTTCTGGCGGCATTAGCTATCGAGGCGCTGAGACAGTGGAGGGCTTCCGGGCGAAGCCTCGCGGAGCCGGCAGGCGCTCTCGCGGTGGGCGCGCTACCAGTGGCCGCCTATTGCTTCTTCCTCCAGCGGGCTCGGGGAGATCCTCTTTTTTACTTCACGGATGAACGCCTGGGCTGGCACCGTCGATTCGTCAGCCCGTTTCGCGCTTTGATCAACACGTTCCATCACCCCGGAGCTCCCATCGAGATCGCCGCGGCGCTCCTTGGATTGGCCTTCGTCATATGGAGCGCTCGTACGAAGCAATGGAGCTACCTGGTTTACATGCTTCTTCTCCTCACGAGCCTGGTGACCAGCGCCTACTACTTGAGCATCCCGAGACTTCTCCTGTCGTTCTTTCCGGCCCCCTTGCTGCTCGCTGGGCTCACCAGGAACCGACCCAACACCGGCCTGGTGATCCTCCTGATCTCAGCGGCGCTGTCTGTGGTGGGCGTCGTCGCGTTCACCTATGGTCTGGGGTTCTACTGATGATCGCCGAGCCGCGACGACTCCGTCTATGGCATCGCCTCCCGATCGCCACTAGATGGGCGTACGCGGCGCTTGTCGGAATCGTCATCATCGCTGCCCTGATCATCGACCCTCACACGAGGCCGCCCTCGAGGATCCGCCAGCTGCAGGCCGTTCTGAGCGCGCACGACATCGACTGCAGCTCTCCCTATTACTGGTGGTCGGATCCGAAAGGGCGCGCAACTCTCAACTGCAGTCGTTTCGAGATCGATGTTTTCAACAATGCTTCGGAAGTCACGACCTTTACGAAGAGACAACGCGGCCCCCAGCAAGCGAACCTCCTGCGGCGTTTCGGAGCGAGCTCCTACTTCGTACGGGGCCAGACCTGGCTTTTGATCACCCCCAGCAGCCGGATAGCGTCTCTAGCCTCCGGGGCGACGGGAGGACGCACCATCGTGATCTCTCCGTAGCGATCCGCCGCGAGTCGGGCTCCGATGTATCTGGAGCGCGGGTGCGCCTCTTGCTCGAGTGATTCAAACCGCAGCTTCTAGGCGCTCGCCCCCCGCTTCGCGACCCCCGGTCCAGCCCTAAGTAGGTATACGTATGTACGGGTATGCCTACGTATTGCCTCGTATACCAACTAAGCCACCCCCGTGCAGGACCGAGATCTTGATTAGAGAAAGCCCTCTCCTGGGACGGTGTCGGCCGGGCCACCATGCCTCATCTTCTTCTGTAGGAGCACGGTCCGGCGGTGGCGACCGCTCATCATCGCGGCGTTGGGCTTATGTCTCCCAGCGTCCGCGTCGAATAAGCACTGGAAACCAGTAGGAGAGATCCTCAGAGAAGGAAGTGGAGGCTTGCATGATTAGCTTCAAAAGCTTTGTTAAGCCGCAGGCGTGGCTATCGCTTGCGGTTGTTGTGGTTGGCGGAACCGCAATGATGGGGTCGGCGGCAGCCAAGCCCAATCACACGTGCAACGGAAGCGTCGTAACCATCGTGGGAACCGCCAAGGCGGACGTGATCCACGGCACGCCGGGGCCGGACGTCATCAGTGGCCTGGGTGGCAACGACCGCATCTTCGGCAGAGGTGGCCGTGACCTGATCTGTGGGGACGCCGGTCGTGACCAGGTCTTCGGCGGCCGGGGTCGTGACTTGCTTCTGGGCGGCACCCTGAGCGATCGCATCTCTGGTGGAGCGGGAGCCGACCGGATCCTGGGTGGCCGGAACCACGACGTCCTGATCGGCAGCTGGGGTCCGGACCACATCACCGGCAACCGAGGCCGGGACAGCATCTACGGGGGACCGGGCAATGACACGTTATTCGGCGGGAGAAAGAACGACAAACTGTGGGGTGGCAGCGGCAACGACATCCTTGACGGCAGCCTTGGATCCGACCGCTTGAATGGTGGGCGAGGCCGGCACGACGTCGCTTCCTTTGCCGGAACCAGTCCTGCGACGATCAACCTGACGACCAAGACGGGCCACAACGCCTCCGGCACTGATGCGCTGAAGCACATCGAAGGGGCGATCGGTTCGCGCGCCGCAGACGTCATCATCGGTAGCCCGAGGGCAAACACGCTCGAGGGCAGACTCGGAGCCGACGTCATTTCCGGGCGCGGAGGGAACGACGTGCTGGCGGGGGACCGCGGCAAGGATTCCCTCAACGGCGGAAGCGGCACGGACACGATCGACGGAGGGCCGGGGCACGACGCATGTGTCAACGGCGAGAACGAAACATCCTGTCCCTAGAACCCCGTAGGAAAGAACCACGCAACGTTGTTTGACCGACCATCGCTACTAGTGACGGGCCGGGGGTGACGACCGGGCGCACAGAGTCTCAGATCTGGACGCCGGCCCCCCGGCCTTTCGCTGTTGGCCCCTCGGGAGGAAAAACTCCTAGAAGGGGCAGTACATGGGAGCGCGAATCACGCGCCTACCTCGGTAAGCTCGCCGATAAGTGATTCGGACCCGCCGAAAGACGTGTTTCTGGATGGCTGCGCACCACAGCCGGTGGCTGAATACGAGCTTTCCGTGCCGCTTGTGAAAGGTTCCACGCGCACAATCGGGCCGGCAATCGTTGAAATGGAATATCCCGTGGGCCACGGCATGAGTGGTCGTCCACCTCTTCCAGCGGAGGTGTCTGACGTAGTAGCCTCCGTCGGCGCAGGCAAAGAGGATGTTCGACGGCCGGTACGCGGCCTTCCTGCATTTGGCCGCATAGGTCCGGGCAAGATCGGGCGGGAGAGTGCTCCGGGACGTCGCCGCGGCCAACCCTTGAGAACCTGCCGCTAGCAGAACTACCAAACCTCCCACGCAGATATTGCGGCGGATCCGGCCCCTCACCATTCCTCCTTTGGACAGATCGATGTTTGCCTTGTCGGTGTCGGGATAGTTAATCCAAAAGTCTGAGACCGAGCAAGGGCGTTAGTCGCGGTCGCCGATCGGGGCCTTACGCGGTCAGAATGAAGACGACATGCGCCGCCGAGTGCGTTGCTCTTCCCTGTCCCTGAGGTAGCGGGCGGCGTCGCCGTACGTGGCTCGCTGGTGCAACCCGAGATCCTCGCAGTACATCGGCGGGAGCCGGTCGGTGCAAGCCCATAGCTGCCCGGTCAGCCATTGGAGGCGGGCACGGGGTTCCACGGAAGCCAGATACGCCGGATAGGAAGGGAGCTCTACTTCGCCCGTCTCCAGATAGTCCGTCAGGGCTTTCTTGAGGTAGTCGGGCGTATGGCCCGCAGGTGCACCATTGAAGTTGTAGGTCAAGTGTTCCTCCCCGATTGACCACAATCTATACCAGACCAGTCATTTCGCCACAAGAGGCGCCAACCGCTACAGGTGCGGGGGGTGACCTGGCCCCGGCCGGATCGGAGGCTACGAGCTCCCCAGAAGACGCCGGATCGGGACCGAAGCGTCGAACCGGAGGCCCACTCCGTTGCAGCGCTCGCAGAGACCGCCCCGGCATCTATCGCACCCGTGGGCGTCGCATCGCTGGCAAAAACCAAGCCCGTCGCAGGCGGCGCACGAGTTCCCGTCGGCGTGATTGGCCAACCAGGCTGCGATGAACGTGATAGATGCCGCCCCGGCCGGCGTACCATCCACGGCCTCGTCCGATCGGGGGAGCGCGGTGCCGTTCGACCCAGCTCCAGGGTGCGTTCGCAAGCCCGCTGATGACATGACTAAGGCCTCCTGAGGGGAAAGGGCGGATGCCTTTCCTTCCTTGTGTCTATCGGCCGGCCCCGTGGCAGCTTTAGAAGTCCCCGCCCGAGCTCGACCGGTAAGACTGGGAAAGCGTGCGGTTTGCACGGCGGTTGCGTATCGTCGAGACATGTTCTTCCGCCAGTTCCACCTCGAGAGCCTGGGCCATGCCTCCTATCTGATCGGAGACGACGGTTCGGGTCAGGCACTCGTCTTGGATCCGCGCCGCGACGTCGAGATCTACTTCGAGGCTGTCAGAACGGCGGGGTTGCGGATCCGCTACGCGCTCGACACCCACGGCCACAACGACTACCTGAGCGGACTGACTGAACTTCGGCAACGAGCCGACATCGAGGTCCTTGCCTTTGCCGGCGGAGGCTATGGCTACCAGCACACTGCGGTTCGAGATGGGGATCGCATCTCGCTCGGTAGCGTCACCGTTCAGATCCTTCACACCCCCGGTCACACCCCGGAGCACATAAGCCTGCTGGTGTTCGACCAGGAGAGTGGGGGGACCGAACCCGCTTTGATGCTCTCGGGAGGAGCGGTCCTGGTCGGCGACCTGGCGCGCCCCGACCTGCTGGGTGGTGAGGATCAGGCGCGCTCCGCAGCGATCGAGTACTGCCACACCATCCAGGAGAAGATCCTCTTTCAGCTGCCCGCGCATCTGGAGATCTTTCCTACGCACGTCGCCGGTTCGCTGTGCGGAGGCAACATCGGAAGCAGGCTCTCGACGACGCTGGGCTACGAGCAAAAGACGAATGCAATCCTGGCGAAGGTCAGCTCCTCCGAGGGATTCGTCGAGGAATGCATCCGTTTGGACAATCTGCCGGCGGTGCCGCCCTACTGGAGACGGATGCGAGCTCAAAACGTGAACGGAGTCGCCCCGCTCGGAGTCCTGAAGGAACCACCTGCTTTGAAGCCCGATCAGTTCGAAGAGAACATGGCGGCCGGAATGGTCGTGGTGGATACGCGCGATGAAGAGGCGTTCGGAGGAGCACACATCCCAGGAGCGCTGAACGTCGGCCTTGGTTCCTCTTTTTCGACGTGGGCCGGCACTTTCGTGCCCGACGGGGCTCGCGTTCTTCTGGTGGTGCGTGACCCCGTGGATCTGTGGGAGGCAACCTGGCAGCTTCTGCGGGTGGGCTATGCCCCGCCGGAGGGGTGGCTGTCAGGGGCGATGCAGGGGTGGCGTTCTTCGGCCAAGCCGCTTGAATCGACCCGTCAGATGACAGTGGATGAATTGCATAAAGAGTTGTCCAGTAAGGACCTTCATGTGCTCGATGTGCGCCAGCCTTCGGAGTGGGCGGAGGGTCATATCCCCGGCGCCCAGTTCATCACCGGCGCCGAGTTGCCTGCTCGCGTCGAGGAGGTCCCTCGTGATGAGCTCGTTGCCGTCATCTGTGGCACCGGCTACCGTTCCTCGGCTTCCGGAAGCTTGCTCCAGCAGCAGGGCTACGAGCGGGTGGTCAACGTGACCGGGGGCATGAGTGCGTGGAACCGCGCGGGGTACGAGCAGGAGCGGTAACCGCACGCACCCCGCTTCGGTCCGTTCTCATCCCGTCAAGCTGACCGGCCGCTGCCCCAGCGTCACTTCTACCGTCGTCACGCCGCCGGGCCTCGCAACGCGCACGCTGACCTTGTCACCGGGCGAGTGGCCCGAGAGCACCTGAGTCAGACCAGCGGCTGCGGTCACCGACGTGCCATCCACCGCCTGGATCACGTCGCCCCTTCTCAATCCGGACGAAGCCGCCGGGCCCCCGGTGACGATGCCCACGACCACGACGCCCGAGGTGCTCGAGGCCACGCCGAGTTGTGAGGCGAGTGACGGCGTCAAGGTTTGCACCTCTACTCCCAGCCATGCGCGCTGCTGCGGCTTCTGTTTGACGATCTGTTGGATAACAGGCAGCGCCTGGTCGATGGCGATCGAGAATCCCGTGTTCTCCGCGGACGAGGCCGATGCGGCGGCGGTGTTGATCCCAACCAGATTCCCGTTGGCGTCGATGAGCGGGCCCCCGGAGTTGCCAGGGTTGATCGCGGCGTCGGTCTGGATCAGGTCCTTGAGATGCTCGGTCGTCGCAGCGCCGCCAACCGTGACATTGCGGCCCAGCCCGGAGACGATCCCTTCGGTCACCGTTGGTCCGCCGAGACCCAGGGGGAAGCCGATCGCGGCTACCCGATCACCGAGCTGAAGCTTGCCGGAGCTGCCCACGGTGATGGGGGATAGGTCCGTGGCCGCAACCTTCACCAATGCGAGGTCGTGCAGGGGGTCGGTGCCCAAAACGGTTCCCGGCATCTCGTTGTGCTTCCCATCGGTAAACGAAACTGTCACGCTCGCGGAACCGGCGACGACGTGGTTGTTGGTGAGAATGACGCCGTCGCGAGAAAGGATGATCCCGGAGGCCTCAGCCCTGCCGGTCTGGGTTTGGCCGAAAGGACTCGTGCTGAACTCCGTGGCATGGATGTTCACCACCGACGGCAGGACCCGCTTGACGGTGGCGGCGAGGCTTGAAGTTGGGGGTGAGGTGGTCGCCTTCGTCAGCGCTACCGTGCCCACGCCGACTCCCCCCGGAGCAGCGCTAGCGCCAGAACCGCGCAGATTCCAGGCGAGTGCGAAGCCGCCACCCGCCAACACCAGGGCAGCGACCAGGGCGATGGCTATGGTCTTCCGGCCAGGTCGCCGGCCGGTTTGAGTGATCTCGGATCCTTCTTGCATCTCTGCGCCTCCTCGGGCGAATGGCAACGTTGCTGGTAACAGGATGTGCGGTGAAGGTGGGCGGCAGCTGAGTGAAGTCCGAGATTTGCCTGGGAATCCCCAGCGTGCTAGCCGCAACGCGAAGTGACCCCGTGGGGGGGTACGGGGTCACTTAAGACGCGCTGTCTTGCAGCTTGTCTTGCGGAGCTCTTTGAAAGCTCTCCGGGTGAGTCTGGAGGCTGAGGCTGGGAGACGTGCAAGCCCTGCCTGGGAATCTCCTGTGACTTGCGGCCTCACCGAACCTGCGGCGGCAGTCGCAGGGAGTATCCCGTGCCGCGGACCGTGTGGATCAGGTGCGGCTCCACCACGTCGACCTTCTTGCGCAGGTAGCTGATGTAGGTCTCGAGCACCCGCGCATCGCCACCAAAGTCGTAATCCCAAACATGATCCAGGATCTGATTGCGCGTCAAGACGCGACGGGGATTCAGCATCAGGTAACGAAGGAGTCGGTATTCGGTCGCGGTCAGCTCGATCGGCTCGTCCCCGCGCCAGACCTCCTGAGTGTCTAGATCCATCACCAGGTCGGCGAACTCGAGTCGGTTCGTCTCGGATGCTCCCGCGCTGCGCCTGAGGATCGCGTGGACGCGGGCGATCAGTTCCTCGAGGCTGAACGGCTTGGTTACGTAATCATCTCCACCGACAGTCAGCCCCCGCACCTTGTCTTCAGTGGCGTCCCTTGCCGTCAGGAACAGGATCGGCAAGCGGTGTCCGCTAAGAGACAGCTGGCGAGCGACCTCGAAACCGTCGATGTCGGGGAGCATCACATCCAAGATCATCAAGCTGGAGGGCTTGGAGCGAGCTGTATCGACGGCCGCCCTACCGGTCGCCGCTACATCGACGTCGAATCCTTCGTAGCGCAGCGCCATTGCCACGAGATCGGTGATGTTCGGCTCGTCGTCCACCACGAGGACGCGACCTTTGGTCTCCACCTACCGATTATGAGGGCCTATCCCTGAGGAAACGCTGAGCGCTGCCTGGGAGCTAGGTGAGCGTGAGCCTCCGTGAGCGGATTGTCCGCTTCGTCCTACAGCGGATGCCCGATGGTGAATCGGGAGCTTTCCCGTATCGTTTGGGCCGGTCCCACGGCCCATTGACGCCTGGGGATGCCCCACCTCGCCGTCTCCGGAAGGAACAAGCCAATGGAGTCTCACGCAGGGAAGCGGTTTGACAAGAAACGCGAAGGCTTCGACCGAAGATCGAACCCGGATCGCAGGAGCTCCGCTCGCCACGATTCACCCCCGCGCCGCCAGCAACTGCGGCGACAGCGAGACGTTTTAGACCTGCTGGCGCCTCCCGGCTCCCTGCCCCCCAAGCGATCGCTCTCCACGTGGTTCGAGGCGCAGTCCTCGGATATCACCGTCCAGCCTTCGAGGAACGGCTGGACGGTGCACGACGACGGCCGGACCACTCTCGGCTAGGTCGCGCTGCGGCACAGATAGGTACTGGGCTACAGATCCCTTCGCCCGAAGAGAGCGATGCAGCCCATACCCACACCGATCACGTAGACCACGGCCCATACTCCCAGTAGCGGACCGCCCGCGCTCGCCCCACCAAGGGGGCCGAGGCGAACCACCACCCGCGTGAGGCCGGTGGCGCTCGAGGTGAGGTAGTTCAGCCCCGCTTGGTAGAGGGCCTCGTAGGGAAGCACCCACGACGTCACACGGCCTGTGGTCTGGAGGGAGGGCGACGACAACACTTGCCCCAGCTGACCGAGCAGCCCGCCCAGGAGACCGGCCCCATAGAGCATGAACATCGCGATCCCGTTGGGGAGCGCAGTAAGAAGGGTCGATCCCAGCAAGGACAACGCGATGATGACCTCGACCCCGGCGGTCATCGCCACGCCGGGCAGCAGCAAGGGCGAGGGCGCCCACGAACCCACCACCCACGTGATCAGAACCGTCGCCAGATAGAGAAAAGCGGCATAGAGCGCGCACACGATCGAAGCTCCCACGAAGCGCCCGATCACCACGCCCGATCGCGCCACGGGCCGAACAACTAAGGGCTGCAGAATGCCTTGTTCTGCGTCGCCTCGGATCGTGGAGAACGTAAGGAAGATCCCCAGGGACGACGCCAGGAAGAGTTCCATGAACATCCCCAAACCCACCAGCGTGGCCCCCGCCAGCGCGCGCTGGTCCACCAGGCCGCCCGCGAACCCGGTGGTCGTGTCGCCGCCCAGGATGTTCCGAAAGGCGAAGTGGTTGCCGATCGCATAGAGGGCCAGGAAGCCGACAGTCGCCACCGGCACAACCAAGAAGACGCGGCGGCGCACGCACTCACGCACCGTGTGGCGCGCGATCGTCCAGATCGCGTTCATCGGATCTGCTCTCCGACGGTCTCGATGTAGACGTCTTCCAGCGTGGGCTTGCGCGCCTTGACTCCGTAGATCGACCTGCCGTCGGAAACAAGCCGGGCCACCAGCTCGGGCACTTGATCGCGGTCCGCCTCGGGAAAGATCTCGATCCCGGTGTCGGTCTCGATCTCGACGCCGCGTTGGGCCACCATGTCAGCGGGAGTGCCCTCGGCGACGATGCGGCCGCTCGAGATGATGATGACCCGGTCGCACACGAGCTCGACCTCGCTGAGGAGGTGGGAGTTGAGGATGACGCTGATCCCGCGGGCCTTGACCTCCTCCAGGATCACGCGCACCGCCCTCCGCCCGGCGGGGTCGAGGGCGCTGGTGGGCTCATCCAGGACGAGGAGCCGGGGCGATCCAACCAGAGCTTGAGCGATGCCGAGGCGCTGCTGCATGCCTTTGGACATGGCGTCGACGCGGCGTCCGCCCACGTCGCCCAGGCCCACCAGAGTCAGGAGCTCATGGCGCTCCTTGCCCCCGCCGTCCGAGCCGGCGAGAGCTTGGTGCAGCTCCAGCACTTCGGTGCCTTCGAGCCACGGGGGGAACCGGAACAACTCGGCGAGATAGCCGATCGCGGCGCGGGCCTCGAACGATCCGGCGGGGAATCCGCATACCTGCACACTCCCGGAGGTCGCCCGCACTAACCCACAACCGATCTTCACCAACGTCGACTTGCCGGCTCCGTTCGGCCCCAGTAGTCCCAGGAGCTCGCCTTCTCCGATCTGCAGGGTTACTCCGTCGAGCGCCGTGGTCTTGCCGTACCGTTTCACGACGTTATCGGTAGAAAATGCCGCCGTCATGCGTTGGACCCTACCGAGGAATGTATGGCCGGCTGCGGGTATCGGATGGAGCTTGTGTGAAGGTCACAGCTGTCTGAGTTGATAATGCAGCCGTGGGAAACAACGCGGCGGCGCCCTCTGAGCTGCTGAGCCGCGTGTGGGACCAGATCGATTCCGATTTCGACTCCCACTTCGAGCGCATCCGGTCGTACCTGCGCCAGCCTTCCGTATCGGGAACCTCTGAGGGGATCGAGGCCACCGCCGCCGCGACCGCGGGGCTGATCGAGCTCGCCGGCGGAGAGGCCGATGTGATCGAGACGCAAGGGCACCCCGTCGTCGTCGGACAGGTCCGAGGAGACGGACCCCGGCTGCTTCGATACGGCATGTACGACGTTCAACCCGCGGACGAGCCCGGTTGGACCTTTCCGCCCTTCGGGGCCGAGGTGACCGACCTTCCCGGCGTCGGCCGCGTGGTGGTGGCGCGTGGAGCGGCCAATTCCAAGGGCTCGCTGTCCGCCTTCTTCCTTGCGTTGTCTTCGTTCGGGAAGGTTGCGACGCCGCCTGCGGATCTTCGTTTCATCGTGGAAGGCGAAGAGGAGCTGGGGAGCGTTCACCTGCAGTCCGTCCTCGAGGACAATGCCAGCCGTCTCGCGGCCGACGCCGCGTTCGATCTCGATCTGATGGCCGACACGTCGGGCACCCCCGAGATCTTCCTGGGGTGCAAGGGGATCTTGTCCCTGGCGCTGACGTGTCGCGGCGGCGACTGGGGCGGGCCTACCGAAAGGGCTCTCCATTCCAGCGAAGGCGTCAACATCGCGTCACCGGCGTGGTCGCTCGTCCGGGGGCTGAACGCTCTCGTGCAGGCGGACGAGACCCCTGCCTTCGCGGGCCTCGAGGAGATGCAGGTTCCGCCCGAGGACGAGCCCTTCATCGCCGAGCTCGCGGCGCACCTCGACCCAGCGGCGTATCTCGCCGAAGCAGGAGCGCTTCGTTACAAGGCCACGGCGGAGCCGGCGGCGATAGTGCGCCGCTTGTTGTACGGCGCTGCGATCAATGTGAATGGGATCGCGACCGGCTACCCCGCGGGGGGAAAGACCATCATCCCGGACCAGGCCACGGCGATCGTCGATATCAGGATGCCCTACGGCGCCGACTTCGAAGAGGTGGCTCGCGCTGCTCAGGATGCAGTGCATGCGGTCGCCCCCGAGGTAGAAGTGGAAGTCACAGACGTCTGCCCCCCCTCACGGGCCGATCCCACTTCTCCTGTTGCCCGGGCGATGATCTCATCCCATACAGACATAGGCCGCCCTGCTCGCGTGTGGCCGTCGGCTCCGTGGTGGGCGCCCTACCACCTGTTCGAGCAAGTCGTAGGGATCCCATTTGCGATCGGCGGAGCCGGCCATTGCGCGCGGGCGCATGCAACAGATGAATATGCGTCGGTGGATGGCCTGCACGAGCACATGCGTCAGTCGGCCGCCTTCCTCGTTCGATTCGCAGAGCAGGACGGAGTTTCAGTTGTGGGGTAGACCGCTCGACTACGGAAAGCTCAGCTGGCCCGAGGTCAAGCGCGCCGCTAACGAGGGCCGGGTCCCCATCGTCCCGATCGGCACGCTGGAAGATCACGGCCCCCATCTGCCGATCGACACCGACGTGACCCTGGTCGAGGCCATCTGTAGGGGAGCCGCCGACGAACTAGCCGACTCCACTGTGGTCCTGCCCGCTATCGTGCACGGTTACTCGCCCCACCACATGGACTTTCCGGGAACCGTAACGATCGGGTGGGACACCTTCTGTCGCTATTGCACCGATGTTGCGTTATCCCTCGTTCGCCACGGTTTCGATCGGATCCTGCTGGTCAACGGACACGGCTCGAACCAGAACCTAGTGGAGATGGCCGCCCGCCTGACGATGGTCGAGGAGCCGCGCGCCCTCGTGGCCGCCGCCTTCTATCTGTCCGGTCCCCGCAGTCAAAGGGTCATCGCAGAGGTACGGGAGTCAGAACGCGGCGGGATGGGGCATGCTTGTGAATTGGAAACCTCCATGTACCTGCACCTCCAACCCGGATCCGTGGACATGAGCCTTGCAGTGGACGAGAAGACCTACCCTGTAACCGAACACATGTGGATGGATTGGTCTGACGGTCCACTGAAGTTGATGCCTTGGTGGTCCTCGTTCTCACGTTCGGGGGTGCAGGGAGACCCCACCAAGGCAACCGCAGATAAGGGCAAGGCTTTGTTCGAGGCGGCAGTAGCTGAAGTCGTCGCTTTCGTTTCGGAGTTGCGTCAGACTTCACTTCCTCGACGGGAGGATCACCATGGCGATTAAGGGCCCACCTTTGCAATCCGGCGGGACGATCGGGGTGCCGGCGCCTGCAACCCCGTACACCAACCGCTCCGATGTATTGCGCGGGGTGGAGTGGTGGGAA
>DATAPE010000244.1:0-3110 GCA_036265345.1 Actinomycetota bacterium
GTTTGTGGGAACGGGGAATTGGGAAAGCTCTCACCATGGAGCCTCGAGGAACCCGGAGCAGGTGAAGCCTATGCGGCTTTCCTTTTCGCTCCGCTTGCCGCGCGACGAGTTGAGCGTGCCGATAGTCCGGCATATCTGTAAATCCGCACTGCTCGAGCTCGGGGTCGAAGACCCCTGCTTGGCAGACATCGAGCTGGCCGTTACCGAAGCTTGTACGAACGTCCTCAAACACGCGCAGGGCAGCAATCAGCAATACGAAGTCGAAGTGAGGGTGAACGAAGAGGCGTGCGAGATCCGAGTGATCGATGCTGGCGTGGGTTTCATGTCTGCCGATCCCTTCCGCCAAGCGAGCGGAAGCGCGGAGGAGGGCAGGGGACTCCACCTCATGCGGGCATTGGTCGATGACCTCCACTTCGTATCCAAGCCCGAGCAGGGAACCGTCGTCCATCTGGCGAAACGCCTCGAGCTTAGTGACGGCTCCCTCCTGCAGAAGCTCGGAGAGCTACCCCTCTCGCGCTAGCCCCCTTCTATACTTGTAGTGCCAGCGGGAGCTTGGGGCTACCAGGCTGAGAGGCGGGCTGAGGCCGTCCGCGACCCTTAACACTCGACCCGGTAATGCGGGGTGAGGAGGTCTGCGATCTCTACCTCGACGGTCACCACCGATGTCGTTGTCATCGGTGGGGGAGCGATAGGACTCTCTGCTGCGTGGAGGATCGCGCAGCGCGGGGGCCGTACCACGATCGTCGATGACGTCGTTGGCCGGGGAGCTTCGTGGGTTGCAGCGGGGATGCTCGCGCCCGTTACCGAAGTCCACTACGGCGAGGAACCGCTGCTGCGGCTCAACCTCGAGTCAAGCGCGATGTACGGAGACTTCGCAGATGAGCTCGAGCAACTAACCGGAAGACCCGTGGGGTACCGGCGATGCGGCACGTTACTAGTGGCCCGCGACCGAGACGACAACGCCGCACTCGAAGAGCTGTACCGGTTCCAGATACGTCTCGGCCTCGAGGTTGAGCGGCTCCGAAGCAGCGAATGCAGAGAGATGGAGCCGGCCCTCGGCGCCAACGTGCGCGGCGGCATCTTCGTCAAGAATGATCATCAGGTCGACAGCCGTGCACTAGTCACGGCGCTGGAAGCAGCCTGCGTCCAAGGTGGTGTTCGCTTCGTGCGCACCCGCACGAAAACGGTTCAGGTGGAGCACGGCCGCGTCGTGGGGGTGACGCTGGAGGATGGCTCCGCGATCGGATGCGAACGGGTCGTCGTGGCGGCAGGCGCGTGGTCGGCGTCGGTGGACGGTATCCCTGCGGGGGCCCGGCCCCCGCTTCGCCCGGTTAAAGGACAGCTGCTGCATCTGCGCAGCGCTCCCGGCAGGCTGTCGACGGCAGCCGCGCTGGCCGGACCAAACATCCGGGGGATCGAGGTCTATCTGGTCGTGCGCGGCGACGGCCGGATCGTGATCGGGGCCACCTCGGAAGAGCAGGGCTTCGACACCTCGGTGACTGCCGGCGCGGTCATGGAGTTGCTCCGCAACGCTTACGAGCTCGTCCCCGGAGTCGCGGAGTTGGAGCTGACCGAGGCCATCGCCGGACTGCGGCCCGCCACCCCCGACAACGCGCCCGTCATGGGTCCCTCGGTGCTCGAGGGTCTGATCTGGGCGACCGGGCATTACCGCAACGGCATCCTGCTTACGCCTATCACGGCGGACGCGGTGGCGGAAGTCGTTGCCTCCGGCAGCCTCCCTGACGCGCTCGAGAGTTTCTCGCCGCGGCGCTTCGAGCAGATCTCAGCGGATGCTGGGGTTCTGCAGTGACGCTGGTGGTGAACGGCGAGCGGCTCGAGGTGGCTGAAGGGGCGACCCTCCAGGACCTCCTGCCGCCGGGGGGCCGGGAACCCAGACGTGGAGTCGCGATCGCCCGCAACGGTGAGGTGGTGCCACGGAGTGGCTGGAACGAGGTCAGGGTCGAGGCCGGCGACCGCATCGAGATCCTTCACGCGGTAGGAGGAGGCTGATGGACGATCCTCTCGTGATTGCGGATGAAAGCTTCTCCTCGCGTCTCATCATGGGAACCGGAGGAGCGACAAGCCTCGACGCGCTCGAGAAGGCTCTGATTGCTTCCGGCGCGGAACTGACCACGGTGGCTCTCCGCCGGGTCGCTCCGGATGCCGAGGGCTCGATCCTGCAGGTGGTCGATCGAGCAGGCTGCAAACTGCTGCCGAATACCGCAGGCTGCTTTACGGCAGCGGATGCGCTGACCACCGCCCGACTGGCGCGTGAAGCTTTCGAGACGGATTGGATCAAGCTGGAGGTCATCGCTGACGACCGCACGCTCCTTCCCGACCCCGTCGGTGTGCTCGACGCCGCCGAGACCCTGGTCGACGAGGACTTCGTGGTGCTCGCATACAGCAACGACGATCCGGTACTGGCGCGGCGACTGGAGGAAGTGGGCTGCGCCGCCGTGATGCCGCTGGGATCGCCGATCGGCAGCGGCATGGGGATCAGGAATCCCTACAACCTCGCGATCATCGTAGAGCACGCCGAGGTCCCGGTGATCCTGGACGCGGGTGTAGGCACTGCGTCGGATGCAGCGATCGCGATGGAGCTCGGCTGCGACGGGGTGCTGGTGGCCAGCGCGATCACCCGCGCCCAAGACCCGGCGGTCATGGCGGAAGCCATGCGCAAAGCGGTGGAGGCAGGAAGACTGGCTTATCGCAGCGGGCGCATCCCGCGCCGTCTCTATGCCGAGGCGTCGACGACCTTCGAGGGCGTCCCAGACCTCTCCTGATCTCGCCCCTACTTGGGTGCTTACTCTTGCCTGGCTATGTCGACGGAGATCTCCACCGCCGGCAGCGTTCCTCTGTTCTCAAGCCAGTGTGTGGTGTTCCTATCCTCGGGCCAGCCCACTCCCGGCCCATAGTCGGTAGCGACTCCGTTTCGATGGTCGGTGATCGTTCCTTGCAGTACGTAGACCATGCCTGGTCTGTCTTTATGGTCGTGGATCGGGCCGAGGACGCTTCCAGGCTCGAAGGTGAACATGCGCATTCGAAATTGGCGCCCTGCCATGCCCTCGATCTCAGAGCCAAGGTCGACCGTCGCAAGTAACTCCGACGTA
>DATAPE010000245.1:0-2369 GCA_036265345.1 Actinomycetota bacterium
AGGCTGGGTCGTGGCGGTGAGACAACGCGTCGCCAGATAGAAGAGATAGTCGGACGCAAGGTTGCCCTCGAGTTGCCCTGTTGCCCGGGATTGCGCGACGCGGAGGGTAAACAGCGTCTGGTGGCGTTGAGGTGGTCGCGATGGGGGCAGGCCGTCATTCGTCTCGGCCGCGCCCTGGAACGTTCATGAAGCGGGAGCTGCTCCAAACGGTATTCGAGCGCGATGAGCTTGCCGACCTCGACGTCGGACAGCGGCGCCTCGCTCTCAGGTCGCTGATCACAGAGCGAGCGATGGAGTGCTCGGTTGCCGAGCTCGCCGATTGGATCGACGGGTGGGGGCCTCTATCCGGGCTGATGCGGGATCCGAAGGTAACGGATGTCTTGGTGAACGGCCCCCGCGAGGTGTGGGTCGAGAGATCAGGACGGCTCGCCCACGAAGGGGCGTTGTTCGCAGAGGCGGACGAGCTGCTACGCCTCGTGGAGCGGGTGCTTGGGGACTCGGGCGCGCAGGCCGATGTGTCTCGCCCGATCGTGGACGCCCGGCTCTCGGATGGCGCGCGCATCCATGTGGTGCTTCCACCCGTGGCCCCCGATGGGCCTCTCGTGTCGATACGGCGGTTCCCGCCGCGACCTCTTACCTTGAGTGATCTTCTTGCCCGCGGGATGTTCGATGAAGGACAGACAGAAGCTCTTTCGGCGGCGGTTCGCGAGCGGAGAACCCTGGTTATCAGCGGCGGAACCGGCACGGGCAAGACCACCCTGCTCAACGCCCTGCTCGGCTGCGTCGGGGACAGCGAGCGTGTCGTTCTGGTCGAGGAGACTCCCGAGCTTCAACCGTTATGCAGACACGCGGTGTCGTTGGTCGCGCGCCCCGCCAATATCGAAGGCCGCGGCGAGATCGATATCGAGTCTCTCCTTCGCGCGGCACTTAGGATGCGTCCCGATCGGATCGTCGTGGGCGAGGTGCGCGGTCCGGAGGCGCTATCGGCGCTCGCCGCGATGTCGACGGGTCACGCCGGATCGATGGTTACCGTCCACGCGCGTTCCGGCACCGAAGCGTTGGATCGTTTGGTCTCCCTCGCTCTCAGCGCCCGTACCGGCTTGTCGGAGCAAGCCCTTGTATCTGCGGTCCACGCCGCGGTTGACGTCACGATCCATCTCGACCGTGTGGGGGGCCAGCGGCGCGTATCGGCCATCAGGCATCTCCGCTAGCGGACTTGCCGGCGCGCGCTACCGAGGTGCGCAGACTGGCCGCCTTGATCCGCTCCGGCGAAGCACCACGCCGGGCCTTGACAAGTTGGCACGCGGGGAGCCAGCAGGGATTCAGCGACGCGTTGAGAAGAATCGCTCGCCGTCTTCGGCTGGGAGATGACGCTGCCGGTGCGGTGGCTTCGCTCGGAGGTGGGTTCGGTGCCGACGCAGACAACTTGGCCTTGCTCTTCGCCATCACCAGCGAGTGTGGTGGTGATCTCGCGGCTCTGATCGAGAGGGCGGCAGTTGCGATCGACGATCGAGCGAAGGAGGAGGCCTTCGCCCGTGCCTCGGCTGCCGGCGCCATCCTGTCCGCCCGGATGGTTGCGGTGCTACCCCTCTTATGTCTCCCGTTACTCCCCATCTCCCGGGCCCCCTTTCTCGACGCTCCCGGTCTGGCGATGCTCGTGTCCGGTGTAGCGCTCGCGGTGGGGGGACTGTGGTGGATCGACAGGCTCGTGCCGGTGCCGCCCGATGCGGATCCGGTGGCAACCCTTGCGGAGGTGGTGGCGAACGTCCTGATGGGCGGCGTCGAGCTGCGGCGCGTGCTCGACCGCATCTCTGTCACGGCGCCGGGAGAGGCTCGGGAACCCTTCGCCAGGGCCGCCCGCATGGTCGCCCTCGGGTCCACATGGCCGGAGGCTTTGGCGATGAGCTCGCACGAGGACGTCCGCGCACTCGGGTTCAGGATGGTGGCGGCCCAACGGCTGGGGGTACCCGTTGCCGACGCGCTCCGTCTGTTTGCAGCGGATCTGCGAGCCGTTCGGCGCCGAACGTTCGACGAGCGAGCGCGGCGGGCTCCCGTCCTGATGGTGTTGCCTCTGGTCCTGTGCGTCCTGCCCTCGTTCTTGCTCCTGGCCCTGGGCCCTTTCGTGCGGGGGCTGTCCATCACCTGAGTCCTGCGTGCGAAGCTCGAAACATGTTCCGGTACGCCGCTTGCGTCTTGCTTCTCGCGACGGCCTGCTCGAGTGCCGCAAATCCCTCCCCGCGAGCTGACCCATCCCCGACGCCTCTGCAGCACTCGCCTGCTTTGATCGAGACCGATCACGGCAGCGTGCTCTTCAATGTGGAGCTCGCGGTTACCGACCAGGAGCGCAGTCGCGGGCTTACGGGCCGTAC
>DATAPE010000246.1:0-5575 GCA_036265345.1 Actinomycetota bacterium
GCTCTGCCGCTGCGGTCGTTCCCGGCTCAAACCCTTTTGCGATGGAACCCACAAAAAGGTGGGGTTCAAGGCACTGGGTGGTCAGGAGGTGCGCCTGTCGCGAAGCGCGCCTCCAAACGGCGCTTCGGGGTCGCCGCCATCTTGATCGTCCCTCTCCGGTAACGAACTCCCCCGCGCAGGACCCGGGAGACGAGCGCAAGCCACGAACACAAGCCGCGCTCCAACAGCCACAGCGGCGCGAACAGAGACGCGCGGGCAGGAAATACATTGACACCATGACCCCGTCTCCGGCCGGTTTCCGCGACCACCACCGCGCTGATGGCGCCCCCCGCCAGCCAGCTTTTACGTCCGCTGACGATCGCAGCGATCGATAGCGGAAGCAGCGCCAGGGAGCCTGCGAGCCGGAGCGGCATCGCAAGGTCGTCATACGCCTGCCGGACGCGTTGTGACCAGAACGTGCGGGCCGGCGGCGGCACGCGTGCCACGAAGAGATCGAGCGGTGCCGCTTCTTTTCCGCCAGCAGCAGCCACGGTCCTGATCAGCTCGAGGTTCTCGAACATGGTGTCGCCGTCGTAGCCGCGCATAGTCATGAAGAAGGATCTTCGGAATCCCAGAGTGCCGGGAAAATCGGCTCCGACCGCCCGGTTGATCAGCGATCGCGCCGAATCCCACAGGGCGTGCCACACCATGGGGTCGAAGTAATTCTGGGGGCGGACCAAGTCGTGATCCTGGAGCAGGTCCGCCATCCGCACGAGGGCACGCTCGTCGTAGCGGACGTCGTCATCGGCGATCACGACGGCGTCGAACCTGGCTGTTCGCACGCCGGTGAAGACTCCGTCGACCTTGCCGTTGAGGAAGGAGACGTCAGGATCCGGAGGGATGTGGGTGCCGTAGCTCCCCCATCGGGAGTGGTGGGCCTCGAAGACTTCAGGCGGAGAGCCGTCCACGACCATCAGCTCCACGAGCTTCGAGAGCCCGCGCAGGTAATCGGTCAACTCAGTCGGATCCCGCCCGTCATCCCACCGGAGCGGAAGAACGTAGGTCAGCTCCAGACTCACGCGGTCGGTGCGGGACCTACCCTGGCGGCTTCCAGCAGCGACGACCTGCCCTGCGACCACGCCTCCATCAACCGGGTGGCACTGGCCTGGTCGAACCTGTGAAGGCAGCGCGCACCGAAGACGATGTCCCCCGCCACTCCGGGTTCTTCGATGGCCAGCGCGCCGGCGAGGTCGTGAAGCGCGATCACTTCGTGGACCGAGTCCGCCTCGACATGTTCATCGAAGAAGGCTGTCGCGTCGGGCCCGTAACCCAAACGACGTAACCCGTCACCCAGCCGCCGGTTGGGCTCCGAAGAGGTCATCTCGAACAGGGCGAGGTGCCCCACTGCTGCTCCCCGCCACCGCCGATGAAGACCGAACATCGACATCAGATTGAGCGCTCCGAGCGTCACGCCCGGGGCGATGTTGGCGTAGGCCCCATAGGAGGGATCGAGGCCGAGAGCCACCATCGAATCGGCGAACAGTTGGGCGTGCAGCCGCTCGGGACGCCCGGATCCGTATTCGTCGCTCTGGATCTCGGCCAGAGCCACCTTCGGTTTTCCGCCAAGCCGAGGGATGGCCCAGGTATGGGGATCTGCTTCCTTCAGGTGATAGACGGAGCGGTGCATCAACAGCTCCTTGACGTCCTGGATCGTGGCCTGGCGAGCGACGTACTTCGTGATCGACGGAGAGACGTCCAGCTCCGACAACGAGCGAAGCTGCGCGACCACATCCTCCGGAGTTACCGGCCCGGTCGAGACCTCCTCGCGGAGTGACCCGGCGAACGATCGCTCGAGCGATCGTCTGAAGTCGAGTAGCGAAGGGTCCCACTCCCACTCCGGATCGACCCCATCGAAACCTCGGTAGTGCAGCTCGTAGCAGACGTATAGCGCCAGGTGGAAGTCGTCCCCGAAGAGGGGATCGTCGTCGCCGGGCAGGGGAGGCGGCTCGTCAACGGGCGCGTGCGAGGGAGAGGTTTCCAGCCTGTCGATGACCCATCCGCTCAGCCTGCCTCTCCTGTCGGGAAGCAGCGGGGTCACAACCGGCCGCACCCACCCGACGATGATCCGCTGGGTTTCGGGCCTGCATAAGGGAACTGAAAGGATTCCACTTTGCTTCCTTTAGAGGGGACGCCGTGACTCATGATGGCATATTCAACGGTCCCCACATCAACCACGCACACTGCGTCGAGCGCGACGCCCGAGGAGTTGCTGATCGTGATGCTGCCCTGAACCGTGGCCGCGCCGCCCTTGTTCGCAGGAGGCGTGTAGGTGACGGAGCCGACGGATCCCTTCAGACCACTCGACAATCCGTGCAGTTTCGCCTCGGCCTTCGCGAGCTTGGCATTGATCTTGTGCTGAGCCTTTCGCTGCTTGCGCAAGACGGCCCGCAGTCTCTGCTCTGCAGAGTGGGAATCGCTGCCGGCATTAGACAGGGCGCGGGTTCCCTGGCGGACCTGCTCGGCAAGGTAATCGTTCTGCTTGGCGGCGCTGCGTAGCTGGTCCTGGACCTGGGCGAGCTCGGCCTCCCGACGGGTAGCTTCGCTTCTTATGCCATTGGAGTCTCGCCGGGCGAACACGTAAGAGCCGAACGCGGCCGCGGCCACCAGGGCCACGATGACCACCACGAGCATGGTCCGGCGCAGGGCCGCTGGGGCGTTCCGATCTTCGGGGGCTCTATTGCGCATACCTTCACAATAGACCCCAAGAGTGTGAATCTGGGCCAACTGGGCATTCCACCCGAATAACCCAGAGCCCCCGAACAGTGCGGCGAGGGGGATTTGAACCCCCACACCCTTGCGGGCACCAGCCCCTCAAGCTGGCGTGTCTGCCGTTCCACCACCGCCGCAACGATGCATCACAACCGGCCCCGCTCGTCCTGGGGGCGACGCAGATTATATCCAGGGCCCTGGCCGCGCCTCCGGCTGACGGCCACGCTGTGGTCTTAGCGCGGTACGGCAGTCCACCGCGCAATGTTCCAGAAGGGACCATCGAAGGTGGGATCGGCCCTCACTCCCGTGATCCCGTCGCGCCACGCCACCACCGTGGCCACCTCGAACAACGGCAGCGCACGGGCCTGACGGTACGCGCCGGTGTCACGTCCGGATCCGGGAGCGCCGCTCGTCCGCGACAGAGCTACCTGCGTGGGGTTGTTGATCCTCCACCGTCCATAGAAGGTCTGCGGATCGACGCTCACGAGCTCGAGGTCTGGTGCCGTCGTCTTCAGCTCGACCTGGAGCGCCCGTTGGACGAGCTCCAGCAGCTCGTCTCCACTCGGCGCCGACAAGGTCACCCGGCGCTGAACCGGGACGCCGGCGCGCACCTGCTGCGACCACGGACCGTGCGCCCCATCGGCGCCGGGACCCGGGGTAAGCGTCGTCGAGATCCGTCCTTCATCCCGAACGAACCCCCGGGCAAGTTGCGCTCGATCGACGGCAGCGCCGAGCGAGCGTCGTTGTGCCAGCGTGAGACCGTTACCGGTAAAACGGAGCTGCACCGATTCCCATCCCAGGGAATCGGAGTGATGAACTCCGAGGGCGTCGAGCCGGGCATCGAGATTGACCGAGGACGGCGGCGCGGCGGCATCGAGCTTCCCCTCCCCCAGCAGCAGCAGGAGCACCTGCAAGCTTTGGACGAACTCAACCTCGAGGGTGGCGAGCGCTGGGCGCCCCCACCACCTGCGGTTCCGCTCGAAGACGATCCGGAGCCCCGGGGTGTAGGACTTCACCCGGAAGGGCCCGGCCGACAGCCGCCTCGGTCTCCCGCCCGGCAGCACGTAGGAGAGCGTCGAGAGAGTTTGCTTCCAATCGCGAACGTGCCCGTGGAGCTCGACCTCCCTGAGGCCGACGGCGCGCGCGGAAGTCACGCGGCTAAAGCCTGAGGGCGCGCGGGCCCGTCGCCACGTCCTGACCACATCCGCAGCTGAGACCGGGCGTCCATCGCTCCACCGGGCGCGACGCAAGCTGACCCGGACGCCGCCGCGGGTGCTCTCGATCGCCCGCGCCAGATAGGGGTAGGGATGACCGCGGGGATCGAAGCGATAGAGCGAGGGGTATACGGGCACCGCGAGCTCGTAAGTGAGCTCGGAGGCAACCGGCGAGTACGGATCCAGGGTGGCGGGCGATCCGACCACGCCGAAGCGCACCGAGCCTCGCGTCACCGGGCGGGGGCCGGGACCGCCGGGCGAGGTTGACCCAAGCGGTCTCGTCGAGTGAGAGCCGGGGCAGTCGGCGCTCGAGCTCGGGCAGTGGCCGACGCCAGACGTGCACGCCGTAAGCGACAGGACCATGAGCGCCGCAGCAGCGCTCGAGCGGGATGGCGACACGATGCTGGCCGCGGGGGCCGGGCGGCTACTTCAGCCGAAAAGCAAGCAGGATCGTCGTGCCGGTGAAGATGATCGCGGTGATCACGGTGATCCGATCGAGGTTCCGCTCCATGACGGTTGACCCCATCGCCTGGCTCTGAACGGCCCCTCCGAACATCTCCGAAACGCCCCCGCCGCGCCCGGCGTGCAGAAGGATGAACAGGATCAGCGTCAGCGACGCGATCACGTGGACTACGACTAGAAGCGTTGTCATGACCTACCTCTTGGCTCGGTGAGGGTTACAGATTAGCCGGGTCGGAGGGCCACAGCTTCGAGCGGTCGATCCTGTAGATCGACATCTCCCCCATCGGGGGAGACAGGGGAACGGCCTGCCACCGCCACCCGAGCTGAAGCTTGTCACGGTAGATCTCGGTAGGAGTTTGGCCGGTCTGCGAGGCGCGGAACTGAACCATCGCTGCGAGCCAGGGGCCGAAGTCCTCGCGCCGAAGGGAGACCTCATGCGTCAGCTGACGGTAGACGAGCTGTGCCCGGCCGCTGAGTTTGCGGGCCACAGGTGTGGGGGCGCGCTCGGTTTGCAGGATCGCACTCTTACGAGGAGGTTGGAATAAGGTGCCCACCGCGGCGTGGGGAGCACCCCACACGATCGCGAATGCTGACGAGTCCTGCTGGGCGATGCGGGCGCCTACCTGAAGGCTGAGTATGGCAACCAGTACACCGGCCAACAGATATGGGACCCGTCCGTCCTGCCGGGCGACCGCGTTCCCGTCCGCCAGGGCTATGAGATGGGAGACACGGCGCGTGATGCGGCCCCCTGGACGCAGGAAGCCGACCGCGATGCGATGCCGAAGGCGGGGTCGCTTCCCCACCAGATCGCACATCTTCAGCAGTCCCGACGCCACCGCAAGCGGGGCTCCTGTCAGCGCCGCCGCGCGCCGGTCGGCCTCGAGCTCTCGGTCGGTGAGCAAACGTCTGAAAGCCAGGTGAGCTACGGGATTCCATCCCACTGCATCTCGAAGCATCCCGGCGCTGAAGATGATCTGAACGTCCCGGGCTTCGAGGTGGGCGATCTCATGCGCCAGGATCGCCTCGAGCTCGTCCTCATCGAAGTTGTCCATCAGGTCCTGCGAGATCAGGATCCTGCGCCTCCGTGCCCCCACTGCGAACGCGCCGGAAACGCCGTCGGGAAGGAGCAGCACCTCGGGGGCCGGCCTGAG
>DATAPE010000247.1:0-2947 GCA_036265345.1 Actinomycetota bacterium
CAGACCTCAGGTCTCCTGTTTGGCCTGATTGCCATAGGCCACCTGTACCGAGTCTTCCGCCACTGGCCGGCCGATCTCGCGGGTCACGTGGTTCCCCTATGGTTGTCCTGGATCGGATTAGTTCTAGCTGGGGGACTCAGTCTCTGGGCGCTGCGACTGCTGCGGGGGATGCGGAACCCCGCACCGTTGCGTTAGGCCGATCACGAACACGGGAGTGAACCGACTCTGAAGATCTGGATCGATGCCGATGCGGCGCCTCGGGAGGTGAAGGAGCTCGTGTTTCGCACGGCCAAGCGGCTGGTGATCGAAACCGTCCTCGTCGCCAATCAGCGCCTGCAGACGCCGCCCGGGAACCCGCTGGTCTCGGCAGTGTGGGTGGATGGCGGGGCCGATGTGGCCGACCAGTACATCGCGGCACATGCCAGTCCCGGGGACCTCGTGGTGACTCAGGACGTTCCCCTGGCCGCGCTGTTGGTGCCCCGGGACGTGGCGGTGCTGGATCCGCGCGGTGAAGAACACACGCCGGAGACGATCGGCGAGCGCCTGTCGGTGCGCGACTTCATGGAGCAGGCAAGGATGGCGGGCGCGATCACCGGCGGCCCCCCGCCGTACGATGCGCGGGCCAAACAGGCCTTTGCCGGAGCTCTCGATCGGGTCCTCACGCGGCTCCGGCGGCAGAGTGACGGGGTGTCGACCGCCTAGCCCTCACATGCCGCTCAGCGCTTCAGGGTGAAGACTGGGTTTTGCTCAAGAACGATCTGGGGTGATATGGCTGTTAAGCGGATGGACAACGTAGGTATCGTGGTAGAATCCCTCGACACCGCGATCTCATTTTTCGCCGAGCTGGGGTTGAAGCTCCAGGGGCGAGCCATGATCGAAGGGGAGTGGGCCGGGCGCATCACCGGATTGGGGACGCAGCGCGTCGAGATCGCCATGCTGGTGACGCCAGACGGCCAGAGCCGGCTCGAGCTTTCGCGATTCCTCACCCCACCCATTGTCGCCGATCACCGGAACGCCCCGGTGAACGCGCTCGGCTACCTGCGCGTCATGTTCGCGGTGGACGACATCGATGAGACGCTCACCCGGCTCCGCAAGCGTGGCGCGCAGCTCGTGGGCGACGTGGTTCAGTACGAAGACGCGTATCGGCTCTGCTACATCCGCGGCCCCGAAGGAATCCTCATCGGACTCGCCCAGGAGCTCAGGGCCGGGCCGGCGTGACGCGCTAGCCGCTGCGGGGTTGCCACGGCTCGTGCTCGTGCGCGAGCCAGACCAGCTCGGGGTCCAGCGCGCGCACCCGCAGCTGGCCTTCGGTACGCGGCTCGTCCAGCTCAGCAAACGAAACCGCCACGTCGCCGCCAACAACTACTGGGCGCCCGCCAGTCTCGACGACAACGACCTGCATGCCCCGTGTGTGCCCCGGCGCCGGGACGAGCCGGAGCCCGGGAAACAGCTCGAGCTCGCCGTCGACCGGCACGTACCGCACGCCGGGCGCATCGACCCACTCGCGAATGGTGTAGTCGTCCTGATTCCGCGCGTCGTCCAGCTCCCGACGCTGGACGTAGATCGGCTTGCCGGCGAAGAGACCGTTGCCGCCGCAGTGATCGAAGTGCAGATGGGTGTTGACGACGAGGTCGATGCCGGCCAGGTCGAAGCCCGGCCGGCTCAGCGGAAACAGGCGGGGATCGAGATCGGCCACCGCCGGGTGCAGCGCCGTCATGCCGGTGTCGACCAGCACGCGCGCATCGGGATGGTCGATCACGTGTACATAAACCGGCATCCGCTCGCCCTCGGCGCAGAGGTCCGCAACGAGGACGGGCGTGACGCTGATCGAGGTAAGAGCGGTCACTTGTCCTTCCGGCCCGAGCTCGCGGCCAGGGATACGAGAAGCTCGTCCAGTTGCTCGAACGTCTCGCGCAGCCCCTCCCCGAAGCCGATGGCCTCGTCAACAGCTTCCTTCGAGGGATGGAGCTCGTGCAGGACCAGCAGCGTCTTGCCACCCTTCTCGTCGAAGGTCACCGTGGTGACCGCCTCACCGCCGTCGCCCTCCTCGTTGGTCCAGACGAGGCGGGAGTGGGGTGTCACTTCGAGGTACCGGCCGAAGAAGGCCATGGTCTCTGAGGCACCGTGGCCGAACACGAAGCGGTACGTGCCCCCGGCACGAACATCCGCCTCGCAGGAAAGCAGGGACATGCCCAACGATTTCGGTGCCCACCACCGCTTGAGCAGCTCGGGCTTGGTCCACGCCTCGAACACGAGGCGCGCCGGGGCGTTGAAGGTTCGCCTGACGACGAACTCACGCTCCGACGTCCGTTCTACCGTCGTGCGGTTCTTCATCTGGGTCGGCTTACTCTCTCGAAGTGCGTCCATCGGTTTTCTCCTTGCGTTTCAGTTCGTTGACGACCTTCTCCAATTCGTCGAAGCGTGCATCCCACACTTGGCGGTATCTCTCGAGCCACGCCATCTCTTCCTCCAATCGACGGGGACCGAGCGTGCAGGTTCTCACCCGCCCGACCTTCTCGGTGGTGACCAGCCCGGCCTCTTCCAAGACGCCGACGTGCTTCTTCATGCCGGTGAGAGTCATACGGAACTTCCCGGCCAGGTCCGTGATCGACGCGTCCGACCGTCCGAGCTGCTCCAGAACGCCGCGTCGGGTGGGATCCGAGAGCGCGGCGAACGAGTGATCTAGGCGGGCGTGGGCATACTGAACCATATGGTTCAGTATAGTGCACAGGGCGGCCGCATGCAAGGGGAGCCCGAAGCGCGCGAAATGCACCTGCCGAACTCCTGGCTCACGGTACGATATTCGACCAAGTTCTCACCTTTGTGGATGGGGGCCCCAACGAGGTGCGGCCGGATATAGAGATCCCGACCTCATGGACCGACTCAAGGCGGGTCGCGACCCAGTTCTCGAGTATGTCTAGGAGTGCCGTAGCCACCCATGGAAGGA
>DATAPE010000248.1:0-3875 GCA_036265345.1 Actinomycetota bacterium
ACGGGCCGTCGACGAACCAGAGCTCGGTGACCGGCACTCCCCACTGCTCTCGCTCGCGCCGGCGGCTGGTGACGAAGGCGTCGAAGTTCTCCTCAGCTCGTTCGAGGACCGAATCGTCCAAGCCTTCCTCGGCGAACGCCGCTCGCTCGCCCTCGAGGTACGAATCCCGCACCGAGGCGGTAGGGGGCACGAGCCGTGGCATCAGGTCGCACGATCGGACGTTGTCGGCGCGGCCGACAACCCAGTGCCGCCGGTCAATCGCGCCGCCACCGCCAACGGCACGAGGGTCAGCAGGATCACTGCGAAGACCACCACGTTGACCTCCGGCAGCCGTTGTCCTAGACGGATCGCTCCGAATATCCACAAGGGCAACGTGTTCTGGGCGCCGGCGGTGAAGACCGTCACGATCACCTCGTCGAACGACAACGCAAAGGCAAGCAACGCTCCCGCAACCAGAGCGGTGGCGGTCGTCGGGAGCGTGATGAAGCGGAATGTCTGCCACCCGCTGGCCCCCAGATCCGCGGATGCCTCGACGAAGGACGCCGACGTGCGGCGGAGGCGAGCTATCACGTTGTTGTAGACCACGACTATGCAGAACGTTGCGTGCCCGACCACGATCGTCCACAACGAGAACGAGATCCCGTTGAAAGTGAAGAACGCGTTCAGAGCCATGCCGGTGATGATGCCCGGCAACGCCAGAGGCAGCACCAGGATGAGCGAGATGCTCTCCCGGCCGAAGAAACGGAAGCGATGGATCCCAAAGGCAGCCAAAGACCCCAGCACGAGAGCGATCCCGGTGGCCACGAACCCTGCTTTGAGCGAGAGGACGAAAGCAGAGCGGACCTCCGAGTCGTGCCACGCCACCGAGAACCACTTCATCGTCAACCCTGCGATCGGCCAACTCTCGATATTCGATGTGTTGAAGGCGTAGACGACTATCAGCACGATAGGGATGAACAAGAAGGCGATCACAAGGCCTACCCACACACGCAGAGCAGCCCGCGCCCACGCGGAAGTGATCACAGGGCCTCGAAGGCGCCAAGGCGCCTGACGCCGAGCAGGTACACCGCCATGATGATTATGGGAAAGGTCGCGAAGGCGGCCGCGAAAGGAACGTTATTGGAGACGCCAACGCTGTCGTAGACGACGTTGCCTATCAGCTTGCCCCCAGTACCCCCGATGAGCAGCGGCGTGACGTAATCGCCCAGCGTGAGGGAAAAGGTGAAGATCGATCCGGCCGCGATCCCGGGAAGCGCGAGCGGCAACAGGATCCGGCGCAGCGTGCGGGAGCCCCGGCCCCCCAGATCAGCAGATGCCTCGAGTAACGAATTGGGTACGCGCTCGAGCGCGGCGTAGATCGGGATGATCATGAAAGGGAGCCAGATGTAGCAGAAGACGATCCACATAGCCCAGTTGGTATAGGCAAGATCGACAGTGGGGAGCCCCAGCTTTCCCAATGACCAATTCAGGACGCCGTCGTGCGTGAGGATCAGCTGCCACGCATAAACGCGAGCCAGATAGCTCGCCCACAGCGGCAGCAAGATCGCACCGAACAGGATCTTCTGGGTTCGGGCGGTGGCCACTTTGGCCATGAAATAGGCAACGGGGAACGCCACCACCGCATCGGCCAGCGTCACGGCGGCCGCCATGCCCATCGTTCGCAGCGTGATGGCGCGGTAGGTCCCGTTGGAGAGCAACGTCTTGAAATTCGTTAGCGACCAGATCCGCTCGATGGCGGTCGTGAACGGGTTGATCTGCCAGAACGCAGTGATCAGCAGCACGGAAAGGGCCGCTAGATACACAAAAGCGAACCATCCCAGGGGCGGAGCGAGCAAGGCGCTCGCCCGCAGCCACGGTCTCCGCCACATCAGACCCGATAGGCGTGCACCGGCCCCGGTTTCCCGGGGCCGGTTCGGGGCTTCTATCGCCATCCGCTCAGCCGGTTACCTCTGTCGTCCAGGCTTGTTGCCAATCGGCGTACGGGACGCAGTCGGTCTTGCCGTCTCCACAATTCGCGAGGGGGGTCTTCCAGAACGCGAGCGATTGGGAATAGGAGGGATCGTTGGCGTGGAACTTGTCGCAAGACCCCTTAGTGAGGTGGTCCATGATGGGACAAGCCTTGCTGTTTACGGGTGTCTCTCCATAGTTGGTTGCTTGCTGAGCTTGTGGCTTCGGGCTGCTGATGTACTTCATCCACATGTAGGCGCAGTTCGGATGAGGCGCTTTGGTAGCCAGCAACCATGAGTCAGCCCATCCGGTGGCTCCTTCCTTAGGGATCGTTTCAGCAACCGGCGCACCGACAGCTTCAAGGCTGCTCGTCTGGAAGGGCCATGCAGCCCCGACGGACGCATCCCCATTCTTGAACATCGAGATTTCCTGTGATGCGAGCGCCCAGTATTTTCGAACGAGCGGCCGTTGCTGCTTAAGCAGGTTAATCACAGCCTGAAACTGGGGTTGGGTGAGCTCGTACGGATCTGCGATCCCCAGCGACGGCTTGGTCTTCGACAGATACAGAGCGGCGTCGGCGATCTGTATGGGGTTGTCGGGCACTGTGACTTGGCCTTTGTTCTTGGGACTGTATATAGCACTCCAACTGGGCGGCGCCTTTGAGAACTTCTTCGTGTTGTAGAGCAACACGTTCGGTCCCCACTGCAAGGAAACGCCGTAGTGCGCACCCGAGATCGTGTTGAAGCTGGGACCCTGGAACTGGGGAAAGAAATCATTCCACGCGGGAATCAGGTTGACGTTCACGGGCTTGACATCACCGCCATAGATCAGACGCAAGTCCGCGTCACCTGAAGCGGAGACCATGTCATATTGGCCGCCGCCCCCTCCGCGCATCAAGGTGACCATCTCGTCTGATGTGTTGGCCGACTTCGCGTGAACCTGGCACCCCGTTTGTTGCTCGAAGGGTTTTACCCACTCCGGCTCCGTATAGCCGGGCCAGCCGATGAGGTTCAGCTGTCCCTCACCCTTGCCGATCGAGCTCTGCGTCTTCATCTTCGCCGTGGGAGGCTGCCCGCCCGGCGCCGCGTTGGTGTTGTTGGCGGTCGTTCCTCCGCCACACGCGCTCGCCAGAAGCGCCATCACGCCTGCCAGTGCGGAAATCCTCCACCACCGCCCGTAGCCCTTCTTCATCCCTCTCCCCTTCCCTCCGATGAACCCGCAGGTTCCTGTTCGACCGTGATCCCATGAGCGGCGTGCCACGCAACGCGTACCTGCTCGCCGCGCCGCCGCTCCTGCCCGGTGGGAGCATCGTAATTCTGGACGGCAACTACTAGCTCGCCGCCCTCGTCCAGAGCCACACGGAACCGTGTCACCATGCCCACGTAGACGACCTCGGAGATGGTGCCCGTCTCGACATGGTCATCGTCGGACGCGGTGGCGTCGGCACCGAGGATCCTGATCTTCTCGGGCCGAACGGTGATGTGACTGCCTTCTCGTTCGATGACATTCGATATGCCGATGAAGCCTGCGACGAAGTCCGACGCCGGATGCTCATAGACGTCCACGGGAGTTCCCACTTGTTCGATCTGTCCGTGATCGAGGATCGCGATGCGGTCGCTCATCGTCAGCGCTTCCTCCTGGTCATGGGTGACATAGAGAAAGGTGATATCGAGCTGCCGGTCGATCCTCTTGAGCTCGGACTGCATCTCCTGGCGCAGCTTGAGGTCGAGAGCGCCCAGCGGCTCGTCGAGCAGCAGCACCTCGGGGCGGTTGATCAGCGCACGGGCCAGGGCGACCCGCTGCTGCTGGCCGCCGGACAGCTGGGCCGGCTTCTTGCGGGCCTGGGACGTCAGCTCCACCAGCTCGAGCATGTCGCGGACCGACGCGTCGACCTCCTTCGACTTGCGGCGCCGCAGCCCGAAGGCGAC
>DATAPE010000249.1:0-10972 GCA_036265345.1 Actinomycetota bacterium
GGAGTTAGCACCGCGATCGGGCCTTTCCTCGGCGGCTACCTGATCGACAGCGTGTCGTGGCGCCTGGTGTTTCTCATCAATCTTCCGCTGGCAGCCATAGCCATATGGCTCGCAACCGCTCACGTACCGGAGACCAAAGACGAGTCGGCTGCCCACCGGCCCGATGCCGCCGGCGCGGCCACCCTCGCCATGGGGGTCGGCGGCTCGGTGTATGCCCTTATCGAGGGGCCGACGGTGGGGTTCACCGCCACGTCGGTGCTGGTGGCAGCGGGCTTGGGTCTGCTCGGATTCATCGCTTTCCTTACGGTCGAGGCACGCGTTCCCCACCCGATGGTTCCCTTGGAAACCTTCAAGTCGCGCCAGTTCGACGGCGCGAACATCGTGACGCTCGTGGTGTATGGGGCTCTTGGCGGGGCGATGTTCCTGCTCTCGATCCACTTACAACGGTCGCTCGGTTACTCGGCCCTGGAGGCGGGAGCCTCGTTCCTACCGGTGACGATCCTGATGATGCTTCTCTCCCCGGCTGCGGGGAGGGCGGCCACTCGGATCGGAGCGCGGATCCCGATGACGGTTGGCCCGCTCATCGTTGGTGCCTCGATGTTGTTGATGGCCCGGGTCGAGCCGGGCAGCACCTACGTGAGCACCGTCCTTCCCTCTGCGATCGTCCTTGGACTGGGGCTATGTGTGACGGTGGCCCCTCTTACCGCGGCCGTGCTGGCTGCTGTTGACGAGCACCACATCGGTGTCGCCTCGGGGATCAACAATGCGATCGCTCGGCTCGCCGCCCTGCTTGCCATCGCCGTGTTGCCGTTCCTCACGGGGTTGAGCGCGCACACCTCCCTGATCGATGCCTTTCCCAACGCCATGCACCTGTCCGCAGGTGCTTCCGCGGTCGGAGCCGTCGTCGCATTTCTGACGATCGATAGATCGAGGTCCGTTCGCAACGTCGTTCATCCCGACCTGGGGTCGAGCTGTCACGTCGAGCTCGAGCGCACCGGTTAGGCGACCCTAGAGCTCGTCCACCCGTTCGACCAACCCGGCCGCGACCTCTTTCAGCTTCACGTTCGTGTGCTGGGAGATCGTCTTCAGGATCTCGAAAGCCTCGTCCGCGTTCACCTGCCGCGTAGCCATGACGATACCTACGGCCTCGCCGATCACCTGGCGCGTGCGGATGCCCTCTTCTAGCTGCTCCACCTTCTCTTCGCTCTGGCGGTGCGTCAGAGCGTTGGAGAGGGCAACCCCGGCCTGCGCGGCAAAGAGGGCGCCTGCGGCGATGGCCTCCGCATCGAACGCGTCGACCTGGAACGACATCACGTTCATCGCGCCCAGCGCGCCTTCTCCCACCTGCAAGACGTATCCCAGGAGGCTCGAGATCCCCGTCGCTTGCGCCGCAAGGCTAGAGAACACCGGCCAGGTCTCGTCTTGCGACATGTCGGGGATGTAAAAGGTGGCCTGCTCCTTGATCGAGGACATGCAGGGTCCTTCCCCGGTCTCGATCTGAAGCGCGTCGATGGTGTTGCCGATGTCGCTGGTTACCGCCACGGTGTGGATCCTCTTGCCCGTAACAAGTGAGATCCCGCATGCATCGGCCGCATCGATGGCGAGCACCGAGAGCTCGGCGATACGGCCGACGGTGCTTTCGACTGTTTCTTTCGCCGTCACGAGCCTGGAGAGCGCATTGATGCTCTCCAGTAGCTCGGCGGGGTATTCCTGTTTTTTCAAGATCGCCGCACCCTCTTCGTCGAACCTCACGCTAGCAGGTCGTGCCCTTAACGCGGTCCGCGGTCAGCTTCTTCTCCTAGGCTCGCGAGGTGCCCGAGCTCCCCGAGGTCGAATCCGTTCGCCGCCAACTGGACCCCCAGTTGACAGGGCGGCGCGTCGTCGAAGTGTGGAGCGACCCGTTGCCGAGCGTGCCTCGCGAATTCCACGACCTGGACCGGCTAGTGGGCCGCACGATCCTGGCGGTGGGGCGCCGAGGCAAGTTCTTGATCGCGCCGCTCGATGAGGGCCTGGAGCTAGTGATGCATCTGGGGATGACGGGCGCGTTCCGTTTCGACATCAGCGACCCTTACGTTCGTGCCCGCGCGTGGCTGGACGACGGCAGGGAGCTCTCCTTCCGCGACCCGCGGCGCTTCGGCAGGATGGCGGTGGTCGACGCGGGCGACTATTCGTCGCTTCCGACCCTTGCCTTCCTCGGCCCCGAACCTCTATCGGAGGAGTTCGATCCCGCGGACTTCGCGCGCTTCCTGCAACGGAGCAAGGCCCCCGTCAAGTCGATCCTTCTATCGCAGCGTGCGGTCGCGGGTGTAGGCAACATCTACGCCGACGAAGCCTTGTGGGTAGCCCGGATCCACCCGCTGTCGCGGCACGTCGGGATGCGGAGGGCAGCCTTGTTGCACGCTGCGGTAAGAGAGGTGCTCGAGGCTGCGATCGAGCGAGAAGGGACTACGTTTCGGGACTTTCGCATGGTGGACGGGACCAGCGGGCGCAACGCAGGTTTCCTCATCGCTTACGGACGAGAGGGACAGCCCTGCCCCCGGTGCTCGACGCCTCTGCGGAAGATCTTCCTGGGGGGCCGGGGAACCACCTATTGCCCGCATTGTCAGAGGCCTTAGCAGCAGGTCGCGGTCCCGCGGAGACCGGGCACGGTCGCGGCTGTGGCGCCGCGACGCGACACTCGCTAGGGCTTCGGCGGGATGATCAACTTCGTGCCCTGGTGCACGAGCGTCGGATCCGAGATGTGGTTGGCCTGCACGATCAGATCCACCAGTGTCACGTCGCCGTAGAACTTCTCTGCGATCCCGCGCAGGGTGTCGCCCGGCTTCACCACATAGGTGGTGCCGGAAGCCGCACCGGGAGTGGTGGAGGTCGAGGGGCTCGGTGAGGTCGCCGGAGCGGTTGGAGTCGCACCCGGAGTAACTCGGTTCGCGAGCTGGGCACGAGCTGCAGCCAGGTCACTCTTGACCTGCGAGTACTGGGCCGCCGAGACCCCTCCGCCTCCCCCCGCAGTGGCTCGTCCGACGAGGAACGCGATGAGGAGAGCGACCGCCAGCGCGATCAGGCGTCCCCACAGGATCCTTCCCCGCGGCCTGGTCTCCGATTCCCACTCGTCATCCGATCCGGGCTGCGTTGACTGGAAAGGTGCTCTTTCGTCATCCATCGCACCGCCATCCTCGTTAGGACCCGGGCACTAGAGTAGCCGCGCCATGCCCGACGAAAAGTGGAAGGACCCCATCCCGACAGGGTGGTTGCAGCGTGGGGCCAAGCTGGCGGGGCAAACAGCCAAGTCCGCGGCGCGTTTTACGGGCACCAGGGTGAAGTCGTTCGCCGACCCTTCCCGGGCCGGCGAGTTCGTCGACATCTTTCATCAGCAGACGGCGAAGCAGTTGGTCGACATGCTGGGAGAGATGAAGGGTGCCGCGATGAAGCTCGGTCAGCTGGCTTCGTTCTATGAGTTCGGCGGGCTCGAGCACCTGGGAACCTACCGGGACGCTCTCACGATGCTCCAGAATTCGGCCCCCCCGATGGACCCAGCAGCGTCTCGGCGTGTCATCGAAGAGGAGTTCCAGGCCCCCGTGGAAGAGGTGTTCCCTGGGTTCGTCGATGAGCCCGTTGCGGCGGCATCCATCGGGCAGGTCCACCGGGCGAACCTGCCGTCGGGCGAGGAAGTGGCGGTCAAGGTTCAGTACCCGGGGGTGGACGCGGCCGTGCGGGCCGACCTCAAGAACGTGACTGCCATGACCAAGCTGGCCGTCGCGATCGCGCCCAACCTCGATCCCAAAGAGGTTGCTAACGAGGTGAAAGACCGCGTGCTCGAAGAGCTGGATTATCGGCGCGAAGCCAAGAACCAGGCCATGTTCGCCGAGCTCTTCCGGGATCACCCGTTCATCGTGGTGCCGAAGGTCTACCCGGAGCAGTGCCGTACTCGGGTCATCACCCAGGAGTTCCTGCGCGGCAGGCCGTTCGTCAGCGCCTATGACTGGCCCCAAGCGGAGAAGGACCAGCTGGGGGAGAAGCTCTATCGGTTCTTCTACGGAAGCCTCAACCGTTTCCGGGTGTTCTCCGCTGATCCGCATCCGGGCAACTACCTGTTGCTGGACGACGGCAAAGTGGCTTTCCTCGACTACGGCCTCGTTCGTGCGGTCGAGGCCGATGTGCTTCGAATGTTCCTCGAGGTCGGCCAGTCGGTCATCGAGGACGACATCGTGCGCGGCCGTGAGGCGCTCATGGGTTTGGGCATTCTGAACCAGCGAACCCCTCAGATCGACGCCGTGTGGGAGCACATCAGGATGCTGAATCGTCCGATCCTGGAGAACCGCCCCTTCAAGGTCGACGCCCCCGTGGTTCAGGAGATGGGAGCGGCGAGCCTCGACCCTCGCTCGGACGCCTTCCAGGCATTGCGCAAGCTTGGTGTGCCGGGAGTCATCGTGACCCTGAACCGGATGGGCTTCGGTGTCGCTTCGATACTGGCGCGGCTGGAGGCCACGCAGAACTGGCAAGCGATCGGGCGCGAGTTCTGGGAAGGCAAGGCCTCCCAAACCCAGCTGGGCAAGGAAGAAGAGGAGTGGATGGCAGCCATCCATCCCGGCTTCGTCCCGCCCTTGCTCGCCGGGTAACCGGGCAGCACCAGGACCTTTCCGGTCAGGCCGGAGGGTAAGCCTCTGTTACCGCTCCCTCCGAGGCAGACGAAACGAGCGCCGCGTACTTGGCGAATACGCCGGACCGGTAGCGGGCGGGCGGCGGCTGCCATTCTGCGAGTCGTTTCTCGATCTCTTGCTCCGGAAGCGCCAGGCGCAGCTCGCGCGCGGTCACATCGATCTCTATCGTGTCGCCCTCCTCAACCGCGGCGAGCGGGCCCCCGCGTGCCGCCTCGGGCGAGATGTGTCCCACCATCAGTCCACGCGTCGCTCCCGAGAAGCGCCCATCGGTGATCAGCGCCACTTCCTCGCCCAGCCCGGCACCGACGAGAGCAGCCGTCACGACCAGCATCTCGCGCATCCCCGGCCCCCCCGCAGGCCCCTCGTAGCGGATGACGACCACGTCCCCCGGATGGATGGCCCGCGCTTTGATCGCCGCGAAGCAGTCCTCCTCGCACTCGAACACGCGCGCAGGGCCGCTATGGCTGAGTCTCTCGTGACCCGCGATCTTGACGACGCAGCCCTCGGGGGCGAGGTTGCCGCGCAGGATCGCCATCCCTCCGGTCGGCTTGATGGGTGCCTCCACGGGCACGACGACCTCTTGGCCCTCCGTCTCCTGCGCGGCGGCTGCGATCTCTCCGAGAGTGCGTCCATCCACGGTGCGGGCATCGCGGTGGATCGCATCTATCTTCGCGAGCTCTCTGACCACCAGCGCGATGCCGCCGGCGCGATACAGATCCGTTGCTACGAAATCGCCCCCCGGCTTCAGGCTGGCGATCAGGGGCGTGCGTTGCATGACCTCGTGGAAGTCATCGATCGAGAGATCGATGCCGGCTTCCCGGGCGATCGCGATCATGTGCATGGCGGCGTTGGTCGATCCGCCGGTTGCTGCAACACACGCGATCGCGTTCTCCAGGGCGGCCCGCGTGACGATCGACGCCGGCGTGACGTCTTGCCGCAGCAGCGACACCGCCATCTCCCCAGCGCGGCGCGCGGCGTCGTGCTTGGCGGGATGGGTGGCAGGGGTCTCGGAGAGACCTATCGGACTGAGACCAAGGACGTCCATAGCCGTGGCCATCGTGTTCGCCGTGAACTGGCCTCCGCATGCTCCCGTGCCGGGGCAGGCAGCCCCTTCCAGGTCGTGGAGCTCCGCCTCCGACAAGCTGCCGATGTCATATTGCCCAACGGCTTCGAATACGTCCTGGATGGTCACGTCCTGGCCTCTCCATGTGCCGGGGGCGATCGATCCGCTGTAGAAGATCAGGCTCGGAAGCTGGAGGCGAAGAAGGGCCATCGCGGCCGCGGGGATCGTCTTGTCGCAGCCCACGATACAGACGAGCCCGTCGAAGAGGTGCCCGCGGACCGTCAACTCGATCGAGTCCGCGATCAGCTCGCGGCTCACCAAGGACGCCCGCATGCCCTCGGTGCCCATCGTCACCGCGTCCGAGATCGAGATCGTGTTGAACTCCATCGGGGTGGCCCCGGCTGCTCTGATGCCGGCCTTGACGTGCGTGGCGAGCTCACGGTGGTTGAAGTTGCACGGCATCGTCTCGATCCATGCGGTCGCCACTCCGATGAGCGGGCGCGACAGATCGTCGTCGGTGAGCCCGGTCGCCTTGAGCATCGCCCGCGCCGGAGCGCGATCCGAGCCCTCGGTCAACGCACGGCTGTGACTCTTGAGAGGATCGGCAGGACTAGCCACGCAGCGAACCTACTTCGATTCTTTGCGAGCCTGGCCACCCATACGGTGACTCCCCGACCACGAGATTGAGCGGAGGGTAGCGTTCGCATCCGTGGACGATCAACCTCTCGAGCCGGGTACGAGTGACGCGCCTGACAAGCACTCCTTCGCTGCTCTCCTCCGCTATTTCCTTCACCTCGGAACCTTCGGGTTCGGCGGACCGATAGCGACGGTTGGCTACATGCAGCGCGATCTTGTCGAGCGGCGCGAGTGGCTGGATCGTGAGGAGTTCCTGAATGGCGTCGCGCTGGGCCAGACGATGCCCGGCCCCCTCGCGGCTCAAGTGGCGATGTGGGTGGGGTACCTGCGCAGAGGAGCGCTCGGAGCGTTTGCGGTAGCGCTGGCCTTCATCATTCCCTCGTTCATCGCAGTTCTTGCGGTGGCGTTCTTCTATGTCAAGTTCAACGGCCTCGAGTGGGTGCAGGGGCTCTTCTACGGGATCGCGCCGGGTGTCATGGCGATCATCGCTATCGCTGCGGTCAAGCTCGGTCGCTTGACCAACGGGCACGACGCGCGCCTGTGGGCGATATCCCTCGTGATAGGGCTGGTCACGGCGATCACGGGCACCGAGGTTGCCGTCCTCTTCATCGCAGCCGGTCTGTTGATGATCGCCGTGGAGGCCCCGCCGCGATCCGGCCGCGGCCGCGGCTCGGTGGCCGTCGCGTTGCCCCCGCTGGCGCGCAGCCTGTTGCTCGGCACCGCGACCACCGGCACGTTGGTGGCCCTTGGCTTGTTCTTTCTCAAGTCGGGCGCGTTCATCTTCGGCAGCGGGCTTGCGATCGTGCCCTTCCTGCGCGAGGGCGTCGTGAATCAGCATCACTGGTTGAACGACCGCCAGTTCCTGGATGCGGTGGCGATGGGATTGATCACCCCCGGGCCGGTTGTCATCACCGCAACATTCATCGGTTATCTCGTGGGAGGGTTCGCCGGAGCCATCGTGGCTACGGTCGCGATCTTCACGCCCATCTACCTCGGCGTGGTGCTTCCGGCAGGGTGGTTCCTGCGCCACAAGCAGAATCCTCAACTCCGCGCCTTCGTCAAAGGTGCAACGGCCGCAGCTGCAGGTGCGATCGCCGGAGCCACCATCGTTCTCGTCCGCGGTGCGGTCGTCGATCTCCCGACGACTGCCATCGCTCTCATTGCGCTCGCAGCGCTGTGGCGCTTCAAGGTCCCCGAGCCGATCATCGTCGTGCTTGCAGGAGTGGCGGGCCTCCTCCTGCGCTGACCGCCGGCTATCCGTCCGGCACTGGTCCTCCGTCGAGCTCAATCATCGGCGTGGGCGCCCCGGACGGATCGAACTCTCTGAGTGCCTGATCAACCGTGCGTTCCAGTGGCTCCTGACGCCCTTGGCGCCACCGTTCGGTGAGCGTGGCCGGGTCGAGGCTGCTTTGCAAGGCGGCGAGCGCCGCCTCATGCAGCCGAAGTTCGACACCATCAAGAGGGACCCCCAGCTCGTGGCGCACTTCCTCCGCGGCTCCCAGTAGCCGCGCCGCCCACCCAGCCCGCTCTCTCGAGGTGACGACACCCAAGAGTTCGAGCCCCCAGGCAAGGTCATCCTTGTCTCGAACGCTCCACGAGATGCGGATGCTTTTGCGCAAGAGATCTACTGCGTCACGGCCGCGACCTTCGTTGAATGCCACCGAGCCCAGCGCCGCCAGTGAACGCGCAATCCCGTAGGCATCTGTCGCGAATAGTTCTAGAGCGTCATCGAGTTGATGTCGCGCCTCGGCGTAGTTTCCGGCAGTCAGCGCCGCGTAACCGAGGTTGAAGGAAGCCATGGCCGCGACTTGAGTGTCTCCGCTCGTAAGGCTGATCGTCTGGGCCTCCAGCAGATAGGCGAGAGCGCCTTCGTTATCGCCCCGCGCGACTGCCTCCCGCCCCAGCGAAAGTAACGCGCTTCCCTCCGAACCGCCGTCGCCGATCTGTTGCGAGAGACGACGGCATTCCTCCGCCCACAACTTGGAACTCGTCCAATCGGCATACAAGGACGCCATCACTGCAGCGCCGGCGAGGGCTTTAGCGCGGATCGACGTCGGCTCCGGATTTAACGTCAGAGCGAGAGGCATCCACCGCTGCGCCTCGGCAAGCAGGCCGTGCCTGAACCAGAACTGCCAGAGAGCACAGACCAAGCGAAGGCCAAGCTGTGGCTCGTCCGAGGCAAGCGACCAGGCGAGGGCAGTTTGGAGGTTGGGATACTCGCGATCCAGCAGTTGCAGCGCTTCGTCCGCACCTTCTCTGAAGAGCTGCGCCCCGAGTTGTTCCGCGATCGCAAGGAAGTACTCGGTATGACGGCGGTGCCATCGCGGTGCCTCGGCGTATGTCTCCAACTGGTCGACGGCGTATTCACGGACCGTCTCCAGCATGACGAAGCGGTCGCTCTCGGCCCGGACAAGGCTGTGGTCTACGAGCGAAGCGAGGGTGTCGAGGTCGGCATCACAGCCTTCCTCCGCCGCTTCGAGAGAACATCCTGCGGAGAAGAGTGCAAGTTTTGCAAACAGCTCCTGCTGGTCTCGATCGAGGAGTTCGTGACTCCAGTCGATGGTTGCCCGCAGGGTTTGCTGACGGCTCGGTAGATCCGATGGTCCCCGTGTCAGCAGAGATAGACGGTCGTCGAGCCTCTTCAGCAATGCTTTCAGGCTCAGCAGCTTGACGCGGGCTGCTGCAAGCTCGATAGCAAGTGGCAGGCAGTCGAGACGTAAACAGATCTCCTCGATCGTTGCTCGCTCGCCCTCCGGCGCAAAGTCAGGTTTGACCACCTGCGCTCTGTCGGTGAACAGCAAAACTGCGTCCTCGGACCTTAACGGCGCCACCTCGTGCTCGCGCTCGCCGCTCAGGCGCAGAGGTACTCGACTCGTCACCAAAACCTGCAGCTGGGGGGAATGGTCGAGCAAGTCGGACACGATGCGAGCCCCTGCGGCCAGGTGCTCGAAATTGTCCATGACCAGCAGTAGACGTTTGGTTCCCACATATGCCTGGAGCGTCGTTATCAAAGGGGTGCCGCTGCGTTCCCTCACGCCCAATGCCTGCGCGATCTCGGCGGGTACCCGCTCAGGCGCCTCGACTGCCGCCAATTCGACGAGGTAGACGCCATTGGGGAAGTGATCAGCCACGTGAGTTGCGACATCTATGGCAAGGCGAGTCTTGCCGACACCGCCGGGTCCGGTGAGGGTTAGAAGCCTGGCTCCGTCCACCGTGATGAGGTCGATCAAAGTCGCAGCTTCCTCGCCACGTCCCCACAGCCGCCCTGCAGGCACCGGAAGATTCGTGGCGCGGACCGAGTTGAGCGGAGGGAACTCCTCGACGCCGGCTTGGAACAGCCACTCTGGAGCATCGAGATCCTTGAGCCGATGCTCCCCGAGGTCGCGGAACTCTCCCTGGGCGAGAGAGCGGGTCGCACTCGAGACGATCACCTGGCCTCCGTGGGCCGCGGCTGCGATCCGAGCCCCGCGGTGAACGTCTAGCCCCACGTAGCCTTCTCCGCTTATCTCGGGGGTCCCCGTGTGAACCCCCATCCGCACCTGGATCTTGCCGCCGCGGAGTGCCTCTTGTGCCTCGATGGCGCCGGCGATCGCGTCGTCGGCTCTTTGGAAGACAACGAAGAAAGCGTCGCCCTGGGTATCGACTTCGATGCCTCCATGCCGGTCGAAGGCCCGGCGCAGGATGCGGCGGTGTTCTGCCAACGTCTCGGCGTAGCCTTCCCCGAGCTCCTGCAGCGCCCGGGTGGAGCCCTCGATGTCGGTGAACAGAAGCGTGACGGTGCCGGAGGGGAGCCTGCGCATGCTGGGTCGAATCATGCGTCACCCCGGCAGGGAGCGCCACACGACACCATCTGTCAGCTGCGCCGATAACAGGCTCGGATAACCTGGGGTCTCGAAGCCCAAAGCTACTTGGAGGTCTCCCACGATGGCGCAGATCGAGCTTCTCGATGAAGTGACGAAGTTCCTCGACTCGTCGCCCAAGATGATCATCGGCGGCAAGCCCGTCGAAGCCGCCGATTCGCGCACCTTCGAAAGCTTCGATCCTTCGACCGGTCAGGCGTTCGTGGAAGTGCCCAGAGGGGGAGCGAAGGATATCGATGCCGCCGTGGCGGCGGCCCGGGCGAGCTTCGACGATGGTCGCTGGAGGAGCCTGCGACCGGGCAAGCGATCCGAGATCCTCTCGACGCTGGCCGGCCTGATCAAGAAGAACAGCGCCGAGCTCACCCAGATTGAGGCGCTCGATGGGGGGAAGCCCCTCAAGCTCGCGTCAGGTGAGGTGTGGTCGGCGGCCGAGGTCTTCCGCTACTACTCGGGATGGCCCACCAAGTTCTTCGGCGAGACCAACCCCAGCGCCGACGATCTTTTCGTCTACTCGATCAGGGAACCGATGGGCGTGTGCGGGGGGATCATCCCGTGGAACTACCCCCTCGTGATGGCGTGTTGGAAGCTCGCGCCGGCCCTCGCCTTCGGCAACAGCGCGGTGTTGAAGCCCGCGGAGCAGACCCCTCTGACTGCGTTGCGTTTGGGGCAGCTGTGTCTCGAAGCGGGCATCCCGGAAGGGGTCGTAAACGTGGTCACCGGCTACGGCGAAGAGGCCGGCCACGCGCTTGCTGCGC
>DATAPE010000250.1:0-2334 GCA_036265345.1 Actinomycetota bacterium
GCCCTCGCCCGCTACAACCCGAACGGCACCCTCGACCCGACCTTCTCGAGCGACGGCATCCAGGACACCAGCTTTGGGGGGTTCGTCGCGATGGGGGCGGCGCTCCAGCCTGACGGCAGGATCGTTGTGGTCGGCCGCGCCCAGGCCGGTGGGAACTATGACTTCGGGCTCGCCCGCTACAACCCGAATGGGACCCTCGACCCCACCTTCTCAGGCGACGGCAAGCAGACCACTGACTTTGGGCCCTTCGGCTTTGCAGCCGCGGTGGCGATCCAGGCCGATGGCAAGATCGTCGTGGCTGGGGAAGGTCTTGGTGCCGACGGAACCGAGGACTTCGCCGTGGCCCGCTATCTCGGGGGCTGAGCCGGGGCACCGGGAGCGGCAGCTTCAGCCCGCACCGCGGCGCAGTCCTTACAAGCAGGAGGCCGCTGGTTCGAGCCCGGCACCGCCCATCCGCGACGGCTTGTGCAAGGGATGGCGGGCGGACGGTCGGTGCCGCGAGATACTGCGCGGGCGATGTCGCAGGAGGCCATCAAGACCGTCCGCGAAGCGGCTACGGCCTTCAGGCGTGGGGACCTGGATGCATGGCTGGAGTACATGGCAGACGACATCGACTACCGGGCGGTCGAGGGTGCACTCGATGACCGCGGCCCGATTCACGGCAAGGGCGCGGTGCGCGCCTACCTGGACGACTGGGTCGGCACCTTCGACGATTTCAGGAGTGAGCCAGTCGAACTGATCGAGGCAGGTGAGGATCAGGTCGTCGCGGTTTTGCGGATCAGCGGGCGGGCGAAGCTGAGCGGCGTCGAGACCGAGCTGACCTTCGCCGCCCTCTTTACGGTCCGCGACGGAAAGGTCGTGCGGGGCCGCGAGTACTGGAGCCGTGACGAAGCCCTCGAAGCGGCCGGACTTCCGGAGTAGGCGATGTCGCAGGAGAACGTCGAGGTGGTCACACGAGCGATTGACGCGGTCAACGCGCGGGACGTTGACCGCTACCTCTCTTGCTGCACCGACAACGTCCAGTTGTCCACGCCGGCGGCGGGAGTCGGGGGCGTGTATGACGGCCCTGTCGGCATCCGGCGTTTCTTTGCCGATGTGGCCGACACCGCCCCCGACTTCCACCTCCACGTCGAGCGGCTGGAAGCCATCGGCCCGAACCGAGTGCTGGCCTTCATGCGGATGACCGCCACCGGACGAGCGAGCGGCGTGCCGACCGAAACAACGTCTGGCAACGTCTACGACCTCGTCGGCGGCAAGATTGAACGCATCCGAATCTTCCCCGACCGCAACCAAGCCCTCGAAACCGCCGGGCTGTCGGAGTAGCTGTCCACATTTGGGCACCGCCCCTCGCCTTGTGCCCAAACCGGGGAATGCATGGCGCGCATTTCTTAGCGCACGTGCGCCAGGTGACCCACTCCCGCCTTGGGTTCTCGATCCGAAGTTGGAGCCGGCGATTTCGGTGGTATGGTCGGAGGACAGCTAGGGCGGGAGAGTGGAGCGGCCGTGAGGACGCGAGGGCTCGTGAGCAGCATCAGCGTTGTCGTCGCCGTACTGGTCTTGACGCTCTTCCCTGCCTTGGCGTTTGCGGGCCCGGGCGACCTCGACACGACCTTCTCCGGGGACGGCAAGCAGACCACCGATTTCCCCTTCGGGTTCAGCCAGGCCAACGCGACTGTGAGCCAGCCGGACGGCAAGGTGGTCGCCGTCGGCAGCGTGCTCCGCTCCACTTCCGGCGATCTCTCCTTCAACGATTTCGCTCTTGCCCGCTACAACGGCAACGGGACACTCGACACCACCTTCTCCGGCGACGGAAAGCAGCGGATTGATTTCGGACTGGATGATCAGGCGACAGGGGTTGCCCTCCAGCCCGACGGGAAGATCGTGGTGGTAGGGGTGACCGGCTTCGGTGGGGTCTGCTGCACCAGCCACTCGTTCGCGCTCGCCCGCTTCAACGCCAACGGGACGCTCGACACCACCTTCTCCGGCGACGGAAAGCAGACGACCCAGTTTGGAGACGACGCGGGGGCGGCGGGCGTAGCGCTTCAGGACGACGGCAAGATCGTCGCGGTGGGCGATACGTGCACCGGCGATCCCGATGCTGTCTGTGACTTCGCACTCGCCCGCTACGACTCCAGCGGGTTGCTGGACGCGACCTTCTCCGGCGACGGCAAGCAGACGACGGACTTCGGCTCCATCCGTGACGCCGCGGGCGGCGTGGCGCTTCAGGGCGATGGAAAGATCGTCGCGGTTGGCTCGACCGGGAACGCTTCTGGTTCCGCCTTCGACTTCGCCCTCGCCCGCTACGACTCCAATGGCTCTCTCGACGCGAGCTTC
>DATAPE010000251.1:0-16192 GCA_036265345.1 Actinomycetota bacterium
GAGAAGCTCTGCCGGTCGGTCTCGTTGAACCCTCCACCGGTCAAGGTGAACGCCGCTTGCCAGGTCCCCGCGTGGTTGAAGCGAGCGTGACCCTCATAGAAGCCGAGGTTGGGCTTCAGCCCCCAGATGAACCGGGTCCCGATCCGCGATACCGGCGCGGACGCGGATTTACTGGGATCGAAGAATGCGATGCGCATATGAGTTTGCGGCGTCCCGATGGGCGCACCGTTGCGATTCAAGAGCCCCACCAGGAAACGATTCGATCCCACGAGAATCTCGCTCGACGCGATCACGGGCGTCGCTTTCGAGCCCGCCGACACCGTCGGCTTCGAGATGACATTCCCGCCTGGAGTCGTCGGAGATGCCGATCCGCACGCGGCACAGAGAACAGTCAGCACGACTGCGACACTCCACGTTGGCAACCTCATCTCAAAGACACTATCGGTCTCCGAGTCATAGCCGCACCTGTAACATCGCTTGGCTGATGACCCGCTTCCAGAAGCTGTCCCTAGGTTCGACTGCGGCCACGATCCTGCTCGTTGCGATAGGGGGCCTGGTGCGGGCGACCAAGTCCGGTTTGGGCTGCGGAACCGACTGGCCCCATTGCCAGGGCCACTTGGTGCCTTCGATGGAGAGCCGGGCGGTAGTGATCGAGTACTCCCACCGGGTCACCGCGACGGTGGTCGTCGTGCTGCTGGCATTCCTCGCGCTTGACGCCTTCTTGGAGCACCGGCGCTCTCCGGCGATCTTGTGGCCGTCGGTGGCTGCCTTCGGACTGGTGATCGTGCAAGCCGTGCTCGGAGCCGTGGTGGTCAAGATGGAGCTGGAAGCCGTGTCGGTTGTCCTTCACCTTTTCACCGCGATGCTTCTTCTGGCTCTCCTCGTCTACATCACTGCGGCGGCGTTCGCGGTGTCCGGAAGGGTCGCGGCCGGCGACCTCGCGATCAGCAACCAGGCTTCGTTCGCTGCGAGCTGCGTCCTGCTGCTTCTGCTGGTCGGGTCTTACGTGAGCGGCCGGGGCGCCGGCAACGTCTTTCCCGACTGGCCCTTGATGAACGGACGGTTGATCCCCGACCTCAGCTTCCAGCTCGCCGCCCTCCATTTCCTTCACCGGGCGCTGGCGCTCATCGTGGGGATCGTGGTCGCAGTCGTCGGCGTAAGGGTGTTGCGCCGGAAACAGCAATTGCCTGTCCAGGCGAGCCTGATCCATATCGCGTTGGGGTTGTTCGCCATCGAGGTGCTGATCGGTGCGCTCAATGTCTGGACGGACCTGAACGCCGCTGCGGTGACCGCTCACCTCCTGACCGGCGCTCTGATCTGGAGCAGTCTCGTGGGTGTGGCCGTAACCTCTCACCCCGCCTTGCAGCGGGTCGCGGACCAGGAGGCCGTCATGTCTGCCCGGCCGGCTCTGGAAGGAGGCTGATGGCTCGCGCCGCCGTGACCGGCTCTACATCGATCGCGCAGGGGGACGTCCTCTCCGACTTACCTGCCCCCGGCATTCGCGACCGTACAGCCGCCTACTTCGCTCTTACGAAACCTCGGATCATCGAGTTGCTGTTGATCACGACCGTGCCTCCCATGGTGGTTGCCGCTCGCGGCTGGCCGCCGCTGTTGTTGACGCTGGCCACCCTGGTAGGTGGTTCGCTATCGGCCGGCGGTGCGAACGCCATCAACTGCTACCTCGACAGAGACATAGATCAGGTGATGCCTCGTACACGCCGACGGCCGCTGCCTGCCCACAAGGTCAGCCCCCGCAACGCCCTCAGGTTCGGCACCACGCTCGGCATCGTCGCGTTCCTGTTCCTGTGGGCGACCGTCAACCTCCTTGCGGCGACTCTCACCTCGATCGCGTTGCTCTTCTATGTGTTGGTGTACACGCTGTGGCTGAAGCGACGGACGCCGCAAAACATCGTGATCGGGGGAGCTGCGGGAGCCATGCCGGTGCTCGTGGGGTGGGCCGCGGTAACAGGCAGGGTGGGCCTGCCGGCTTTGGCCCTCTTCGCGATCGTCTTCTACTGGACCCCGCCCCATTTCTGGGCGCTGTCACTGAGGTACGAGAAGGAGTACGCGGCGGCAGGAGTTCCCATGATGCCGGTCGTCTATGGGAGGGCCGAGACCGCCAAGCACATCCTCTTGTATTCGTTCCTGCTCCTGGCGATGAGCTTGGTGTTCTTCTCGGTAGCCCGGATGGGCGTCGTGTATCTGGCGAGCGCGCTGGTGTTGAACGGAGTGTTCATCTACTGGGCCGTGCGGGTGCGGCGCGACCAGTCCCCGAGGGTCGCCTGGAGCCTCTTCCGCTTCTCGATCTATTACCTGGCCCTGCTGTTCGCAGCGATGGCCCTGGATGAGCTCCTCCCACTGCGGGACATGCTGCACTAAACGCCAAAGCCTTCCCCAAACCTGGCGGCAACGAGTATGGGTGCTTCCGCGCCCGTTCGCGGCAAACCAACATGTCTTCTCTCGAACCCCCGTAGCAAAAAAGGAACGGGGGTCGCAAAAAAGGAACACTGGTCTCACTTTGGCGACGGGGGTCCGAGAGACAGTTAGTCACAGCGAGTCCGATTCGACCGACCCGACAACAACCGCGTATCGTCTCGTCGTGGCCTACGAAAGATCCGAGATCGTCATCGATGGCGTCACATATCGGTGGCGGGATCCGCTCTCGGACGACGAGATGGTCGAGCTGGTGGACTCGCACGGTGGCCGGTCCTCGGCCGGATGGTGGGACCGTATCCGTCCCCACAGTCTCGGCTGGGTCAGCGCACGCACGACCGACGGAACTCTGGTCGGCTTCGTGAACGTCGCTACCGATGGCGGAGACCACGCCTTCTTGATCGACACGAAGACCCACGGAGAGCATCAACGCACGGGCATCGGAACGCGTCTCGTCCACGTCGCGGCAATACACGCGAAGGCGGCAGGGTGCGAGTGGCTCCATGTGGACTTCGAGCCCCAGTTGGCGTCGTTCTACTTCGATGCCTGCGGCTTCCGGCCGACCGGCGCGGGACTGATCCACCTGCCGTCCCTTGGTCCTACTTGACGGTCAAGCTTCCATCCATCGAAGTGGGGTGGATATCGCACTGAAAGTAATAGGTGCCCGCCTTGAGCGGCTTCACCTGGTAATCGGTGGTGTTGGGGCCGGTGATCACGGCCCCTTTGAACAGCTCCTTCCCACCCATCTTGTCGTAGATGGCGAAGTTGTGCGTCGTCGAATCCTTGTTATCGAAATGGACCGTGAAACCCTTGGTGCCGAGCACGGTCAACGTCTTCTCCTGGAACGCGACGTTCTGCGCTATGAGGGTCGCGCTCGAGGTGACGGCAGCCGGTGCTCCGGAGCTGCTCTTGGCCTCTGCGCTCGTGAAATTGATCTGGGTAAGAACGATCCCGATCACCACCGGGAACAACACCACCATCATCAGTTCGGCCATGGTCCCCGGTGAGGGCCGCGGTCTGGCCGCCAGATAAGCGGCCCCGCCCAGCACGTCGAGCGCGACTGCGAGGGCGATGATGACTGCCGCGTCCGACGGTACGTTCAGCAGGATCCTCGACAAACCGATCGTGAGTATGGCAATGAAAAGAAGAGCTCCGACTGGGATCAGGACCGGCAGCGGCAGCTGGATGCGCATCTCGCGCACGACGTTCGGATCCGGCCGTTCCTGCATCAGGTCCTCATGTCCCAGGCCTGCAACTCTCTCTCGAAGTCTTCCCAGCTAACTTGTTCGGTCACGTTGCCTGCCTCTTCCCGGGCGTACCAACGGAAGAACATGACGGCTATCACACCCCACAGAAGGAGACCTCCCACGATCTTCATGATGAGTCCCGCCACCATCTGATCGACCACCACCGACATACCCCACAGACGAGGAACACTCTCGTAGAACGTGTAGATCGGCCGGTGAGCAAAGGTAAGGAATGAGGCCGGCACCGTGGGAAGGACCGACTGGAGGAACAGATAGAGCATCTTTGCCGGATAGGACAAGCGCGACAGCTCGGGGAGCGGATCGACCACCGGCCACCACATCATCAGGGCCGTGATCAGAACCCCCAGATGCACGAGGAAATGGACCGGTTCCGAGCGCAGCGTTTCGTTCATTAGCGCCGGCCAGTGAAGAAACACGAACATGCCGTTGAAGGCCAGGAAGCCGACAACCGGCTTCGTGGCGGCGCGCACCAGCTTGAAGACCGGCCTCGGAGCCAGCAGCCGCCGGAGCAGCCACGCAGGCATCCCCAGCAGGAGCAGCGGCGGGGCAACCAATCCGATGATCATGTGCTGCACCATGTGGGCGCTGAACAGATAGTGATCGGCGAGCTCGTCCATCGGCCAATCAACCGAGAGCCATAGAACGAGCACGCCTGCAGTGAAGCAAAGCTTCTGCTTGCGGGTGGCGACGAACCGTCTGCCCTTAGCGGCCCCCCATCGCGTAACGGCGAGGAAGTACCCGCCCAACAACAAGCCCAACGGCACCCACACTTCCGGGTGTGGTTGCCACTGCCAGGGGGAGGCGATCATGACGCTCTCTTCCTCAACCTGCGGGAAGGGGGGCGCGCGTCAGGAGGGTTACCAGAACCACCGAGAAGACGACCAGCGCGAGCACGATCCCGATAAGAAAGAAGCGCCGGAAGACGTGACTGTCGAAGCGCAGGTGCATGAACCACAGGGCTACCAACATGAACTTGATCACCGACATCACGATCAACATCGGTACAAGAAGGTCTTTGACGGAGGTGACGTAGTAAACGGATACCTCGATCGCGGTGATGACCGCCAGCACCACGGCGATCGTCACGTATTGCCGTGGCTCCGGATGCCGGGGACCGTCATGGGCCTCGTAGTCCTCATATACGGGCTGCTTCAGCGGCACAGCATCCTCACTTCGATGGGATCAAGTAGACGACGGTGAAGATGACGATCCACACGATGTCGACGAAGTGCCAGTAGAGGCCGATCAGCTCGACCTTGCGAGCGGCCTGCGGGCCAAGCCTCCCCAAAGAGGACATCGCAACGAGGGATAAGAGCATCAGGATCCCGACCGTGACGTGGGCGCCGTGGAAACCTGTCAAGACGAAAAAGGCGCTGCCAAACGTGCTCGCAGAAAGCGACAGGCCGCGGTGATAGAAGTCGGTGAACTCGAAGATCTGGCCCCCGATGAAGGTCATGCCGAGAAACGCCGTGGCCAGCAACCAGATCCTCATCGCTCGCTGATCGCCCTTCTGCACGGCGGCCAGAGCAAGGACCATCGTGAGACTCGACATCAGCAGGACGAACGAGCTGACCGAGGTGTAGGGGATGTTGTAGATCTGGTGGGGGTGAGGGCCGCAACCGGCGCACACCCGGTTGCGATACAGAAGATAGGTAGAGATCAGCGATCCGAAGAACAGGCACTCTGATCCCAGGAACGCCCACATCGCCAGCTTGGTGTTGTCCAACCCCGTAGCGGTGGGAGGCTCATGCCCAACCGTGATGACTTGCTCGGACGCACTCATGCTTCCGCCGTTCCGGGCTCGAGGACCCATCCGTAGGCGCCGGTGAGCACGATTAACACACCGATACCGACGAGCCACCACAGCTTGTAGATAACCCCGAAGCCCATGATGGGCAGCCCGACGGCCAGAACCAGTGGGAAGTAGGACGGAGACGGCATGTGGATGCCGTGACCGTGCTCGTCCTGCACCTTTGTGCCTTCGGCCACCATGTCGGCGCCCACGCTGTCGGCACCTCCGGCGAAGACGCGCACCGGCTCGCCCGACGGCCCCGGCTGGTACTTGCGGTTCCACCAGTCATCGCGGCTCTCGACGAGCGGGACCTGCTCGAAGTTGTACTCGGGGGGCGGAGATGGCGTGGTCCACTCGAGCGTGCGCGCATCCCACGGGTCGGGACCGGCCTCCTCGCGGATCCGGCGACTGCGTTGAGTGTTGATGAAGAACACCAGGATGGAGGCTGCGATCGTGAAGGCGCCGATGGTCTCGAGGAAATTCCAGAAGTTCCAGCCGAGCCCGTTGGGGTAGGTGTAGATGCGACGGGGCATCCCTTCAAGGCCCAGGATGTGCATGGGACCGAAGGTGAGGTTGAACCCGATCAACATCAGCCAGAAATGCACCTTTCCCAGCGCGTCGGACAACGTGTAGCCGAACGCCTTGGGCCACCAGTAGTAGATGCCCGAGAAGAGTCCGAAGATCGCGCCACCGAACAACACGTAGTGGAAGTGGGCCACGATGTAATAGGTATCGGTTTGCTGGGCATCTGACGGAACCACCGCGTGTGTCACACCCGACAACCCGCCGATGATGAACATAGCCACAAAGCCGATCGAGAACAACATCGGCGTCTTGAACCTGATTGCGCCGCCCCACATCGTGCCGATCCAGTTGAAGATCTTCACGCCGGTGGGAACGGCGATGAACATCGTCGAGAGAGCGAACGCGGAGTTCGCTACCGGTCCGAGCCCGGCCGCGAACATGTGGTGGGCCCAGACCCCCCAGCCCATGAATCCGATCGCGATCCCGGAGAACACCACGGCCCCATAGCCGAACAGCGGCTTGCGCGAGAACGTGGGAAGGACCTCGGAGACGATGCCCATGGCGGGCAGGATCATGATGTAGACCTCGGGATGTCCGAACACCCAGAAGAGGTGCTGCCACAACAAGGGCTCTCCGCCCTTGGCCGGGTCGAAGAACACCGCACCGAACACTCGGGAAAACATCAGCTCGAACAGGGCTACGGCGATGACCGGCATGGCGAACAGCAGCAGGAACGCGGTGACCAGAGTCATCCAGACAAACACGGGCATGCGCATCAGCGTCATTCCCGGAGCGCGCATGTTGATGATGGTCACGATGAAGTTCACGGCTCCCGCAAGGGAGGCCGCGCCCAGTAGCTGCAGACCCACCGAATAGAACGTCATCCCGTGACTGGGGAGGGTGGTGCTGAGAGGCGCGTAGCCGAACCAGCCTCCGTCCGGAGCGCCGCCCAAGGCGAAGCTCGAGTAGAGGAACAGCCCCGCCAGCACGAAGAGCCAGTAGCTGAAGGCGTTCAACCGGGGAAAGGCCACGTCTCGTGCGCCGATCATGAGCGGGACCAGATAGTTCATCAGTCCGACGCCGAGTGGCATGACAACCAGGAAGATCATCGTCAGACCGTGCATCGTGAAGAACTGGTTGTAGGCGTTGGCGCTCAGGATCGTGTTGTTCGGTGTGGCCAGTTGGAGCCTGATGACAAGAGCTTCGCTGCCCCCGATGACAAAGAACGCCAGCGCGGTGGCGACGTACATGATTCCGATCCTCTTGTGGTCGACCGAGGTCATCCAACTCCACCAGCCGGTTTTGGCGGTGGGCCGCCTGAACACTCTTCGGCGCTGCTCGAGCACGACGGTGGCCATGGATCAACTCCCCCTGCGGACGAACGTCACTTCAAGCTCTGCAAGTACGCGACCAGCTCCCGGATCTGTGTAGAGCTCAATCCAAGCTTAGGCATATCGACGCCCGGCTTCATCGCCGACGGATCTGCAAGCCAGTTCGAAAGGTTCGACGTGTTGTTGACGTAGGTCTCCCCCGCCAAGCGGGTGCGACTCCCGAAGTGTGTCAGGTTTGGACCCACGACTCCTTGCGCGCTGGTGCCGAGCACCGAGTGACATCCGGAGCAGGCCGGACCGCCGGGGAAAGCGCCGCCGGTCGCGCCGTGTAGGAACAGCTTCTCGCCTGCCGCCGCGTCGGTGCTCAGCGACGAGCTGACGGCGGGTTGTTGCTGTTGGGCCACCCAGGTTTGGTACGCCGCGGGACTCTGGACGAAGACGCGCACTCGCATGTTGGCATGCGACAAGCCGCAGAATTCCTTACATTGGCCCAGATAGACGCCTGGTTTATCGGTTTCGAACATCACATGGTTGACGTGCCCCGGAACGACATCCTGTGTCCCCGATAACGCCGGCACCCAGAAACTGTGGATGACATCCGCTCCCTTGAGTGACACCCAGACCGGAGTTCCTGTAGGCATATGCAGCTCATTGGCCGTAACGATGTGTTGTTGTGGATACTCGAACTGCCACCAGAATTGGTGGGCGGTCACAGTGATATTGAGGACGTTGCTTCCGGTCGGGTGTGTCGCGACGTCGAAGATGGTCTTCACGGTGGGCACGCCGATCCCGGCCAGGATGAGGGCCGGGATGATGGTCAGAGTGACCTCCAGCTTGGTGTTTCCGTGGAATTGCGCCGGTTCCCGTCCCGGCCGCTGCCGGAACTTGACCAAGGCATAGACGAGGACGCCCTCGACGAGGAAAAAGATGACGACGGCGATCCCGAATACCAGGTTCCACAGAGAATCGGCTTCTTTGGCCGTCTTGCCGACCGGAGAAAGAGCGCTCTGTGGGTACTTCTCGGAACATCCGGTGGCTAGGAGAGTGACGAGAAGGAGGAGTCCTCCTAGGAGCCAGAGCTTCCGCCGATCAACTCTCGGTCGCGACATCGATCCTCGTGTGAGCACACATACAGATGCAGGGGAATATATATGAGGCATGGTGCCAATGGATGAGCTCGAACGTGCTACTCCCTCGCGCCGCCGGCGGACTCTGATCGCAGGGATCGCGATCGTGGTGGTGGGGGGATTGCTGATCGTAGGTCTCCAGCGAGCGCCTGCCCCGCGGGTCGCCCCCACGTTCACATTGCCGCGTCTCGACGGCTCTGGCTCCATCTCCAGCACACATCTCAAGGGGGTGCCGCTGGTCGTGAACTTCTTCGCATCCTGGTGCGTTCCCTGCCGTGAGGAGGCTCCGCTGCTCGAGAGAGCGTGGCTGAGATACAAGGCCCAGGGCGTCCACTTCATCGGAGTCGACGTCACCGATACGAAGTCCAACGCCAGTGACTTTGTGCGCAAGTTCGGCATCACCTACCCGGTGGTAACCGACTACCCGCTTGCGTACGCGCAGAAGATGAGGGTCCCCGGGCTCCCGATCACCTACTTCATCGACAAGGACGGGCACTTCCTCTCGAGCGCGGCAGGCAAGAAGGTGGGGGTCCAGCACTCCGGCACCACCGTTCTCGGCGCGATCTCATCAGCCGAGCTCCAGAAAGGAGTGGCGGCGCTGCTCGGGCGCTGACGGCCCGCGGCCCGCGCAATCCCTAGACCGTCAGGACGTTTAGGCTGGCTCCCGCCCATGGATCGAGCCACGGCTTCGCCCCCCTCGAGACGCCGCGCGAAATTTGTCGTCGGCGGCGCCATCATCGTGTTTGCGTTGCTTGGTCTGATCGGTTGGGCGATGGCCCGTCCCGGGTCGACTTCGTTCTACCTGACCCCTACTGAGCTCAAGGCCAAGGGGCCGTCTGTCGCTAAGACGTACCGGGTTTCGGGCCACGTGGTCCGCGGCTCCATCCACCATGCGGGCCTCGCCACCACCTTCGCCATCACCGACACCCACAACCAGGTGACCGTCACGACCAACCAGGCATTGCCGAGCGCCTTCAAGGTAGGCGCGCAGGTTGTCGCGGACGGCACCTACGACGGTCACTCGTTCAGCGCGACCCAAGTGCTGGCGAAATGCCCGTCGAAGTTCAAGCCGAAAGACTGACTCCCATGCAATCGTTGGGGCCGCTAGGGCACCCCAGCCTGATCGTCGCGCTTGGTTTCGTAGTCCTGGCCGGGGCGATGTTCGTGGCGTCGGCGGTGAAACAGCGCCCGCAGTGGAGTGACTCGGGTCAAAGAGCCTTGCGCGTGGCGGCGGGGCTCGTGGTAGTTGCGGTGGTGGCCCTCCTCAGCGCGTTGTTCTCCCACGATTTCTCTTTCGAGTACGTCGCGAACTACTCGTCCCGATCGCTTTCCGGGCCTTACACACTGACGGCGTTGTGGGGAGGGATGCAGGGGTCTCTCCTCTTCTGGACATTCCTCCTGACGATCTACGCCGTCATCGCCCTGAAAACCGCTCCCGCGATCAGTGCGCGTCTCGTCGCGTGGGCGGGCGCCGTGCTATCGGGGATCACCCTGTTCTTTCTGACCTTGTTGGTGGTCGCGGCCGACCCCTTCACGCGGCTCGCGCCGGCTCCCTCCGACGGCCAGGGCCTCAATCCGCTGCTGCAATCCCCGGGGATGTTGATCCACCCGCCCCTGCTGTACACCGGCTTCGTAGGTTTCTCCATCCCCTTTGCATTCGCCATGTCCGCCCTGCTGTCGCGCCGTCTCGAGGACACCTGGTTCACGGCGACCAGACGTTGGACGCTGTTCGCCTGGAGCGCGCTTTCGATCGGGATCGTGCTGGGTGGGGCGTGGGCCTATACGGAGCTGGGGTGGGGTGGGTATTGGGCCTGGGATCCCGTCGAGAACGCTTCTTTCCTGCCGTGGTTGACCGCGACGGCGTTTCTGCACTCCGTCATCATCCAGGAGAAACGACGCATGTTGAAGGTGTGGAACATGTCTCTGATCCTGCTCACCTATGTGCTTGCGGTCTTCGGCACCTTCCTCACACGTTCGGGGATCCTCTCCAGCATCCATACCTTCACGGAAGGCCCGATCGGCAAGTGGTTCCTTCCGTTCTTGGCTGCGATGTTGATCGGGGGCCTGGCCGTTATCGCCATCCGCTTCGACGACCTTCGCAGCGAGAACCGCTTCGACTCCTTGTTGTCTCGCGAATCGGCGTTCCTCGCGAACAACGTTCTCTTCGTGGCAGCCGCGTTCACGGTCCTGTGGGGAACGATCTACCCGATCCTTAGCGAGGTGACGACCGGAGTGCGCCTGTCGGTGGGCCCACCCTTCTTCGACACGGTGTTCCTTCCGATCGCGATCGCTATCGTCGCCTTGACCGGGATCGGTCCCCTCATCTCGTGGCGCCGGATGAGCAAGGGTGCCTTCACGCGCATCGCCAGGCTCCCGCTGGGCGTGGGCGCGGTGGTGGTGGTCGCTCTGGGCTTGGAAGGTGTCCACAGCCTGGGAGCGCTCCTCGCGTTCGGGCTGTGCGGGTTCACGGCGGCCGCCATCACCTCCGAGTTCGTCCGCGGCAGCCGCGTCTACAGATCCCGAGGAGCTTCGTGGCTGACCTCGCTCGCTCAAACCATCCTGCGTAACCGGCGGCGTTACGGCGGGTACATCGTGCACTTGGGAGTGCTGCTGATAGTGATCGGCCTGGCAGGCTCGTCCTTCCGTGCCGAACGACAGGCGCTGCTGGATCGCGGACAATCGATGCACGTGGGCCGGTACACCCTCACCTACGCCCATCTGGAGCGTTCGTCGACCGCAGAGAAGTTCATCAATCGTGTAACGGTGACCGTCGCTCGGGGTGGGCGGGACATCGCTACGCTCTACCCGCAGCGCAACTTCCACTTCGCGCAGCAACAGCCCCAATCGGAGGTCGCCATTCGCACCAACCCCCAGGAGGATCTGTACGTCGTGGTCACCTCCGTCGATCCCAGTGGAGCGATAGCGCTACGCGCCTTCGTGAACCCACTGACGTGGTGGATATGGGTAGGGGCCGCTGTGATGGCCCTGGGTATGGGCGTGCTGCTGACCGGAGGACCAACGGCGGCCGCTCCCAAGCGAGCGCCCGGAGTGGTGCGCGAACCAGTGTTGGCGGCCAAGTGAAGACATTCGTGGGTATAGCTGGAGTTGCGCTCGCAGTCGTGCTGGTCGTCGCTCCGATCGCGACCGCCGCCGGCCCCCAGGACATCGCGAACAGCATCTCGGAGCACGTGATGTCGCCGTTCTGCCCCGGAGTCACGCTTCACGATTGTCCATCCGACAACGCGATCCAGCTGCGTTCGCAGATCGCGGCGTGGGCGGCGAGGGGATGGTCCGTTCAGCGGATCATGGCCAAGCTCGTTGCGGAGTATGGCCCCGACATACGCGCGGTGCCCTCGGACCGCGGCGCATCCCGGCTGGTGTGGTTGCTCCCCTCGATCGCGCTTGTGCTGGGGGCCGGAACCGCCGGTGTTCTGGCGTGGCGGTGGTCACGCACGAGCACCGATCCCACACCGCGGCCTGCGCTCGCGTCTCACGACCGCCAGAGGCTGGAAGAGGAACTGGCGTTGATCAGGAACGAGTCATGAGCTGGGTCATAGTGCTGCTGATCGCGGCCGCAGGTCTCCTATATGTCGCCGGTCCACTGATGCGGCCGCGAGGGGGCCGGGTCGATCCCGCCCGCGGCCTCACCGCTGAGTTGGACGCACGCAAACACGCCGCGCTGCTGGGGATAGTCGATCTCGAAGGCGAGAGAGCCGTAGGCAAGTTGAACGACGAGGATTTCGCCGCGCTAAGAAGCGAATACGAAGCGGAAGCGATGGTCGCTATAGCCGAGCTCGACCAGCTGGACGCTCCGGAGAACGATCTGGAACGCGAGATCGCCGAGCTCAAAGCTCGCCTCGCCCACGGTGACTCCCTTTAAGCATCGCGCGGCGCAACTTCTTCTTCTCTTCCTTGCGGCGGGGTTGGTGCTGCTCCCTGCACGGGCAGGAGCGGCCACCTCCGGAACCATCAAGGGCCGGGTGATAAAGGCGCCTTCCGATTCCCCGCTCGCGGGCGTTCGCGTCACATTGATGGGGGCGAACCGGGACGGTTCCCATCCCATCCAGCGCACGGCTCTCACCGACGGGCAGGGCGCGTACACCTTCGACCAGGTACCGGCGTCGAACGATCGGATCTACGCCTTGAACGCGCGTTACAACGGCGGGCTGTTCGCCGGTGGCGCGATCCAGGTTCCCGGAAACACGGCGAAGCGGCCCGTGATCGACACGCGTCTCCGCGTTTGGAACACCACTACCGACCCATCCGCGATCCTGATAACGCGCGACGACCTCTTCGTGCAACAGGATCATGACGGGGCCGGAGTGATCGAATCCATCAGCGTTCAGAACAACACCAACGCCGCGTATATAGGCCGCGGGGCAGACGTTAGCCGCCACAACAAGGCCCCGGTGCCCAGCTTGGGCTTCGCACTCCCTTCCGGCGCATCGCGCGGAGGGATCGCGATAGTGCAGTCCGATCTGGACATCCCCCAGTTGATGCCCACCGACTTCGGAGTCGCCGCGACCACCGCGATCCCGCCGGGGGTCACCCGGATCACTTACTCCTACCGCGTGCAGGGGTTAGTCGGCTCTACCGATATCTCGAGGACCACGCTGTATCCCACGGTCGAAGTCAGTGTGTTCGCGGCGCCTCCTCTAGCGATGCAGAGCAACCGCTTGACCAAGGCCGGCACGGTGACGGTTGGCAAGATCAAGTACCAAAGGTGGTCGTCTACCGACCCACTGGCTCCGGGCGACGAGCTCCAGGCGCTCGCGATCGCTCGGGCGGGCTTGGCGCCTGGTCTGATCATCGGCATCATCGTGGGCTTCGCTCTGTTCGCCGCCGGCGGCGCCCTCGTCTACCTTCGCAGCCGCTCCATCCGCCGGTCGCCAGCGCCGGCCCCCGCAGAGCCCGCCACCAGAGAGGATGTGCTGATCGCCATCGCCAAGCTGGACAGAGGGCATGAATCCGGAGAGTTAGCAGAAGAGGAGTGGAAACGGACTCGGGCGAAGCTGAAGGCGCAGGTCGAACGGCGGCCGTGATCCAGATCAACGGCCTCTCCGTCTTCTTCGGACGGACCGTCGCCCTGGACCGCGTGGATCTCGAGTTGGAGCCCGGAGTGGTGGGGCTGTTCGGGCAGAACGCGTCGGGTAAGTCCACGCTCCTCCGCGTGCTCGCCGGTCTTCTGGCGCCGACCTCCGGAAAGGTCACGTGGGACGGAGCTCCGGTCGCGTCCGGCGGGGAAGAGCTGCGGGCCCGGATCGGCTATGCGGGTCACCTCTCCGGGCTGTACGGCAGGCTATCGATCAAAGAGAACCTGACCCTGTTCGCACGCCTCTACGGGGTAGGACCCGAACGCATCGACACCGTGCTCGACGTCCTCGACCTGCAACCACGCGCAGCGACGGCCGTCGGCGATCTTTCCGCCGGATTCAAACGCCGGGCGGGAGTGGCCAGAGCCTTGCTGCACGAGCCGGACCTCCTGCTTCTCGACGAGCCCTATGCCCACCTCGACGATGCCGCCGCCGAGGCGGTGACGGACGCCGTCCGGCAGTGGCGGGCTCCCGGACGGATCGCCGTCATCGCCACCCATGGGGCCAAGAGGATCCGGGCATTCACCGACACACGGGTAGTGCTACAGCGAGGTCGCGTTGTGACCCAGCTCGACGCCGCCGCCCTGGCAGCAAGGTCTCCCGTATGAGCGGCACCGCTCCAGGGTTCGTGGGAAAGACCTGGGGGCTCGCAATCAAGGACGTCAAGCTCGAGTTGCGAGCGCGAGACACGCTGCCTCCGATGATCGCGTTCGCGGGAACCGTCGCCCTGTTGCTGGCCTTCTCCATCCCTTCCACCGGAAGCGTCGCGGCCCCCGTCAGGCTCCTTGCGGGAAGCGTTCGCCTGGCCGATGTGCTCGCGGGGTTCCTGTGGGTAACCGTCCTGTTCGCCGGGCTTATCGGATTCGCCCGCACCTTCGAAGTGGAGCGCGAGGAGGCAGCGATGGACTCCCTGTTGATGGCGCCGCTGGATCGTTCGGGATTGTTCTTTGGCAAGGCCATCCCGAACCTGCTGTTCATCGTGCTCGTGGAAGCCATCCTGTTGCCGCTGTTCGCGATCCTTTTCGGCGTCGGGTTGGGGCACTCGTGGCCGCTATTACTGGCGGTGACGTTTCTCGCCGACCTCGGCTTCGTGGCGGTGGGCACACTGTTCTCGTCGCTGGCCGCTCAAACGTCCAGCAGGGAGCTCATCTTGCCGATCCTGGCATTGCCGATACTGGTACCTGTGTTCATCGCCGCGGTAGTACTGACCTCGGACCTCTTCGTGGGCAGCTCGCTCGGAGAGGTAGCGCGACGCGGATGGTTCGCGGTCCTCGTGGCCTTCGATGTGATCTTCATCACGGCAGGGGCGCTGTTGTTCGAGTTCACGATCGAGTGATGCGGAGTTCATGAGGAGGGCGATCATGACGTCTGCACCCTCCACCCGACATGCACGGCACCTCACGGTGGACTGATGGGTCGGGTAAGCATGTGGCACAAGTAGGCTGCCGGTCGTGGAGATGACCGGTCGAGATCGCAAACTGATATGGCTGGGAGCCGCGGCGTGGACGGCGATCGCGATATCCGTGGTGCTTATCTTCTTCGTGGCCAGGACCGCCCAGGCGACGATGGGTGGTCAGCTGCAGCGCATCTTCTATCTCCACGTGCCTGCGGCCTGGGTGGCTTACCTCGCCTTCGCCATCGTGTTCCTCGCTTCGATCGCCTATCTGCGCACCAACGACCGGCGGTGGGACAACCTGGCTCATTCCTCCGCCGAGATCGGGGTGCTCTTCCTGGCCCTCGTCCTGATCACCGGTCCGATCTGGGCGCATCCGGTGTGGGGGACGTGGTGGCAGTGGGACGCCCGTCTGACGTCGACGCTGGTGACATGGCTCACCTATGTGGGCTACCTCTTCATCCGCAACCTGACGGTGGAGCCCCGCCGGGCGGGACGGCTAGCGGCGGTTATCGGGATCGTGGGCCTGGTCAACATCCCCATCGTCCACTTTTCGGTTTACTGGTGGAGGACCCTGCACCCCTCGGGGCCCACCCCGGCGAATCCGGTTGCGAACTCGGGTCTCGGAGCTCCCGAGCTCACTGCCTTCTTCGCTTCGCTGGCTGCCTTCACCCTTCTGTTCGCGTGGCTCCTGTCCATGCGGACCAGGCTCGGCAGGCTTGCCGACCGGGTCGACGACCTCGAGCTGCAAGCCGTCACGAGAGGCCCGCGGCAGCCCGCCGCGCACCGTCGTGAGGTAGTCGTGACATGAGCAACCTGGCGTGGCTCTTCGTTGCCGTGATGATCGTGTGGATCGCCATCGGCGCCTACCTTGTGAGCTTGAGCTTCCGGCAACGCAAACTAGAAGCGCGCATGGCCGAGATCTCTAGCAGCGAAGACACGGCCTGACAAGACGGGCGGTGGCCGGATTCCACAAGCGCCACATGATCAAAGCTGCTGCTCAAGCGCACAATGTCTGACCGATCTTCTGCCGAACTACCAGCGTATCGAGCGTTAGGATTCGAGCTTCATGGCCGTGCGCGCTAAAGACCGCTTCTATCGATTCATGGATGCACCGATGACGTGGACCCGCGCGCTCATCTTCGGAACTTTGATCTGGGTCATGGTCATCTTGCTGCTCGGCCAGCTGCCTTCGTGGATGATCTACAAAGCCGACACCGACGTGACGGC
>DATAPE010000252.1:0-17842 GCA_036265345.1 Actinomycetota bacterium
CTCGCGTTGCGCCTGGGCTCGGTCGATCCCACCTATTACTTCCACGCCGGGATGATCGCAAAGGCGGCCGGAGATCGCGCGCTTGCTCTGCGCTATCTGCGGCGGTCCGTACGGTTGAACCCAGAGTTCTCGGTTCGCTACTCGCCCGAGGCCGAGCGCGTCATCCGTTCGTTGGAGGCGGCAGCGTGACCGTTCGGCGCAAGGCCATGGCGAGCGTCCTTCTTGCGACGGTGGTCGTGCTGTTGAGCGCGGGAGCCGCCTCGGCTCATCCTTTGGGCAACTTCACGGTCAACCGTTTCAGCGGGCTCGAGTTCACGAGGGACGCCGTGACCCTGCACTACGTCGTCGACATGGCCGAGATCCCCACCTATCAGGAGCTCTCCCGCCTCGATCCGTCACGTAAGGAACAGCCCAGCAGCCAGAAGCTTCAAAGCTATGCCGACTCACTTGGCCGCAGGGTCGAGACCGGCGTGCATATGTCTGCAGACGGGCGTGACGTGCCACTGTCGGCGGGTGCGGCCGCCGCCTCGCTTCGCCTGGGGCAGGGCGGTTTGAAGATCATGAGGATCGAGGTCACGCTGCGGGGATCGCTGTCCTCTCCCACCGCCGCCATCCATTACACGGACAACAACTTCTCGGACCGCATCGGCTGGAAGGAGATCATCGCCTACGGCTCCGATGGGCAGGGACTCGCCTCGGCTTCCGTGCCGTCGAAGAGCGTCAGCGACGAGCTGCGCGCCTACCCGAAGAGCATGCTCGCAAGCCCGGTCGACGTGACGCAGGCGAGCGTGAAACTGCAGCCGGGTGCCGCCCTTTCCACCGGCGGGTCCACGGGCGGGTTGACCGTTGGTTCCCCCGGCGCGATAGGGGGGTCGCTGGCAGCGGAATTCGCAAAGCTGATCGAACATGACATCTCCCCGGCCTTCCTGCTGGCGGCGCTGCTGCTCGCGCTGGGCGCCGGGGCTCTGCATGCGCTGGGGCCCGGGCACGGGAAGTCGATCATGGCCGCTTACCTGGTCGGCAATGAGGGCAGAGTCCGTCACGCGGTGGTGGTTGGAGTCGCCGTCTCCCTCATGCACACGGCATCGGTAGTGGCTCTCGGTGTGGCGATCCTGGGGGCGTCGAAGCTGTTCGCGCCCGAAGTGGTGTTCCCATGGCTGTCCCTGATCTCCGCTCTGGTGGTCCTCGCCCTGGGCACCTATCTGCTGAGATCCAGGTTGCTGGCACGGTCGCGCGCCCGATCGAGCTCCGCTGCTGCGGCCCTCGCCGACCCCCACGACCACGTACATCCCCACGACCACGCGCACGACCAAGGCCACGCGCACGACCACGGCCACGCGCACGACCACGGCCATTCTCATGCCCCGGCCCTCGGTATCACGCCGACCTCGTGGAAAGGGCTGGGAGTGATCGCGCTGTCCGGCGGCCTGCTGCCATCGCCCTCCGCTCTGATCGTCCTGCTGGCGGCCGTCGCCCTTCACCGGATCGCGTTCGGGCTGGTGCTGGTCGGGGTGTTCAGCGTGGGCCTGGCCGCGGCTTTGACGACGGTCGGGATCCTGGTCATCAAGGCGCGGGGATACGCCACTCGCCGCTGGGGCGAGAACCTGACGAACGTCCTCCCGATCTTCTCGGCCGCTGCGATCCTCCTTATCGGGATGTTCCTTACCGCGGGAGCAGTGGCCAAGCTGTGATCGCTTATCCCCCGATCGAGCCCCCGGGCTCGAGGTCCACGACGTTCAGACCGCCGACGTCCGCCGCCTCCTCGCGCAGTTGGTCGGGGGTCCCGGTCAGTACCGGGAAGGTTCCGTAGTGCATCGGGACGACGGTCTTCACGCCGAGCAGCCGGATAGCCTCGGCTGCCGACCGGGGCCCCATCGTGAAGTGGTCGCCGATCGGCAGCATCGCCCAATCGGGCTCGAGCAGCTTGCCGATCAGAGCCATGTCGGAGAAGACTGCGGTGTCGCCGGCGTGGTAGAGCTTGAAGCCATTCTCGAACTCGATCACGTAGCCGGCAGCCTCGCCCCCGTAGATCGTCTTGTCCCCATCGGTGATCCCGCAGGAGTGAACCGCGTGGGTCATATGGACTTTGCAACCTTCGATCTCGATGGTGCCGCCTTTATTGAAACCGACCAGTTTCTCCAACCCCTTGGAGCCCAGCCAGGCGGAGGTTTCCGCGATGGAAACCATCGTGGCGCCGGTCGAGTGCCCGAGCTCCACCGCGTCACCGATGTGGTCGAAGTGTCCGTGCGTGATCAACATCGCGTCCAGGGGGCCGGGATCGTGAAGGTCCTCCGGACAGGCGGGGTTTCCCATGACCCATGGGTCGATCAGAAGCTTCTTTCCGGAAGGAGTGGTGACGCGAAAGGTCGAGTGGCCGAGCCACGTGAGTTCGATGCCGTCGGGCAGGTCGGTCATGAAGCCTCCTTAGGTCGTACGGGTGGGACACTCTCTAGCATCCACCAACCGGGACGAGCAGAGTGCAATCGATGAGAGGCAAACTGGTGGTAGCTGCATGGCTGGGATGCCTGATGCTCTTCACTGCCTGCAGCGGCAAGTCGGCAACGTCGTATTCGGGGACTGCCAAGATCGCGCACGCCCTGAACGCCAACGGGGTCGCCTGCACGGGTTTCGTTGCCTCGACTGCAGGTGGCCACTCGACAGAAGGCGCGGCGGCGCCGGTGCCGAAAGGCGCCAAGCCCCTGGTGGAAGAAGCCGGCACTTGTTCCGACGGCGGCAGAATGTTGCTGCTCTTCACTTTCAAGACCACGGCGCTGCGCGATCGCTGGCTCACCCTCGGCAAGCTCTATGGTTCCGTGGTGGTGGGACCGAACTGGACGGTAACCACTCGCAGCAAGGATCTCGCGGATCGGATCAGCGGCGCTATCGGTGGGGATGTCCAGTAGCGCATCCCTCTCCTTTGTCCTGGTTTCGGGTGCGTTGTGACGTAAATTTCGGTACGTTGAAAAACTAACAGAGCGAGCGTCTCCCGAAGGGACTACGCTCTACGCATGCATGCAAGGGGGGTTTCGTGATTCAGCTATTTGCCGTAGCGCTGTTGGTGCTGCTGGCGGGCGTTGCGATCGGAGGCAGACGCGCCGACCGTGCAGGACCCGTGCAGGGAGAAGCCCTGATACACCGGTGCGACTTCTGCAAGGAAGCGATACTCCTGATCGATGGTGACGCCAAGTGTTTCGTGCGTCACGCGGGGCATCGAGCCCTGCTTGGATACAGCGTCGTCAACGCATGTGGCGCGTGTGTTCGAGAACGCAAGGTCGACGGAGCCTTCTCCTCGGGCTCTTCGGGAGGGACAGACCCCTTTTCCTAGAGGTGCGACACCGGGATCGGCGGCGGCTCCCTACATACGCGAAAGCAACTGGGCTTTCTTGGCTTCGTACTCCGTTTCGGAGATGACCCCTTCTCGTTTGAGCCGCGCCAGGGCCTCGATCTGTTCCGGTATCGACGCGCCTGCGGCAGTCCCAACCGGCGGCGCGCCCGGCGCGCCTTCCGCCGGTTGGGTCATCCGGTTGGAGTTCTGTTCGGTCTCCTTGTAGATCGCCAGCTGCACCTGCTCCGGATTGCGCACGTGACTGATCGTCTCCTGACCGCGTTCGCCTGCAGACTCGATCACCAGCGTGCCGGCCCCCACCATGCGCTGAATTACCGATTGGTTGAAAGTGACGTCGTTGATCCGCTCGAGCGGAATCTCTTTCGAGTGTTTCGCGAGCACTCCCGTCCTCGTGATCAAGCGATCGGTCGTCAACACGAAATTCGTATAGAGCCATCGCAGGAATGGGACCACGGCCAGCCATATCCACAGCACGATGGCGACCACCAGGACGACCTTTTGAGGGGTCGGATGGTGTCGAGCGATCTTCTGTGCCAGACCCGCGGCGATAGCAAGCACTACCGTCCAGAAGGCCGGATAGAGCAGCTCGATCCAATGGGGCCTGAGGTCGAAAACCAGCTTCTCGTGTTCGGCAAGGAGCTTGTTAGGGAAGGCCATGGCTACAAGCTACTGCCTTCTAAGATGCTGGCGCCATGGGAATAGACCGAGCTACCGTCGATCACGTCGCCCGTTTGGCGCGTCTCGATCTCTCGGCCGATGAACGTGGCCGCATGCAAGAAGAGTTGACCACGATCCTGGACCACGTGACCCGGATCCAGAGCCTCGACCTCGACGGGATCGAGCCCACTGCCCACACGGTGCCGCTCCGCAACATCATGCGGCCGGACGAGGTCGTGCCTTCCCTTACCCAGGAGGAGGCCCTGGCCAACGCTCCCGCGGCGGAAGACGGCCGCTTCCGGGTGCCCCGCATCGTGGAGGACGCCTAGATGGCCCCCGAGCTGACGCGGACCTCCGCCCATGACCTTGCCGACGCTCTCGGGGAGGACGAGGTGTCCGCGGCCGAGCTCACACAGGCCTTCATAGATCGTGCCGGCGAGGTAGAAGGCAGCCTGCACGCTTACCTCCAGCGGGCGGATGAGGACGCTCTGATGGCGGCGCGCGCCTCCGACGACAGGCGCGCGAGGGGCGAGCCTCGCTCGCGCTTCGACGGCATCCCGGTGGCTTACAAGGACATCTTCGTGACGCGGGGGATCACCACGACGTGCGGGTCGCGGATCCTCGAACACTGGGTGCCGCCTTACGACGCCACCGTCGTTGACCGTTGCAGCGCCGCGGGCCTTCCTCTGCTCGGCAAAACCAACCTGGACGAGTTCGCGATGGGGTCTTCCACCGAGAACTCGGCGTTCGGGCCCAGCCACAACCCCTGGGACCTGTCGCGAGTGCCGGGCGGATCGAGCGGGGGATCGGCGGCCCTGGTCGCGGCGGGTGCGATCCCATGGGCATGGGGCACCGAGACCGGCGGCTCGGTCCGGCAGCCGGCTTCTCTCTGTGGCGTGGTTGGCGTCAAGCCCACCTACGGTCTGGTCTCGCGGTACGGGATGGGCGCGTTCGCCTCGTCCCTGGATCAGGCAGGGCCGCTGGCCCGCACAGTTGCCGATGCCGCCGCGCTTCTCGAGATGGCGGCGGGCGCCGATCCGATGGACTCGACGTGCATCCCCGAGCCGGCTCCCGCTCTGCTCGAGGGGATCGATGGCGGGGTCGACGGTCTGCGCGTAGGGGTGCTCGAGAGCTTCGGTGACGCCGAGCCGCAGCCGGGAGTGCGCTCACAGGTGGAAGAGGCGTACACGCGCCTCGAGAAGCTCGGCGCGCGGCTGGAGCCGGTGGCGCTTCCATCCTTCGAATACGGGATCTCTGCCTATTACTTGATCGCGCCTGCCGAAGCGTCAGCGAACCTCGCCCGCTATGACGGCGTGCGTTATGGATACCGAGCCGAGGGAGCCGACATCGTCGAGATGACCTCCCGCACCCGTGCCGAGGGATTCGGGGCCGAGGTCAAGCGACGCGTGATGCTGGGGACCTACGCGCTTTCGGCCGGTTATTACGACGCTTACTACGGCAAGGCTCAGCGGGTACGGACGCTCATCATGCAGGAGCTGGAGCGCGCCTACTTGTCCCTCGATCTCATCGTGTGCCCCACCTCGCCGACCACCGCATTCAGATTGGGGGAGCGAACCGCCGACCCACTGGCGATGTACCTCTCGGACGTGCTGACGGTGGCGGTCAACCTCGCCGGCAATGCGGCGATCACCGTTCCTTGCGGGCTGTCTCCAGCCGACAACCTTCCCGTCGGATTGCAGATCATCGCCCCGGCCCTCGGCGAGGCGACCATGTTCCGGGCCGCTTACGCGTTCGAACAGGACCTGGGCTGGATCAACTCCCCCGAAGGCAGGCCCCCTCTATGACGGTGGCTGCAACCGGGACCTATACGACGACGATCGGTCTCGAGATCCATGTCGAGCTGAACACTGCGTCGAAGATGTTCTGCGGCTGCGCGGTTGCGTTCGGCGGCGAGCCGAACACGCGTACCTGTCCCGTGTGTCTCGGTCTCCCCGGATCGCTTCCCGTGGCCAACGAGAAGGCCGTCGAATACACGATCAAGATCGGCCTCGCGCTGCATTGCGACATCGTCGGGGCATCGCTGTTCCACCGGAAGAATTACTTCTATCCCGACATGCCGAAGAACTACCAGATCTCTCAATACGAGTTCCCGATCGCCAGCGGCGGATGGCTCGAGATCTCCAATGGAGCCACGCGCCGGATAGGGATCACACGGGTCCACCTCGAGGAAGACACCGGCAAGTCCGTGCACGCGGGAGGTTCCGGCAGGATCGCAGATTCCGAGTATTCGCTAGAGGACTTCAACCGAGCCGGCACCCCTCTGGTGGAGATCGTCACCGAGCCCGACATCCGGTCGGCCGAAGAGGCGCGGGCGTTCGTTGCCGAGTTGCGCGCGATCTTGGAATCACTCGGCGTGTCGGACGTGCGGATGGAAGAGGGATCGCTGCGGGTGGACGCCAACGTGTCGGTCCGCGCGGAGGGGGAGACCGAGCATGGGGCAAAAGTCGAGGTAAAGAACATGAACTCGATCCGATCAGTGGGGCGCGCGCTCGAATTCGAAGAGACCAGGCAAAGACGGGCGCTCGACGCCGGAGAGACCCTCGTTCAAGAGACGCGCCACTTCGACGAGCGCAGCGGCTCAACGTCCTCATTGCGCACCAAGGAGTACGCGTTCGACTATCGCTACTTCGCCGAACCAGATCTGGTCCCGTTCGAGCCGTCGGAAGCGTGGGTGGACAGCATCGCCTCGACGATGCCGGAGCTCCCGGCGGCGCGGCGCGCCAGGTTCGCGTCGGAGTTCGGCTTGGGTGACAGCGACATCGAGGTACTGACGGCATCGCCGGCAGTCGCGGATTGGTTCGAACAGGCGGCGACCGCCTATGGAGGAGATGCCAAGAAGATCGTCAACTGGATCATCGCCGACCTCTTCGGTCTGCTCAACGAAGCGGGCATCGAGCTGCCCGCTTCCAAGGTCGCGCCTTCGGCCCTCGCAGAGCTCGTGCGGTTGATCGATTCCGGTGCGATCTCCGGCAAACAGGCGAAGCTCGTGCTAGGGGAGATGTTCACGACCGGGGGAGAGCCTGGTGCGATCGCGGCCGCCAAGGGCCTTCGTCAGGAGAGCGACGCAGGTGCGATCGAGGCGGTGGTCGACGAGGTGATCGCTGCCAATCCCGAGGCCGCCGACAAGGTGAGAGCCGGGCAACAAAGCACGATCGGCTTCCTGGTTGGCCAGGTGATGAAAAAGACCAGGGGACAGGCGAATCCCGCGCTCGCGAGCGAGCTTCTGCGGAACAAGCTGTCGTAGGGACGGTTGAGGTGCTGGACCTGTTGCGGAAGGGATGGCCCGTCACTCTCGACATGACAGGCACGCTGCCCGCGCCGCCGGCCGTCGTATGGGAGCTCCTGACGGACTGGGAGCACCTCGACGAGTGGATGCTCGAAGCCTCCGATTTCTGCGTTACATCAGAGCAACGCGAAGGAGTGGGCGTCGAAGCGGAAGCAACGATCGCCATAGCAGGCTTCCGTAGCCGCGACCGGATCCGGGTCTCGAAGTGGGAACGAGGGCGATCCGTTGTCATCGATCATCTCGGGTGGGTCCGCGGAACCGGGGAGATGCACCTCACACCCGTGGGCGAGGGAGAAACCTTACTGGTATGGCGAGAGAAGCTCTGGCCTCCGCTCGGAGGGATCGGCGCGCTGGGCCTGTCGCTGTTGAAGCCGCTGATGCATAACGTGTTCCGGCGTGACGTGCGTGTTCTTACCGCCCTGGCGCGGGCGCGCTCGGCCGCCTAGGTCTACCCTGCTCGGGTCATGACCGGCCGCGACGCAAAGCCAGAGGGCCTGGGTGCCGAGCCCACCAAGGTTGCGCCGCTCGCCGGCCAGGATCCCAGGGACCCCCTCGACGAGGTTTACAGCCTCGCCGGCTTCGAGCCGCTGGCTCGGCGCGCGATGGAACCTGGCGCGTTCGATTACGTCGCGGGTGGGGCTGCCGGCGAGGTCAGCCTCACAGAGAGCGTCACGGCGTTCTCGCGGTGGAGGTTTCGCCCCCGTGTGCTGGTCGACGTGTCCAAGGTCGACATCTCGACGGAGGTTCTCGGGACGCCCGTCTCCATGCCGGTCGGGCTCGCCCCCACCGCCCTTCAGCGCCTGGCGCATCCCGAGGGAGAAGTGGCAAGCGCGCGTGCGGCAGCCGAAGCAGGCGTGGTCTTCTGCTTGTCCACGCTTGGGAGCCGGACGATCGAGGACGTTGGTGAGGCAGCGAGCAAGCCGCGGTGGTTCCAGCTATACGTGCACCGGGACCGAGGTATCTCGAAGGCGTTGATCGAGCGGGCCGAGGCGGCAGGCTTCGATGCTCTGGTGGTCACCGTCGATCTCCCCGTGGTCGGATATCGAGAGAGAGATCTGAAGAATCGTCTCGAGATCGACCCCGCGATGTACACGAATTTCGCTATCTCTCAACAGGAAGGCCGTTCCTTCCAGGAAGTCGTGCAGTTCCTGTCGGACCCGGGCTTGACGTGGGACGACCTTGAATGGGTCCGGGAGAGGACGTCGCTGCCGCTGGTGCTCAAGGGGGTCGAGACCGGCGAAGATGCTGCTCTTGCCGTGCAGCACGGTGTTGACGCGATAGAGGTTTCGAACCACGGCGGGCGGCAACTCGATCGTGCCGTGGCGCCGTTGGATGCCCTTGAGGAGGTCGTCCAATCAGTGGGTGGCAAGGTCGAGGTCTATGTCGACGGCGGCGTCAGGAGGGGAAGCGACGTCGTGACGGCCCTCGCCCTGGGGGCGCGGGCCGCGTTCATAGGCCGTCCCTTTCTGTTCGCCCTGGCGGCAGGCGGCCAGCGCGGGGTGGCGCGGGCGCTGGAGCTGCTTGCCGCGGAGATCGAAAATGCGATGGCGTTGCTGGGAGCACCCGACGTCGCAGAGATATCGAGGGCGCACCTGACCCGCGTTTGAGTCAGGCGAGAGCGGTGGCGATGCGGTCGATGCCCTCAACGAGATCGTCGTCACCGAGCGCGTAGCTCAACCGGGCGTAACCCGGCGCGCCGAAGCCGTCGCCGGGCACGATGGCCACGCGTGCGTTGTCCAGCAAGACATCGGCCAGATCGAGGGTGCTGTCGACTTTGCGTCCCGCGATGGTGCGCCCGAGGAAGGCTTTGAACGAAGGAAAGCAATAGAACGCGCCTTCCGGCTCGTAGGACTCGACCCCTTCGATGTCGTTCAGCAGCTTGTGCATCGCCATTCGCCGCCGATCGAAGGACTCGCGCATCTCGTGCGCGGCGGTGAGGTCGCCCGTGACGGCCGCGAGCGCGCCGGCCTGGGACATGTTGGAGATGTTGGACGTCGAATGGGACTGCAGCGATGCAGTAGCTCTGATGATGTCGGCAGGGGCGATCATCCACCCCACCCGCCATCCCGTCATGGCGTAGGTCTTGGCGACGCCGTTGAACACGATGCATCGGTCAGCGATGTCGGGAACCACCACAGGCATCGAGGTGAACACGGCATCGCCGTAGACAAGGTGCTCGTAGATCTCGTCGGTCAATACCCAGATCCCATGCTCGGCGGCCCAGCGACCGATCGCCTCGACCTCATCTGGCGGGTAGACCGCTCCGGTGGGATTCGAGGGCGACACGAACACCAGCGCCTTGGTGCGCGCCGTGCGCGCGGCCTCGAGCTGATCGACTCCGACCCGGAAGCCCGTCGCTTCGGTAGTGGCCAGCGCCACGACGGTGCCCCCGGCAAGCCGGATCATCTCGGGATAGCTGACCCAGTAGGGGGCCGGAAGCAAGACCTCGTCGCCGGGGTCGATCAGCGCGAGGAACGCGTTGAACAGGGCATGCTTGCCTCCGGCGGTGACCAGAACCTGCGAGGGCTCTACCTCGTATCCCGAATCGCGCCCCGTCTTGCGGGCGATCGCGGCACGAAGCTCGGGCAGGCCCTCGGTGGGGGTGTAGTGGTGGTAGATGGGATGCGTGGCCGCCTCCGCGGCGGCCCTGACGATGTGGTCGGGGGTCGGGAAGTCGGGCTCTCCCGCGCCGAAGCCGATCACGTTCTCGCCGGCGGCCTTCAGCGCCTTGGCCTTGGCGTCCACCGCAAGCGTGGCGGACGGCGCTATCTGTTCCACCCGCTGAGAGATCCTTCGCTCCACGCCCGCCCCGAGGTCTTGGGAGATGTCCACCGAATCCTGCCACGGCGCGAGAGGATGACGCAGGCAATGAGCGACCCTTCGACCATCGAGATCCCGGCAGAGCTACGTCCGTCCGACGGACGCTTCGGGTCGGGGCCGTCGAAGATCCGGTCGGAGGCTGTGGCCGCCCTGTACCGCACCGCCGGGGGGTATCTCGGCACGAGTCACCGTCAGGGTGGCGTGCGCTCGGTCGTCCGGCGGGTGAAGGACTCGCTGCTCGAACTGTTCGCGCCCCCGGATGGCTACGAGGTGGTTCTGGGTATCGGGGGCACGACTTCCTTCTGGGATGCGGCCGCCTTCGGTCTTATCGAACGCAAGTCGCAGCACCTCGCGTTCGGGGAGTTTTCATGGAGGTTCGCGGCCGCGGTCGGCGCGGCTCCCCACTTGGACGAGCCGGAGATCATCGAAAGCCCTCCGGGGACGCACCCCTGGCCGCACGAGACCGACGGTGTCGACGTCTACGCGCTGACTCACAACGAGACCTCCACCGGCGTCGCGATGCCGATTGCCCGGCCCTGCCGTGAAGGACTGACGGTCGCCGATGCCACCTCCGCCGCCGGCGGCATCCCGGTCGACCCACACGAGTTCGACGTCTATTACTTCGCCCCGCAGAAGGTGTTCGCATCCGACGGCGGTCTGTGGCTGGCGCTGTGCTCGCCGGCGGCCCTCGAGAGGATCGAGAAGCTGGCGGCGTCGGGCCGGTACATCCCGGCGTCGCTCGGTCTGTGGCCGGCGGTCCAGAACTCCAGGAAGGACCAGACCTACAACACTCCGGGGCTCGCTTCGCTGTTCCTGATGGCGGAGCAGCTCACCTGGATGCTCGAGAACGGGGGCCTGGAGTGGGCGACGGCGCGCTGTGCCTCGTCCGCGGCGATCCTCTACGGATGGGCGGAAGCGAGCGACGTCGCCACGCCTTTCGTCGCCGACCCGGCCGAGCGGAGTCCCGTCGTCGGCACCATCGACTTCGCCGAGAGCGTCGACGCGCCAGCCATCTCCAGTGCGCTACGGGCCAACGGGATAGTGGACACTGAGCCCTACCGGAAGCTCGGCCGGAACCAGCTTCGCGTCGCGATGTATCCGGCGATCGAACCTGATGACGTGCAGAGATTGACCAGATGCATCGACTACGTGCTCCATGTGCTCGGTTCCTGAAGGCCGGCTGGATACGATGAGCCGATGAGGGTCTTGGTTGCCGAGCCACTGTCGGAAGCGGGGCTCTCGTTGCTGCGAGAGCATCACGAGGTCGACGTCCGGCTCGGTCTGTCTCCGGCACAGCTGCTCGAAGTCATCGGGGGATACGAGGCGCTGATAGTTCGCTCTGCTACCAAGGTGACCGCCGAGGTTTTGGACGCCGCGACGGATCTAACGGTAGTGGGAAGAGCCGGGATCGGTCTCGACAACGTCGATGTCGACGCAGCCACGCGCCGCGGCATCCTCGTGGTCAATGCTCCGCAGTCGAACGTTCTGTCGGCCGCCGAGCACACCATGGCGCTCCTACTGGCACAGGCTCGCAATGTGCCTCAAGCTCACGCCGCGTTGGTCGCAGGCTCGTGGGAACGCGAGCGGTGGCAGGGTGTGGAGCTGCACGGGAAGACCCTTGGCGTGGTGGGGCTCGGCCGTGTCGGGACGCTGGTAGCCCAGCGCGCCAGCGCCTTCGGGATGCGAATCGTGGCGTTCGATCCCTACGTACCTCGCAGTCGCGCCGAACAGATGGGGGTCGAGCTGCTCGGAGCCGTGGCCGAGGTCTGCGCGCGCTCGGACTTCTTGACGATCCATCTGCCGCGGACCGCGGAGACTATCGGCTTGATCGGCGAGCGGGAGCTATCTGAGGCACGTCCCGGCATCCGGATTGTCAACACGGCACGAGGGGGATTGATCGACGAAGAGGCGCTGCTCCGGGCGCTGAAGGACGGGCGTGTCGCCGGGGCCGCGATCGACGTCTTCGAGGACGAGCCTGTTACCGAACATCCTCTGTTCGCGTTTCCGAACGTCGTTGTTACTCCTCATCTCGGAGCATCGACAGTTGAGGCTCAAGACAAGGCGGGTCTAGCCATCGCGGAGCAGGTCATCCTGGCGCTGCGCGGCGACTTCGTCCCCTACGCGGTGAACGTGGATGCGGGGACCGAGATACCCGAGCCCGTCCGGCCCTATCTGCAGCTCGCGGAACGGCTGGGCCGGTTGGTGGTCGGATTGTCCGGCCGTGGGATAGAGAGCTTGCGGCTGGAATACGACGGCCAGATCGCCGATCACGACACACGAGCATTGACGCTCGCCGGTCTGAAGGGCGCGTTCTCGGCTTTCATCCACGAGCCGGTGACGTTCGTCAACGCGCCGCTTCTGGCGAAAGAGCGGGGCGTGTCGGTCAGCGAATCCAAATGCACGACCTCGAACGACTACGTGAACCTGATCGAGGTCACCGCCACGTCATCAGGTGAAGAGGTGACGGTGGCGGGAGTGCTGGCGGGGAAACGCGGGATCGAGAAGCTGGTGCGGGTATACGGCTACGACATCGACATGGCGTTCGCTCCCGTGATGGCTTTCTTCAGGTATCAGGATCGCCCCGGAGTCGTGGGGATCGTCGGCTCGTTACTGGGGGAGGCCGGCGTCAACATCGCGAACATGCAGGTCGGTCGTCATTCCCAAGGAGGGGAGGCGTTGATGGGCCTGGCTCTCGATTCTCCGGTCCCCACCCAGACCCTGGATCACATAGCCGAGCGAGCTGCCCTCCGGGATGCCCGCGTGATCGTCCTGGACCCGCACTAGAGTTCGTTCTAGCCCAGCAAGGGAGAGTGGATGCCGATCCAACCGGTCGACAAGATCTGGATGAACGGTGAGCAGGTCGATTGGAAGGACGCCACCGTTCACGTCCTCTCTCACGCGCTGCATTACGGCACGGGGGTGTTCGAGGGCATCCGCTGCTACGAGACCCCGCGGGGGCCGGCGGTATTCCGGTTGCGCGAGCACCTTCTGCGGATGGAGCGCTCGGCAAAGATCTTCCTCATGGACATCCCGTACTCGATCGACGAGCTGATCGATGCGACGCACAAGCTGATCGTCGCCAACGGCTTGCGGTCCTGTTACGTAAGACCGATCGCCTACCGGGGATTCGGGGGCGAGATGGGCGTGAACCCCGAGAGCAATCCCGTGGACGTGTCGATCGCAGTGTGGGCGTGGGGTGCATACCTGGGCGACGACGCGCTGGAACACGGCATCAAGATGACCATCTCGTCGTGGCGCCGTCACGATCCGAACATCATCCCGCCCCAAGCGAAGGTGACCGGCGCGTACATCAACTCCGCGATGGCGAAGCTGGAAGCGACCCGAGATGGCTACGACGAAGCGGTGATGCTGAACCCTCAGGGCTTCGTCTCGGAGGCAACCGGTGAGAACCTCTTCGTTGTCAGGAACGGTGAGCTCCTGACGCCCCCGCTGATCGAAGGTCCGCTTCCCGGCGTGACCCGCAGCTCGATCATCGACGTGGCGCGCGATCTCGGGATGACGGTCTACGAAACCCCGCTGACGCGGGCCGATCTCTATCTCGCCGAAGAGATGTTCCTAACCGGCACGGCTGCCGAGGTGACTCCGGTGCGCGAGATCGACGAGCGCAAACTGGGGGAGCCCGGGCCCGTCACCCAAGCCCTGCAGTCCAAATATTTCTCCATCGTCAAAGGCGGCGACGAGAAATATTTCGACTGGCTGGACTTCGTCGAGGCCGCGAGCTAGACGAACGCAGTGGCCCCCGACCGCCGGGGGTCATGAGCGGCATCGACGGCGCCGTCGTCGTCCACGGATGCCGCTTGCACGCCTCCGAAGAACATGTGCGGCTCCGGATAGGCGTCGAGCGGAAGTCCCATCTCCTCGGCCGGCAGCCCGGGCTCGAAGCACAGCACCTGTCCGTCGGGCCGGTGCTGCACGTGGGCGCGCGGACGCGCTATCGCTTCGGCGAGCGAGGCACCGTCCACGGCCAGTGCGATAAGGGTTTGGGCGATGGCGCCGACGATGCGATCGGCGCCGGGGGAGCCGAGAGCAACGCGAAGCCCGCGTCCTGATGCGACGGTGGGGGTCATGTTCGAGTGACAACGGGAGCCCGGCGCCAGCCCGAAGGCGCCTCGAGGATTGAGCTCCTCCTCGCCCAGCGTGTTGTTGAGAAGGACGCCCTCGGCAACCAGGCCGGAGCCGTAGCCGTTGGATTCGGTAAGCGCGCAGACCTGTCCGCCGGCGTCGGAGGTCGAGATGTGACTGGTCGATGCCGAGCCCGCCCGCGTGGCCCTCAGCTGCTTGAGGGCCTGGTCCAGCGCGCCGGCGACCTCGCCCGGGTCTTCGTACCTCTCGCTGCGATAGCCGATAGCTGCCCCTTCGGCATCGACCAGGGCCCGCAGGCGCGCGACTGGGTCGGAGAGGTCGGCGCCCTCCAGAAGCGAGAGCATGTGCACCAACACCGCACCGCCGACAGCGGGGGGAGGGTTGGCCTCCACCGTCCAACCGAACGCCGGGGTCGAGATCGGCGCCCGCCGTTCGGAGCGGTACAGAACCAGATCCTCTGTCGACAACGCGCCCCCATCGGTTTGCACCGCGGCGATCAAACGATCGCCAAGCTCGCCGCCGTAGACAGCCCCGGCCCCCGTGGACGCCACGAGCTCGAGCGATCGGGCCAGCTCGGGTTGGACGAAGGTGTCTCCTTCTGCAACAGGCCCGTCGTCATTCCCGAAGAGCTGCTGCGAGGTTGCGAACAGCGACCAGATGCGGGACCACGTGACCGACAGGTAGTAAGCGGAGGTGTGAGGGAAGGCGATCCCGTCACGGGCGGCGGCGATCGCGGGGGCGAACAGCGCCGGCCACTCGACGCGCCCGTGCGCCTCCCACGCGGCCTCGATCGCTGCCAGGATGCCGGGCACTGCGACCGCTCCGCCTCCGATCCCCGTGTAGAGACCGTTGGCGTAATCGGGAACGAAGATCCTGGTCAGCTTCGTATCGCTGCTGACTCCGAGAGGCATCGCGTTGTTGCCGTCGAAGACTTCGGTGTCGCCACCTTCAGTCCTCACGATGATGAAACCCGAGCCCCCGAGAGACGCCATGAACGGCTCCGAAACCCACGCCATGATCGCCGCCGCGAGACAAGCGTCGACGGCATTGCCTCCTGCCCTGCCGGTCTCGGCAGCTGCCGCGGCGCTGAGCTGATTGCCTGCGGCTACCGCGAGTCGAGGTGTGCCCATCCCGGAGGTGACTCTAGTGGCCGCAGTTACCCTGGGAGCGATGAGCGACGTCGTGCGCACCAGGATCGCCCCTGCCCCCAGTGGATCGATACATGTCGGCAACGCACGAGCCGCCCTCTACAACTGGTTGTTCTCCCGGCAGCGGGGCGGGGTTTTCGTCCTCAGGATCGAAGACACCGACCAGAAACGTGCCAATGAGGGCGCGTACGCGGCCATCGAAGAGGACCTCGAGTGGCTAGGCCTGAGCTGGGACGAGGGTCCGTTCCTGCAGAGCGAGCGGTTGGACAACTATGCCGCGGCTGCGGCTCGCTTGGTCGAAGCCGGGAGCGCCTATCGCTGCTACTGCACCCCCGAGGAGCTCGACGCCAGGCGCAAGGCGGCCACGGCCGCCGGCCGCCCCCCCGGATACGACGGGCGCTGCCGGGATCTCACATCGGAAGAGCGCGCCGCCTTCGAGGCGGAGGGACGCACCTTCGCGTTGCGGTTCCGAGTGCCGGAGAACCGAACGATCGCCTTCGACGACGTGGTCAGGGGGCCTGTCGCGACCGAGACTGCCCAGATCTCCGACTTCATCATCCAGAGGTCGGATGGCTTCCCCACCTACATGCTCGCGGTCACGGTCGACGACCTGGAGATGGACATCACGCACGTGATCAGGGGCGAAGACCTGCTCGCATCGACGCCGCGCCAGTTGCTGATCCGCGAGGCGCTCGGCGTCGACGGTGTGCCCGTGTTCGCCCATCTTCCGCTGCTTGTGTCCTCGGACGGCCGTCCCTTGTCGAAGCGGTGGGGGGATGTCTCGGTGCGCGCCTACCGGGATGCGGGTTTCCTTCCCGAGGCGATGGTCAACTACCTCGCCCTGCTCGGCTGGTCGTTCGACGACCACACCAACGTCTTCTCGATCGACGAGCTGGTGGAGAAGTTCTCCCTCGAGCGCGTGGGCAGGAACCCCGCCGCGTTCGATGTGGTGAAGCTCGAATGGCTGAACGGCATCTACATCAAGCAGTTACCGCCCAGTGACCTGGCGGAAAGACTGGTTCCCTTCTGCGTGCGTGCGGGGATCGACGCCGACTCCGCCGCCGGTCGCAAGATCCTCACCGAGGTCGCGCCGTTGATCAGCGAGCGGCTCAAACGGCTCGACGAAGCTCCTTCGATGATCCGCTTCTTGTTCGGCCAGGTCACGCTCGACGAGAAGGCGTTGAGGGTAGTACAGGGGCAAGCGGAATATCTCGGCGCGGTCGCGGACCGCCTCGCGGAGCTGCCGGAGTGGTCCACGACTGCGATCGAGAGTGCGTTGCGAGAGCTCGCCTCGCAGCGGGGGCTCAAGCCCAAGCAGGCTTTTCAACCGATCCGTGCAGCGGTAACCGGCACGCTCGTATCGCCGCCTCTGTTCGAGTCGCTCGCGATCCTGTCGAAGGACACCGCGGTCGGACGGCTGCGGGCCGCACCGCAGACAGTGGTCGTTTCCTAGACCCTAGCGAGGCCGCTCCTTGAACCGCAGGCGCGACGGCAATCGGAAGCTGGACGGTTCCCGCTCCTCGAGCTCGAGCTGGTGACGGCGGGCGCGGAGGATGTCGGTCCTGGTGCAGATGCCCACCAGGTGATCGTCGTCATCGACGACCGGAAGCGCCTCGACTCCTTCCTCGAGCATCCGGTGAAGCGAGTAGTACAGAGTGTCGTTGGGTAATGCCGTGACCACGTCCTCATCCGCTATATCGGTCAGTGGAGTCGAAGGGTCGTCCGCCGAGCGCACCACAGTGGACCGGGTGCAGATCGCGACCACCTTCCCCTCCTGATCCACCACGGGGTAGACGCCATGGGGGGCGTCGTCGAAGTGAAGACGTGCATCGTGCAACGTCACGTCGGAGGGAAGCGTGGCGACATCCTCGGTCATGACCTGACGCACTAGGGTCGTCCGCAGGATGTCGACTTCGTAATCGCCGCGCACGCGCAAGCCCCGACGGGCTAGCTTTTCCGTGAGCAGACTTTCTTCGAGCAGCGCGCTCGCAACGAGGTCGGCGATCACCCCCGCAAGCATCAGGGGAAGGATGATCTGGTAATCACGGGTGATCTCGAAAAGAAAGACGATCGAAGCGAACGTCGCTCGTGTGGCGGCCCCGAAGGTAGCCGCCATCGCGACCAGTGCGAACGCGCTCGGGCTGAGACTGTGCACTCCGCGAGCGAACAACTGACCCAGCGCGCTTCCGAACGCGCCACTGATCAGTAGGATCGGAGCCAGCGTCCCTCCCGACGTTCCTGACGCCAGCGCGATCCACCAAGCGAAGAGTTTCGCCAGTCCCAACACGACGAGGGTGCCCACCGCGAGACGGCCCGCCAGAACCGCTGAGATGGATGGGTAGCCGACCCCGAGCACTCTCGGCACGAAGAGGCCTATCAACGCGAAGCCGAGCGCGCCGAACACCGGATGCCAGAAGCTCGATATCGGCAGGCGCTCGAACGCGTCTTCGAAGAACGACA